>NZ_LS483364.1:1569642-1883571 GCF_900475275.1 Streptococcus sanguinis | reverse complement strand
CTCTCCTTTATTGATGAAAATTTCAAAAATTGATTTATCGATGAAGATAGTAGCACTTGTGGCTTCTTTGTCAATATCACAGCTTCGGCTGGTTCCAAAGTCCAGAGCGAATGGCTCACCCGCCTGACTGCGGTCAACGGTCACTTGACCTTCCTTGAGGTCAAAATTGATGCGTAACCCCTTGCCATCCTTGTCTGCAAAGAGGACGATTTCGTGTTCGGTGTTCGCAGCGAAATCTAGTTCTAGTTCGTAGCTGTTCTTGCTTTCTGCCAGAGCAGTGAAAGGCTGTTCCTCTGCTCGCAAATCCTTGATAGCAGGCACTGGGTATTGGTAGAGCTTGCCGTCTTTCAGACTTAATTCCTTGACGAGAGAGAAGGCCCCTTGATGGTCGAAGCGGTCAGATGGGTATTCCACATCAGGCAAGCCTAGCCAGCTGACAGCCAGTGCACGACCGTCAGGTGCGTTAAAAGCTTGGGTCGCGTAGCAGTCGAAACCGTAGTCCAGATTTTGGATAGGGCTAAGATTAATCATAGCAGCTTTGTTTGTGTCAAACGATCGACCTATTTTATACATGTTTGGATAAATGTTGCCATAGTCCTGTACATCCTTAGACAAACCTTGAGGACAATAGAGCAGGACTGGTTGGTCATTGATAAAGACTAGATTAGGACACTCCATCATATAGGCTGTCTTGTCATTGGCGAAGTCCAAATCACCGACGGATTCCCAGTTGGTATAGTCATTATCAACTGCCTTGTAAAGCTTGACATAGCCTTGCTTGTCTAGGTTTTGTCCACCGACAATAGCATAGAATTGCCCTTTGTAGTTGAAAATCTGCGGATCGCGGAAGTGGTCGGTCGCTTCAGCAGGTTGCTCAATCAAGACCTTGTCAATTTTTTCGAGCTTACCTGATTTATCTAACAAGGCACCGATCTGATAGGGGTGACGCACCCAATTCTCATCACGAACATTGCCAGTATAGAAGAGAAAGAGCTTGTCGTCAAACTGCATGGCAGAGCCTGAGTAGGCACCGTGGCTGTCCAGAGCAGTATCTGGCAGCACTCGAAGACCAGTTTCCGTGAAGTGAACTAGGTCGTCACTTTCCATCTGGACCCAGCACTTGAGACCGTGAGCTGCTCCGAAAGGAAAGTTTTGGTAGAAAACCACCCACTTGCCGTCAAAATAAGAAAAGCCATTGGGATCATTGAGCAGACCCGTCTGAGGCTCCACATGGTAGTTAGCCCGCCAAGGAGATTTAGCGATGTTTTCTTTGATCTGTTGTAGCTCTTCCTGAGTCCAGTCTTCATAGCGTTTGTAGCGTTTTTCAGTAGTCCAAGCCAATCTTTTGTCCTCCGAATCATATTATTTCTTATTACTATAGTAAACGTTTTCCGACGAAAAATCAACATTTAACAGTAAAAAAATATTTTTTCTGCAAAACGCTTGACATATTTTTGAATCATGGTAAAATAATATTCGTAAAGGCGATAAAATCGCTTTCAAAAGTTAAAAATATTTATAAGGAGATTTTTGCAAATGAATAATACTGAAATTGCAAAAAAAGTCATCGAAGCCCTTGGCGGACGCGAGAATGTCAACAGTGTGGCTCACTGTGCGACTCGCTTGCGCGTGATGGTTAAAGATGAAAGTAAAATCGACAAAAATACTGTCGAAAATCTGGAAAAAGTGCAGGGTGCCTTCTTTAACTCCGGCCAGTACCAGATTATCTTTGGTACCGGTACGGTTAATAAAATCTATGACGAAGTTGTAGCCTTAGGATTGCCAACTTCATCAAAAGATGACATGAAAGCAGAAGCTGCTAAGCAAGGGAATTGGTTCCAACGCGCCATCCGTACATTTGGTGACGTATTTGTACCAATCATTCCAGTTATCGTAGCAACAGGTCTCTTCATGGGTGTGCGTGGACTCTTGAACGCTCTTGGGATGACACTTCCAGATGATGTGAAGACCTATACAGAAATCCTTACGGATACAGCCTTCATTATCTTGCCAGGTTTGGTTGTTTGGTCAACCTTCCGTGTATTTGGTGGAAATCCAGCTGTTGGTATCGTCCTTGGTATGATGCTGGTGTCTGGCTCGCTTCCAAATGCTTGGGCAGTAGCATCAGGTGGCGAAGTGACTGCCATGAAATTCTTTGGCTTCATCCCAGTTGTTGGTTTGCAAGGTTCTGTTCTTCCAGCCTTCATTATCGGGGTTGTTGGAGCTAAGTTTGAAAAAGCTCTCCGCAAGGTTGTGCCAGATGTCTTGGATCTATTGGTGACACCATTCGTTACACTTTTGGTAATGTCTATCCTTGGACTTTTCGTCATCGGACCAGTATTCCACGTTGTTGAAAACTACATTTTGTTTGGAACAAAAGCAATCCTTGCTTTACCGTTTGGTTTAGGTGGTTTGGTGATTGGTGGAGTTCACCAATTGATTGTCGTATCAGGTGTTCACCATATCTTCAACTTGCTTGAAATTCAGTTACTCGCTACTGATAAGGTGAATCCATTTAATGCGATTATCACTGCTGCTATGACAGCCCAAGGTGCAGCGACTGTAGCTGTTGCGTTCAAAACGAAAAATCCTAAGTTAAAAGCCCTTGCTTTCCCAGCTGCTCTTTCTGCCTTCCTTGGTATTACAGAGCCAGCTATCTTCGGGGTTAACTTGCGTTACCGCAAACCCTTCTTCCTTTCATTGATTGCTGGTGCAATTGGTGGTGGCTTGGCATCTCTCCTTGGACTTGCTGGTACTGGTAATGGTATCACTATCATTCCAGGTACAATGCTTTATATCGGTAATGGACAACTCTTCCAATATCTCTTCATGGTAGCTGTATCATTTGCTCTTGGATTTGCATTGACTTATATGTTTGGTTTTGAAGATGAGAAAGATGAGTGGCAAGATAAAATGACAGATGTTTTATCAAAAGCTTCAATCCCTAGCGTTGCTTTGAGAGTTGCTCTTGATAAAAAAGATGAAAAAGCTGAAACTGAAACACAGGTCGAAGAAGAAACAACTGGTAATGTGCCAGCTGCCCTCCAAGACGAAACAATTATTTCTCCAATTGTTGGTCAGGCAGTAGCTTTGAGCGATGTTGATGATCCTGTTTTCTCTAGCGGAGCGATGGGACGAGGAATTGCTATCAAACCTAGCGAAGGTGTGGTTTATGCTCCGGCTGATGCAGAAGTTACGATTGCATTCGCGACTGGCCATGCTTATGGTTTGAAGACAGCCAATGGTGCTGAAATTCTGATTCACGTCGGAATCGACACAGTATCTATGGGCGGCGAAGGCTTTGACCAAAAGGTTGCTCAAGGTGACAAGGTCAAAGCTGGCGATGTTCTGGGAACATTTGAAGCTGAGAAAATTGCAGCCGCTGGTCTGGATGATACGACTATGGTCATCGTTACAAACACAGCTGACTACGCTTCTGTGACTCCAGTAGCAGAAGGAGCTCTTGCTAAAGGCGACGCAGTTATCGAAGTGAAAGCCTAATGGAATTTAGAAAACGAACAAATCAGCTTTTGTTCGTTTTTTATGTCATAAGTACAGTCTTGTTGAAAAAGATTTAAAAAGACTATTTTTGGCAAGAAGTCTGCAAGAGATATGCTATAATGAATAGAGTAAAAATCAAATGTTAAAAGAGGATTTATAATGACAAAATTGTATGGAAGTTTGGAAGCGGGCGGCACTAAGTTTGTCTGTGCTGTAGGCGATGAACGGTTTGAAGTTGTTGAAAAGACACAGTTTCCAACGACCACGCCTATTGAAACGCTAGACAAGACGATTGAGTTCTTTTCTCGTTTTGACAATCTAGCTGGTCTAGCTGTTGGATCTTTCGGGCCGATTGATATTGATCCCAACTCAAAGACTTACGGCTTTATTACGACTACTCCTAAGCCGCACTGGGCTAATGTGGACATTGTTGGCGCTCTGCGCCGTGCTCTCAATGTGCCTATTTACTTTACGACGGATGTCAATAGCTCAGCTTACGGTGAAGTGGTAGCCCGCAACAATGCTGGCGGTCGTATTGAAAATCTGGTTTATTATACGATTGGGACAGGAATCGGTGCTGGTGCTATCCAGCGAGGTGAGTTTGTCGGCGGAACAGGTCATCCGGAAATGGGGCATTATTATGTAGCTAAGCACCCTATGGATGCGGAAAAAGAGTTCAATGGTGTTTGTCCTTTCCACAATGGCTGTTTGGAAGGATTGGCGGCTGGACCAAGCTTAGAGGCGCGGACCGGAGTTCGTGGGGAAAATATTAAACTCAATAGTTCTGTCTGGGATATTCAAGCTTACTATATCGCTCAGGCGGCTATTCAGGCGACAGTGACTTTCCGTCCAGATGTCATCGTCTTTGGTGGCGGTGTTATGGCTCAGCAGCACATGCTGGATCGGGTTCGTGAGAAATTCACAGTTCTCCTGAATGGCTATTTGCCAGTTCCCGATGTTCGTGACTATATCGTGACACCAGCTGTGGCTGGAAATGGCTCCGCAACGCTGGGCAACTTTGTACTGGCTAAAGAAGTTAGTGAGCGCCACGCAAAATAAGTTTATAGGGTCTGATTTATCAGGCCCTTCTCTATGAGGAAAAGTAATGGAAAAAGCAATTGTCAAAGATATTTTCTTCCTACAGCAGCCATCAGAGCAGGCTAGCAGAGAAGACCTTTATCTGGCTCAAGACTTGCAGGATACGCTGCAGGCAAATCAAGAAAACTGTATAGGACTCGCAGCCAATATGATTGGCGTCCGTAAGCGAGTCATTATCTTTCTATATGGTTTGGTGCCGGTAGTCATGTTTAATCCGGTGCTGCGCTCTAAGTCAGGCCCTTATCAGACAGAAGAGAGCTGCCTGTCCTTGGTTGGAAGCCGTCCTACCCAACGTTATCAGGAAATCACAATTGATTATCTGGATAAACATTGGCAGCAGCAGACCATGACCTTGAAAGGCCTACCTGCCCAAATCTGCCAGCATGAATTGGATCATTTGGAAGGAATCTTGATTTAAGGAAGTAATTCAGCCTGGGAAAGGCTGAATTTTTTTATCGAAAAAATAGTTCTCATAGAAACTTTTTTCTTGACATCTTTCTTCTATGTGGTAAAATGGTTCTCATGAAAACTAATTAGTTCTCACGAGAACCAATCTAGGAAGGAAGTTTTGATGGAAAAGCCTTTATTAGAAATGAAGCGTTTTGGACGAAAGATTCACCTCATAGTGGAAAAGCTTGCTAAGGAGCACGGGATTGAGTCCATGGCTGGGCCACAGGGGCAAGTCTTGCATATTGTCGCCTGTCGTACGGAAGAGGGGAAGGATACTCTTATCAAGGATATTGAGCAGAAGTTGGATATTTCCAAATCTGTGGCTTCTAACTTAATGAAAAGGATGGAGAAGAATGGCTTTATCCAGCTGGAAACGAGCAAGACAGACAAGCGGGCTAAATATATCCGACTCACTCCGCAGTCGCAGGAAAGAATGAAGAAAATCCGTGACTTTTTTGATGAAATGAACCGTTCTATTTTGAATGGTGTTTCTGAGCAGGAACTGCTGATTTTTTCTCAAGTCATGGCCAAGTTTTATCAGAATATCGAAAGTTTAGAAAATGGAGGAAAAGATGTTTAAGTTATTTAAACGGCTGACGGCAAGGGAAGTGAGCATGATTGTTCTCAGTGTGCTCTTCACCTTCCTGACGGTATATTTGGAATTAGAAGTTCCGACCTATATTTCGACGATTACAGAGCTATTGCAAACGCCGGGGACTGGTTTGGCGGATCTGTGGGAGCCCGGTCTGAAAATGATCGGCCTGTCTTTTGCTAGCTTGTTGTCAGCTATTGTGGTTGGCTTTTTTGCAGCTCGTATAGCAGCTAGCTTTACCCAGAGTTTGCGGAGCGATATTTTCAACCGTGTGCTAGACTATTCGCAGACGGAGATTAAGAAATTTTCAATTCCTAGTTTGCTAACTCGGACAACGAATGACATTACCCAGGTACAGACCTTAATTACCATGGGACTGCAGGTAGTGACCAGGGGACCGATTATGGCGATTTGGGCCATGACTAAGATTATCGGTAAGTCTGAGAACTGGCTGACAGCTGTTCTCATTGCCGTTCTTGTTAATATCCTGCTGACAGTAGTTTTGGTTACACTGGCCTTTCCCAAGCAGTCAGTGGCGCAGCGCTTGGTCGATAAGCTAAACAGTGTCACTAGAGAGAGTCTGACTGGGATTCGCGTGGTCCGGGCTTATAATGCTGAGGATTATCAGGATGAGAAATTTGCGGCAGCTAATGATGAAGTAACTCGACTCAATCTTTTCATCGGTCGTCTGATGGCCATGATGAACCCAGTTATGATGGGGATTTCCAGCGGTTTGACACTGGCTATTTACTGGATTGGTGCTTATTTGATTCAGGAGGCTGGACTGCAGGAGCGTCTCCCACTCTTCAGTGATATGGTCGTCTTTATGTCCTATGCTATGCAGATTGTGATTGGATTCTTGCTCATGGGGGCACTCTTCATCGTCCTTCCTCGGACCATTGTATCGGCTGGCCGGATTAATGAAGTACTGGATCTGCATTCTTCTATCACCAGTCCAGAACATCCTAAGGCAGCAGCAGATAGTAAGGGCGAGGTGGTCTTTCGAGATGTGTCCTTCCGCTATTCCAAGAATTCAGAAGCAGTCATTGAGCATGTCAGCTTTACAACTCAGGCTGGTGATACCGTGGCCTTTATCGGTTCAACCGGTTCAGGGAAATCCACTCTTGTCAATCTCATCCCTCGTTTCTACGATGTGACTGAAGGAGAGATTCTGGTAGATGGTGTCAATGTTCAAGATTACCAGTTGGAAGACTTGCATAATAAGGTCGGCTACATCCCGCAAAAGGCTGTGCTTTTCTCTGGTGATATTGAGAGCAATCTGGACTTCGGTCAAAGCAAAGAAAGCCCGCTGGATGAGCAGAAAATGTGGGAGGCTCTTGACCTAGCACAGGCTAAGCCCTTTGTCCAAGAGAAGGAAAAGGGGCTGAAAGCTGAAGTGGCTCAAAGCGGAACCAACTTCTCTGGTGGCCAGCGTCAGCGTTTGGCCATTGCCAGAGCCTTGGCTCGTAAGCCAGAAATCCTCATCTTTGATGATTCCTTCTCAGCCCTAGACTATAAGACAGACCGCATTTTGCGCAAGGAACTGGCTGAGCGGACGCAGGATATGACCAAGCTGATCGTAGCACAGCGGATTTCTACCATCATGGATGCGGATCAAATCTTGGTCTTGGATGCTGGTAAGGTAGTCGGTCAAGGTACTCACCGAGAACTTTTGGCCAGCAACGAAGTCTATCAAGAAATTGCTTACTCACAACTATCCAAGGAGGAATTAGAAAATGGAAAATAAGAAGCCTTCATTATTTAGCCAGATAAGGCCTTATCTCAAAGGCTTCCAGCTTCCTCTTGCTTTGGCATTTGTGGGAGCTGTCTTGTCAAACATTATTACGGTCTATGGGCCAAATAAATTAAAAGAAATTACCAACCTCATCTCTGATGGTCTGGCTACTAGCATTGATTTAAAAGCTGTGTCTGAGATTGCCCTTCTGCTGACCGTGCTCTATGCAGTCGGAGCCCTGCTCAACTATGGTCAGTCCTTTATCATCAGTACGGTTATCCAGTATTTCTCCAAGCGGCTGCGGACGGCCATTGCAGAGAAGATAAACAAGCTGCCGTTGGGCTATTTTGACGGTCATTCTCAGGGGGATACTCTGTCGCGCGTGACCAATGACGTGGATACGGTCGGCCAATCCCTCAACCAGAGTCTGGGGAATGTTATCTCTGCCAGCTTGCTCTTGGTGGCTGTGGTCTTGACCATGTTCTTCATGAACTGGATCTTGGCCTTGGTAACCATCTTGGCTACTGTAGTCGGCTTTGTCTTTGTCGGCCTCATCATGGGCAAGTCTCAGGGCTATTTCACCGCCCAGCAAAACGATCTGGCGGCTGTCAACGGTTATGTAGAGGAAATGTACTCCGGTCATAATGTCGTTACCAGCTATAATGCTATTGAGCAGTCTAAGGAGCGCTTTGCAGTTCTCAATCACAATCTCTATAACAGTATTTGGAAGTCTCAATTTATCTCTGGCATGATGATGCCGCTCATGTTCTTTACGGGGAATTTTGCTTATGTGCTGGTTATTTTGGTCGGTGCTGCTCTGGCGATTAACGGCTCTATTAGCATCGGAATTATCGTCGCCTTTATGGTTTATGTGCGGACCTTCTCTCAGCCATTGTCACAGATTGCCCAAGGTATCACTGTCTTGCAGCAGGCTGGTGCAGCACTGGTTCGTGTCCTTGAATTTCTGGCTGAGCCTGAGATGGAAGACGACCAGCATAAAGAGCAGCAGCTTGCTGCTGTCAAGGGAGATGTCGCCTTTGAAGATGTCTTCTTTGGCTACAAGCCAGACCAGACGATTATTCATGATTTCTCAGCCCAGGCCAAAGCCGGACAGAAGATTGCCATTGTCGGCCCAACGGGTGCTGGTAAGACGACCATCGTTAATCTCCTTATGAAGTTCTATGAAATTGACAAGGGGCGTATCAGCATTGATGGTATAGATATTAAGGATATGAAGCGCTCTGAGGTTCACGATGCCTTTTCAATGGTCTTGCAGGAGACCTGGCTCTTTGAGGGGACGATTCGGGAGAATTTGATTTATAATCAGGAGCATGTGACAGATGAAGCAGTTGTTGCTGCAGCGAAGGCGGTCGGTGTTCATCACTTTATCATGACTCTGCCGCAGGGCTATGATACAGTGTTGGATGATACGGTTAACTTATCGGTCGGTCAGAAGCAGCTATTGACAATCGCTCGTGCTCTGCTGAAAGATGCACCGCTCTTGATCTTGGATGAGGCAACTTCGTCAGTCGATACGCGGACGGAGGAGCTGATTCAAAAGGCTATGGACAAACTCATGGAGGGCCGGACTTCCTTTGTCATTGCCCACCGCTTATCTACTATCCGTAATGCGGATCTTATCTTGGTCATGCGCGATGGAAATATCATCGAGCAGGGCAACCATGATGAACTCATGGAGCAGAATGGCTTCTATGCGGACCTCTATAATAGTCAGTTTGTAGAGGAAGATGCAGGTTGACGCTCAAATAAAACATCAGGAATGTTCCTTTTCCTGATGTTTTTTTAAATTTAACAGAATTGTAAAAAATGCTCAATTTTCAGTGGAGACGCTCTAGAATCTTGACTTTTTTCGCAGATGCTCTATTAAAAACTTGACAGCTTTTACGCTTTATATTAAAATAAATTTAATATAAGAACTGGAAGCGAACACAACGGGGTGTTTGCTCTATATATAAGTGAGCAACGGTGCTACAAAAAAATAAAAATTCCTTATTTTTTTGTAGTACTTTTTTTATCAGCGAATCTGGAGTAAAGCGATGAAGCAATTTATGCTAGCTGGTGTTTCCAGCGGTGTCGGAAAGACCACAGTTACCCTAGGGATTTTGAAAGCTCTGGCAGACAGAGGTTATCAGGTCCAGCCTTATAAGGTAGGACCTGATTATATTGATACAGCTTATCATAGTCGGATTACCAAGCGGCCTTCACGGAATGTGGATAGCTTTATGATACCGGACGATCAGAGTCTGGCTTGGTCCTACTACAAATGGCATGGAGACGCAGATGTGGCAGTAGTCGAAGGGGTCATGGGGCTCTTTGATGGCCTGGGAACGGACAAGGACTGTGCGTCTTCTGCTTCTGTTGCTAAGAAGTTGAGCATTCCGGTTGTCTTGATTATTGATGGGAAGGCGACATCCACCTCAGCGGCTGCTATGGTTCATGGTTTTGCGACTTTTGATCCGGATTTGAACATTGCTGGGGTCATTATCAACCGGGTGGCTTCACAGACTCACTTTGAACTTATCAAGGGCGCCATTGAGCGTTACACGGATGTAGAAGTGTTAGGCTATCTGCCTAAGAATGCGACAGCAGAGCTGCCATCGCGCCATCTGGGTCTAATCCCTGATGTAGAAATGGATGATTTGGACCGTCGATTTGAGGAATTGGGAGCGGCAGTAGCCAAGCATATAAATCTAGACAGGCTGCTGGAAAAGGCAGAAATGCCCGATAAGCAGATGGCCAATCCTTTTCATGTCCACAATGACCAGCCCTTGACTTTGGCTTATGCTTTGGATGATGCTTTCCACTTTTACTACGAAGATAATCTAGACTTTTTAAGAGATCTCAATGTCCAGCTGGTGCCTTTCAGCCCTCTGAAAGATAAGGAACTGCCAGCAGCAGATGCATATTATTTTGGTGGCGGTTTTCCAGAAGTCTACGCTCAGGAGCTGATGGCAAATACTGATTTCCGAACTTCGGTTAAGAAAGCTCACGAACAGGGGCGGCCAATCTACGCAGAATGCGGTGGCCTCATGTATCTGGGAGAGCTGCTGGAAGTAGAGGGTCAGGTCTATGAAATGGTCGGTATTTTCAAGGGCAAGAGCCTGATGACCCCCGGCCTGAAAAGCTTTGGCTACTGCCAAGCAGAAACGCAGGTAGACAGTCTTTTTGGTCCTAAAGGTACAGCGGTCAGGGGACATGAGTTTCATCATTCGGTCTTTGAGACGGAGGAAGATACGGTCCTCAAGCTAGAGAAGGTCAGAGACGGTCAGGTCGTAGCTGCCTGGACAGGCGGTTATCAAAAGGGCCGGACCTTTGCCAGCTACCTGCATGTTCATTTTTATCAGGATGAGCAGCTGCTAGCCAACTGGCTGGACTATATCAAAGAGGCGAACTGATATGACACTCATTGCAATTTTTTTGGCCGTCTTACTGGACTGGCTCATTGGCGACCCCTATAGCTGGCCTCATCCAGTCAAGTGGATGGGTTCCTATATTTATTTATGTATGCGTTTGCAGGAGAAAAGGCAGTTTTCGCCCTATCTGTTTGGCTTTTTCCTCTGGCTGACAACAGTTGGACTGGGGCTGGGAGTGAGCTACGGGTTGCTCTGGTTGGCTGGTCTGGTTCATCCCGTCCTCTACTGGCTCGTCTGGATCTATCTGGCCTATGCTAGTCTAGCGGCTAAGAGTCTAGCTTTTGAGGCCCAAAAGGTTTACCATAGGCTCAAGTTTGGTAGTTTGGAAGAAGCTAGAAAGCAAGTTGGTATGATTGTTGGCCGTGAAACTTCTCAGCTGACACCAGAGGAAATCAGCAAGGCGACGATTGAGACGGTGGCTGAAAATACCAGTGACGGGGTTATTGGACCACTGCTCTGCCTCTTTCTAGGCGGACCTATCTTAGCCATGACGTATAAGGCCATCAACACCTTAGACTCCATGGTAGGCTATAAGACGGAGAAATACCGCAAAATCGGCTTGATATCTGCCAAGATGGATGATCTGGCCAATCTGATTCCTGCGCGTTTGACTTGGCTTTTCTTGATTCTCAGCAGTCAGATTTTACTGCTGGATTTCAAGGGGGCGTTGCGAATCGGCTGGCGGGATCGCTACCAGCATGCCAGTCCCAACAGTGCTTTTTCGGAGGCAGTTGTGGCTGGAGCTCTGGGGATTCAGCTGGGCGGACCGCACATCTATCACGGAGAGCTGATTGAGAAACCGACCATTGGAGAGGATTCCAGACCGGTTGAGGCGGATGATATTCAGACGGCTATCTCTCTGCTTTATACAAGCACCATGACAGGTTTAATCTTGTTTACTCTATTTTATTTAGTAAAGCAAGCATATTTCTAGGAGTATACTATGACATATATCCAAAATCCTTCCTCTATTGAGGAAAAGAGCTTTCAAATTATTCAGTCTATGATTACTGAAAAAGATCCTGATTATGTCTTCCATTCGGAAATGGAAGAATCCATTATCAAGAGGGCTATTCATACGACAGGAGATTTCGATTATCTCTATACCATGCGCTTTGAGCACGATGTCCTTAAAAAAATTGAAGAGGTAATCAGAGCTAAGGGGACCATTCTGCTGGACTCCAATATCTCTCTCAATGGGATTAATAAGCGCGTGCTTGACCAGCTGGGTGTGAGCTACCGCTGTTTGATTAGCGATGAAGAAGTAGTTGCGCTGGCCAAGGAAAAGCAAATTACCAGAGCTATGGCGGCTGTTGAGATAGCAGCTAAGATTGAAGGGCCTAAAGTATTTGCCTTCGGTGGTGCTCCTACGGCTCTGTCTTACCTGATTGAGCTGGCAGAGCAGGGACTGGTAGAAGCGGATGCAGTGATTGGGGTTCCAGTCGGCTTTATCAATGTCGAAGAATCCAAAGAAGAACTGCTTCAGTCAGGTCTTCCTGCCCTTGTCAATCTCGGCAGAAAAGGCGGCAGTACGATTGTAGTAGCCATTATCAATGCTATTATCTACCAGCTGAGAGAAGTGGTGACGGATGACTATGTCCGCTACTCTACACCATCCAGTAAAGAAGGAGGAAAGAACTAGATGTCCTATCTAAAAGCAGCGCACAAGATTGAAGAAGCTAGTTTCAGCAAGATTCAGGAAATTATTGACCAAGAGCATCCAGATATACATTTTTCGGATCCTTTTGAAGAGGCAGTGCTCAAGCGGGTTGTCTTTACTAGTGCAGACTTTGACTACCTCTACAATATCAAGTTTTCCAATCAGGTTATTGAAAAAATCCTCTACGTCCTCCGAAACAAGGGCACTATTTTTACAGATACGACCATGGTCTTGGGTGGTTTTAATAAGAAATTGCTGGATGACCTAGGTGTTTCCTACCGTTGTCTGGTCAATGAGCCAGCAGTCTTTCAGGAAGCTAAGGAAAAGGGAATTACTCGCTCCATGGCTGCTGTAGAATATGCAGCTAAAGTGGACGGTCCAAAACTTTTTGTCTTTGGGAATGCTCCAACGTCTATCTTCAAGGTTTTGGATATGGTCGAAGAAGGAAGCTTACAGCCGGATGCGGTTGTCGGAGTTCCGGTCGGCTTTGTCGGAGCGGCAGAATCCAAGCTCAAACTGCATGAAAGTTCGGTGCCTTCTATCGCGGCACTGGGTCAAAAGGGCGGCAGTACCATTGCGGCAGCTGTGGTCAATGCCATTCTCTACCAGCTCAAGCTAGGCACTACAGACTATGAGCGTTACAGTGTTTCAGATAAAAAGCAGGCTCCGGAGAAAGGGGAGGGCTGATGATGGATGAATACGCTTATGTCAATGGAAAGAAATTAAGAAAAGGTTTTACAACTGGTACTTGTGCAACGGCAGCGACTGTTGCAGCCTTGAGCATGATTTTAAATCAGGAAAGGGAAGAAAAGGTCACTGTGCATACGGCTTCAGGCGTGGAAGTGACCATGGATGTTCACAATCCTTCCTTCGGACCAGAAGAAGCGACCGCGGCCATTGAAAAAGATGGCGGCGATGATGCGGATGCGACGCATGGCCTCTTGATTTATTCGACCGTGACTCTCCTGCCAGATCAGAAGGAAATCGAGATTGACGGTGGTCAGGGCGTCGGGCGCGTGACCGAGAAGGGACTGGCCTGCGATGTCGGCATGGCAGCCATCAATCCGACTCCTAGACGGATGATTGAGCAACATGTCCGTGAGATTATCGGTCCCAACTGTGGGGCGCGGGTTATCATTTCCGTTCCCGGAGGAGAAGAAACGGCCAAGCTGACCTACAATTCTAGACTAGGTATTGTCGGCGGTATTTCAATTTTGGGAACGACAGGGATTGTCAATCCTATGTCCGAGGATAGCTGGAAGGCATCCATCACGATCGAGTTAACCATGCTCTATAATCAAGGACATCGCTCAGTCGTCTTGGTACCGGGAAATTACGGTGAAGATTTTGCTACTAATACTGTGGGGATTCCAGCTGGGCGCATCGTCAATATGAGTAACTTTGTCGGCCATGTCCTCAAAGAAGTCCAGCGCATCGGCTTTACCAAGGTTTTGATGATCGGTCACATGGGCAAGTTTGTCAAAGTGGCGGCTGGGATTTTCTCTACCCACAGTAAGGACTCGGATGCCCGTATGGAAACACTGGTGGCTAATCTAGCCCTGATGGGGGCGCCTATTGAGCTGTTGGAAAAGGTTGATAAGTGTTTGACGACCGAGGCAGCTGGAACAGCCATTAAAGAATTTTCTTATGAGGGTGTCTATCAGGTCTTGGCGGATAAGATCAAGGCTAGAAGTGAGCGTCTGCTCCGCTATCGTAAGCCAGAAGTCAGCATTGAAGTGGTCGTCTTTGGGACTGAGGAAGGCTATCTGGCATCAACTCAGCCTTTAGAGCAGATAAAGGAGGAATGGACATGATTTATGTTATCGGAATTGGTCCGGGAGATCCGAGCTATGGTCTTCTGGGACAGGAAGCCTATTTTGAGAAGGCTGACCGCATTTTGGGCAGCGAGCGGCATCTGGAAATTTTACCGCCAGCTTATAGGGACAAAGGCTTGGTCCCTCCCAAAAAATTAGCTGCGCTGGCAGAATTGCTGGAAAGCTTTGGTGAGGATGAAGAAATTCTATATCTGGCCTCAGGCGACCCGCTGATTTACGGCTTGGGCAAATGGCTGTCAGAGAAGTTCAAGGGGCGCGTGGTGATCTCACCGGGTATCAGCGCCATGCAGTATTTGGCCAGCAGAATTGCCCTGCCTATGAACGATGCTTATCTGACGAGCAGTCATGCTAAGGTGCCTAACTTTGACTTGATTATGAGTCTGTCAAAAGTCTTTATGGTGACCGATCAGAAAGTTGGCCCCTACGAGATTGCTCAAGAGGCTGTTAAAAGAGGCTTAGATAAGGTGTTGGTCATCGGTGAGCAGCTGAGTTATGAAGACGAGCGTATTACCATTCTGCCTGCGAGTGAGGTAGAAGACAGAGAATATGAAATGAATGTAGTGGTGGTGTTAGATGAGGGATTCGGAATTTATCAGGGCTAAAGTCCCTATGACTAAGGAAGAAGTCAGAGCCATCAGTTTGGATAAGTTGGAGCTGCATCGAGCCAAGCGTATGCTGGATGTCGGTTCTGGCACTGGCAGTGTCACGATTCAGGCAGCCCGAACCTATCCAGAACTGGAAGTGGTGGCGGTGGAGCGCAATGAAGACGCGGTGGCCTTGACGCAGGAGAATATCCAGCACTTTGGCTGCCACAATGTCCGTCTCCATCAAGGACTGGCTCCGATTGAGCTGGAAGGCAGCTTTGATGCCATTTTTGTCGGAGGGACAGGGGGCAACATGCAGGAGATTTTCGACTGGTGTGCCCAGCTCATGGAGCCGGGCGGTCGGTTGGTCTTGAACTTTATCCTGCTGGAGAATGCTCTAGAAGCAGCTCAAATAGCGGAGCAGATGGACTGGGAGGATCTAGAGATTGTCTCGGTTCAGGCTAGCCGCTGGACAGCTATAGGCAAGGGGCACTACTTCAAGCCTCAGAATCCTACTATTATCGTTTCCTGCAAGAAAAAAGAAAGAGAGGCTAATTGATGTCCAAAGTACATTTTGTTGGAGCAGGCCCAGGTGATGTGGAGCTGATTACGCTAAAAGGTTACAAGCAGCTGTCTGAGGCTGATGTGGTCATTTACGCAGGCTCCTTGGTCAATCCAGACCTGCTGAACTACTGTAAAGAAGGAGCTGAGATTCACGACAGTGCCAGCATGCACTTGATGGAAATCATCGATGTCATGGAGGCTGGAGTCAAGGCTGGTAAAGATGTGGTCCGCCTGCAGACGGGAGATTTCTCCATTTATGGCTCCATTCGAGAGCAGATCGAAGAGATGAAGAAGCGCGACATAGAGTTTGACTGTACTCCGGGCGTCAGTTCTTTTCTGGGAGCTGCTTCCAGTATCGGGGCAGAGTATACCGTGCCAGAGGTTTCTCAAAGCCTCATCATCACTCGGATGGCCGGCCGGACGCCTGTGCCAGATCGGGAATCCCTGAAAAGCTATGCTCAGCACCGGACTTCTATGGCTATCTTCTTGTCGGTTCAAGGCATCGAAAAGGTTGTCAGTGAGCTGATCGAGGGTGGCTATCCTCCAGAAACGCCTGTGGCTGTTATTTACAAGGCTACTTGGCCGGATGAAAAGAAGGTCTTTGGCGATTTGACAAACATTGCTGAGAAGGTCAAGGAAGCTAAGATTAGAAAAACAGCTTTGATTTTGGTCGGTGACTTTTTAGGTCAGGAATTCTACTATTCCAAGCTCTACCATGCGGATTTTCAGCATGAGTTTAGACGGGGGAAGAGCAGCCATGCCAAGTAATTCTCAACCTCGCTACGCAATCGCAACAGTGACAGCGGTCGGCAAGGACTTGGCTCTGACTCTGCGAGAAAAGCTGGGCAAGGAAATCCCTATCTATACGACACCTCGATTGGCAGATGACAGGGTCATTGCCATCGAAGGACGTGTGATTGAGGCACTTGGTCAGCTCTTTCAGGAAGTGGATGTTCTCATTTGTATCATGGCTATCGGTGCAGTTGTGCGAGCTATTGCTCCGGTCTTGAAAGACAAGGCGACTGACCCAGCTGTGGTAGTCATGGATGAGAAAGCGACCAATGTCATCAGCCTGCTGAGCGGACATCTAGGCGGAGCCAATCAAGTGACGCTAGACATCGCAGAATTGCTCGGTTCCAATCCTGTTATCACGACAGCGACAGATGTGCAGAATGTAACAGCTCTGGACAATCTGGCCCAATCAGTCAATGGCTGGCGACCGGAATTGAGAGAGTTCATCAAACCTTTCAACAGCTATCTAGGCAGCGGCCGAACAGTCTATTTCTATCAGGAAAAGGATTGGGTTACCGATCTTCGCGGTCTGACTCTGGTGGATGAGGAAGAACTTGCGGCTGTTCTCAAGGGAACAGACCCGCTGATTCTGCTGACTACAGAAAAAAAGGACATTCAAAGAGACAATCTGGCTCTCATCTATCCTCAACCCTATATCTTAGGAGTTGGTGCTAGGAAAGATGTGGCTCCTGCTGTCTTCCGAGAAGGCTTTGAGGAATTTTGTCAGCAGCAGGGGATTTTTGCCAGCGAGATTTCTAAAATTGTCAGTATTGATGTCAAGAAGGATGAAGCAGCCATTTTGGCCTTGGCCGAGGAATTGGGCTGTCCCTTTGAGACCTTTAGCAAGGAGGAACTGTCTGTTGTTGCAGACCGCTATCCTCAGTCAGAATTTGTCAAAAAGACAGTCGGAGTCGGCAGTGTCGCCTTGGCCAGCGCAGATCTGGCCAGTCAGGGTCAAGTCCTGACAGAGCGCTTTGCCAAGAACGGCTGTACCTATGCGCTTGCAAAAGCAATAACCAAAAAGTAAATCAAAAGAAAAAGCAGACGGTCTTATGAACCAACTGCCCTTATAAAATTTTATCATACCCATAAAGGAGAAAAAATATATGTTATACGTTATCGGATTAGGCCCAGGTAAAAAAGAATTGATGTCACAAGAAGCATTGGCTGCTATAGCCGATTGTGAAATTATCGTCGGCTACTCGACTTATATGCGATTGATTCTTGATTTGGTCAAGGACAAGGAGCTCGTAGCGAATGGTATGCGCCAGGAAATCGACCGTTGCCAAAAGGCCATTGATTTGGCTATAGAGACTGGCAAAAATGTCGGCGTTGTTTCCAGTGGAGATGCTGGAGTCTATGGAATGGCTGGCTTGATTTTAGAATTGCTGGGAGATGCCAGTGATGTAGAAGTTAAAGTGGTTCCAGGTATCACAGCTAGTCTGGGTGCTGCTGCAGTTATGGGTGCTCCTCTTATGAATGACTTCTGTCATATCAGTCTGAGTGACTTGATGACGCCTTGGGAAATGATTGAGAAGCGTCTACATGCCGCAGCTCAAGGTGACTTTGTTGTCTGTCTCTATAACCCTCGGAGTAAGGGACGTCCAGACCATTTGGCAAAAGCACTTTCTATCATGTCTGAGTACAAGTCAGAGGATACTATTGTCGGTATCGGTAAGGACATTGGCCGTAAGGATGAGGAAATCATCTTGACGACTATCAAAGACTTAGATGAAACTTTGGTAGATATGACGACAATCGTTATCGTTGGAAACAAAGAAACTTATGTTAAAAACGGACGCATGATTACACCTCGAGGATATACTTTATGATGAAATTACTGCTGGGAGGGACATCCGACAGCACCGCTATTTTAGAAGTGCTTGACCGCATGAAGATTGATGTAACAAGCTCTGTTGTCACAGACTATGGTCGGCACTTGGCTTCCAAATTCGGCCAGCCGGTCATTCAAGGCCGGCTGACAGCCGAGGATATGGTTGCCTTTATCAAAGAGAATGATGTGGATGAAATCATTGATGCAACTCATCCTTTTGCGGATATTGTTTCCAAGGAAGCCATTCGGGCGGCAGAGATGGCTGGTGTATCTTACCTGCGCTTTGAGCGTCAGGCTACCTTGGATTTGAGCGGAGCCATCGTGGTGCATTCGACCCAAGAAGCGATTGATGAGATTGCCAAGCGCGGCTACAAGACAGTCTATCTGGGAACAGGCAGCAAGACCCTGCCGCTCTTTGTCAAGGGTCTGCCAGAGCAGCGGATTGTCGTTCGCGTTCTGCCGACTTCAGAGGTGCTTCTGGCTTGTGAGCAGCTAGGACTGGTAGCGGATCAGATTGATGCGATTAAGGCTCCATTTTCCAAAGAGTGCAATAAAGAGCTCTTGCTGCGCTCTGGAGCAGATGTCTTTGTTTCCAAGGAGAGCGGTACGGTCGGTGGTATTCGTGAAAAGATTGATGGCTGTCAAGAGCTGGGGATGGACTGCATTATCATCTCTCGGCCAATTGTGGCCTATCCGCAGATGGTTTCTAGCTTAGAAGAGCTAGAGGCTTATCTGACAAAATAGCTAATAAAAGGAGAAAAAATGTCCGGTTTAGTAACATTACTGGGAGCAGGTCCAGGCGATGCGGAGTTGTTGACCCTCAAAGGCAAGAGACGGCTTCAAGAAGCAGATGTCTTGGTCTTTGACCGCTTGGTCAATCAAGAGCTCTTTCAGCATCTAAAGTCTGACTGCGAAAAGATAGATGTCGGCAAAAAGCCTGGCCAGCCCTGCATCCGACAGGAAGAGATTGAAAAGATTCTTATCGAAAAAGCCCGTCAAGGTAAACGAGTAGTCCGCCTCAAGAGCGGTGATCCCTATATCTTTGGCCGAGGCGGAGAAGAAGGAGTCAAGCTGGTGGAAGCCGGTGTGGACTTTGAAGTGGTGCCAGGCATCACCTCTGCTGTGGCTGGTCTGACCTATGCAGGGATTCCTATGACTTATCGGGATGTAGCGACTAGCTTCCATGTCTTTACTGCCCATCTCAAGGATGAGACAGAAATGCTCAACTGGGGAGCCATTTCTGAGCTCAAAGGAACCTTGGTCTTCCTCATGGGCATGAAAAATCTGCCTTCCATCGTCCAAGAGCTAACGGCTAGAGGCTATGGCAAGGACAAGCCAGCCGCCATCGTTGAATGGGGAACCCATCCTCAGCAGCGCTCAGTTGACGGAACCTTGGGCAATATAGTAGAACTAGCAGAAGCTGAGGACTTTAAGGCACCGAGTGTCATCGTGGTAGGTGATGTCGTGACCTATAGACAGCTGCTGAATTTCCATGAGAATCTGCCGCTTTTCGGCCGTAAAATCTTCATCCAGCAGTCAGAGACTGGCAGACTTCCTCGCTTGCTCAAGGATGCTGGGGCTGCGCTGACTACTTTCCCTGCTCGAGATTTGGTTGAAGAGCTAGAATTGCAGCTGCCGGACTTGGAGCAAGTAGACGGTCTCCTCTTTGCAGACATGCAGAGCTGGCCTCTCTTCTTGAAAGCCCTCCGCAAGGCAGGCAAAGACTTGCGCAGTCTGCCGCACATCCGCTTTGCAGCTATTGGTCATCATACGGCTAAGTCTATCGAAGCGAGCGGTATTGTGCTGGATCGGATGACGCCACAGCAGTCGGATGCGGATTTTGCAGCTGCTCTTGAAAAAGAAGGCGGCAACTGGTATATTCTGACTGCTGAACATAAGAAAGCCAGTCTGGCAGAACTCTATTCGTTGCCGATTATTGCTAGCCACAGGCTGGCCTTTGACAGTCAGATTAGCAGTGACAATTGGTCCGAGATTGAAGTTGTTTGTCTTCCGAACTCTGCTGCGGCCATGAACTTTGTGGCAGCCAGTCAAGAAGCTGGATATGACTGGAAGGATGTTCCAATCGTTGTCATGGGTGCCAGCACGCGGGCTGTTTTAGAGGAAGCAGGCTTTAGCAAGATTGTTGAGACAGATGAAGCGACTATCGCTTCCATCATCGATAAATGTCGGGAAATTCTCTGAAAGGATACGGGTCATGAGTAAAGCTATAGTAGTAGTCAGTTTCGGAACGACCTATCCCGAGACCAGACGCAAAACAATTGAGGCTTGTGAGCAGGCTATTCAGGAACATTTTCCAGCCTATCCGGTCCACCGAGCTTTTACATCCAATGTCGTTAGACGGCGGATTAAGAAGCAAGAAGGGCTGGATATCCCTACGGTCAAAGAGGTTTTGGAGCAGCTCTTGAAAGCGGGAACTGAAGAGGTCTATATCCAGCCTCTCCATGTCATTTTGGGCAGCGAGTATGAAAAGATTCTCACCCAAGTCAAAGAGTTTGAATCAGCTTTTAAAAAACTGGTCGTTGCCAAGCCTCTACTCAACAGTCAAGAAGACTATGAGGCTGTCAAGGATATTCTGCTGGAACGGTATGGCCATGAGGGTCAGGATGCAGCAACAGTTCTGATGGGCCACGGCAGCCAGCATTATGCTTTTACAGCTTATGCGGCCTTGGATCATATGCTGAAGGGAAGCTCAGTCTATGTCGGCTGTGTAGAGAGCTATCCTCCAGTTGAGCTGATTGAGCAGGAACTGAAGAAAGAGGGCGTCCGAGAAGTGCATCTGGCACCTTTCATGCTGGTAGCGGGTGACCATGCGACCAATGATATGAGCTCAGATGAGGAAGGTTCTTGGTATCACTTCTTCAAGGAGCGGGGATATGAGGTCAAGGCCCATCTAGTTGGTCTGGGTGAATACCCTGAGGTTCAGCAGCTCTACATCCAGCATTTAGAAGAAATCATCGAATAGGAGGAAGGAATGGCGAAATTTTACGGAATTGGTGTGGGACCAGGTGATAGCGAGCTAGTCACTATCAAGGCCAGTCGGCTTTTGGAAGACTTAGATATTCTCTATACACCAGAGGCTAAGAAGGGGAGCAAGAGCTTTGCATTAGGCATTGCAGAACCCTATCTGAAAGAGCATCTGGAAATCAAGCAGCGGCATTTCCCTATGGTCCGTTCCAATTCGACCAAAGAAGTCCAGTGGCAGGCCATCTCTGCTGAAATCGCAGAGGATGTCAAGTCTGGCAAGAATGTAGGCTTTATCACACTGGGAGATCCCATGGTCTACAGCACTTACAGCTATCTGCTAGCCCTGCTGGAAAAGGAAATCGACTGTCAGACCATCCCTGGGATCACCTCTTTCTGCAGCATGGCTTCTGAGTTAGGTCAGCCCTTGACTATGGATGAGGAGTCTCTGGCGGTCATGCCAGCTACGGCTTCAGCTGAGAAGATTGAGGCGGCACTTGAGTTGCATGACTCGATTGTGCTGATGAAGGTGGCCAATCACCTAGATACTGTCCTGCCTCTGCTCGAAAAGCTCGGTCTCTTGCAGCAGACTTTCATGGTTAGCAATTCTTCGACAGATAAGCAGCAGACTCTGCTGGGTCTCGATGGAATCACACCAGAAACCAAGCTGCCTTATTTTACTACCTTCCTCGTGAAAAAGAAGATTTTTTAAAATCAGAGTCTATGTTCAAGGATGAAGATTCATTCTTGTGAGCTCAGGCTCTTAGAAAAGGAAAAAAACATGAAACTATTAAAAAATAAAAAAGTAACTTTTGTTGCCTTGCTGGCTATTTTGGCGGTACTGAGTACCCAGTCTGTGTCAGCTATGCATATCATGGAAGGCTATCTTCCACTCTTTTGGTGTATCTTCTGGTTCGCCGTATTCCTGCCTTTCTTTATAGTAGGATTGATGCGCATCAAGAAAATCGTTGCAGAGGATCCAAATTCCAAGACTATGTTGGCCTTGTCCGGTGCCTTTATCTTCATCCTGTCTTCTTTGAAGATTCCGTCTGTTACAGGATCTAGTTCGCATCCGACTGGGGTTGGTCTGGGGACAGCTATGTTTGGCCCGTCCGTTATCAGCGTTTTGGGAACCATCTGCTTGCTCTTCCAAGCCCTTCTCTTGGCTCACGGCGGCTTGACAACTTTGGGTGCCAATGCATTCTCAATGGCAGTGGTTGGTCCATTTGTTGGTTATTTCGTCTACAAGTTTGCTAAATCTATCAAGCTTTCTACACCGGTTTCAATCTTTATCTGTGCTGTGATTGCGGACTTGGCGACTTATGCGACAACTTCTATCCAGCTCGGTTTGGTCTTCCCTGATGCTAACAGTGGCTTTGTTGGTTCTGCACTGAAATTCATGGGTGTCTTCTTGACTACTCAAATCCCAATCGCTATCGTAGAAGGATTGCTGACAGTTGTCCTCTATAACTTAATCTCAGAAAATGTCAAAGAAAGAGCAGGTCTGTTCAAATGAAAAAATACAAGAATATCATTTTAATCTTGGCTGCAGTAGCAGTCACTCTAGCTGCCTTTATCTTTGCACCTAAGGGTGTGGAATACAGTGGAACAGATGACGCTGCTGAAAAAACCATTAGCTCTATCCAAAAGGACTATGAGCCTTGGTTTTCACCAATCTTTGAGCCAGCAGGTCCGGAAGTAGAAAGTCTGCTCTTCACCCTGCAAGGCAGTATCGGAGCGGGTATCATCTTCTATGTCATTGGCTACCACAAAGGGAAAAAGCAAGGCCAACAAAAGGAAAACTCTGAACATAAATAAAAGCCTTCAACAGTATGAGAGAGCTCTGGTTCTTGATAGCGATTCAGCTTGTTTGGGACCGGAGCTGCTCTGTACTGGGGGCATGGTAAAAACAAAGCTAGAAAGGAGTACCTCCACTTGTTTGCGATTGATAAATATGCCTATCAAAATCGGCTGAAAAATCTGCCGGTTGCTTATAAATTTGTCATCTATCTGCTCTTGTTAGCTGCCAGCTTTTCTGGTGTCAGGAGTCTGCAGCTAGGACTTATCGTCTTGGTGGCGCCTCTGACTTGCTATGTGGCTCGGCTTCCGTGGCTGCGCTATCTGAAGTGGTATCTGCATGCCAGTATCTTTATCCTGATTAGTCTCTTGACCTTTGTCTTGACCTATCAGAACAGTCAGGAGCAGCTCTTGCTGGCCTTGCCTTTAGGTCAGGGCTATCTGGGCATCAGCCAATCTTCTGTTCAGCAGACCATTTTTATCCTCTTGCGCATCTATTCATCTTTGGTTTCGACTTATTTCTTTGTCCTGACGGTGCCTTTTGCTCAGATGCTGCGGCTTTTTAAAGCCATGCATGTGCCACGGGTACTGCTAGACTTGATTGTCCTCATGTATCGCTTTATTTTCCTGGTCTTCTATGAGTTTGTGACCATTCGGGATACCTTGGACTTGAAATTCTCCTTTTACAATAAAAGGAAGCAACACCAAGCTTGGGGCAGATTAGCCAATACTCTTTTTGTTAAATTGCTAGATGATAATCAGCATTTAAATGAAGTACTGACGCTAAGATTTGATGCAGAGCACAGTGAATAATGAAAGCGCATTTACAATAAGACTGCTTTTATACTATAATGGAAAGTAGATAGGAAACATAGATGTTACAAGTAAAGAATATTTCTTTTTCGTATGACGAAAATCCAACGCTGCACGATATTTCTATGGACTTCGAAGAGGGCCGGATTACTGGCATTCTGGGAGTCAACGGTTCAGGTAAGTCTACCATCATGAAAATCATCACCCGACTGCTCCAACCGCAGAAGGGCAGTGTTTTATATGATGGTCAGCCTGTAGGCGACTCTAAGAAGGCCTTGTTCCAGTATCGGCAGCATGTCAATATGGTCTTTCAGAATCCAGAGCAGCAGCTCTTTTATACCATTGTGAAGGACGATATTGGCATGGCCTTGGAAAACTTAGGCTATGAAGAAGACGAGATAACCAGCAGAGTGGCGACGGCTTTAGAGATGATGGACATTTCTCATCTGCAGGACAGACCGCTGCAGTATCTGAGCTATGGCCAGAAAAAGCGGGTGGCTATTGCTGGCATGCTGGCCCTGCAGCCCAAGTATCTGCTGCTTGATGAGCCTACGGCAGGATTGGATCCCAAAGGGCGGGACCAGATGGCAGCGACCATGAAAAAGCTGGTCCAGGCTGGGACCAACATCATCGTATCCAGCCATGACATGGATCTGATGTATGACTGCTGTGACTATGCCTACCTGCTGCAGAAGGGGCATTTGATTGCGGAGGGCAGCAAGTTTGATTTCTTCCAGCAGGGAAATCTGCTAGTAGAGGCAGGCTTGGCTGTGCCTTGGATTGTCAAGCTTCATCAGACTATCCAGACGCCACTGGCAGAAAATGAAGCTGCTTTCTTTGAGCAGCTAGGAGGAAATGTAAAATGGTCAAATCATTGATGGTACAGGGAACTGCCTCAGATGCTGGGAAGAGCATTATTGCGGCAGGGCTCTGCCGGATTTTCAAGCAGGATGGCCTAGAAGTGGTGCCTTTTAAGTCGCAGAATATGGCGCTTAATTCCTTTATCACCAAAAAAGGAGATGAAATGGGCCGGGCTCAGGTCGTTCAGGCTGAGGCAGCTGGCAAAGAGCCGGATGTCCGCATGAATCCAGTCCTGCTCAAGCCCACCTCTGACCGCAAGTCCCAGGTTGTTTTTCTAGGCCGGGTACTGCGGGATATGGATGCTGTCGAATACCATGAATACAAGCAGCAGCTCCTGCCTAAGATTAAGGAAGTCTATGAGGAGCTAGGCGCTGAGAATGATATCATCGTCATTGAGGGTGCGGGCAGTCCAGCTGAAATCAATCTCAATGACCGAGACATTGTCAATATGGGCATGGCCAAGTTAGTTGATGCGCCAGTGATTTTAGTGGCGGATATTGATAAGGGCGGCGTCTTTGCCTCTATCTATGGAACGATTGAGCTCATGCCGCCTGAGGACCGCAAGCGGATCAAGGGTGTTATTATCAATAAATTCCGTGGCGATGTGGCCCTGCTGCAGTCCGGTATTGATATGATTGAGGAGCTGACCCAGGTGCCGGTTATCGGAGTCGTGCCTTATGCCCAGCTGGATATTGACAGCGAAGACAGTGTGGCATTGGTACAGAAAAGTCGGCGCTTTGATAGCAGAAAGAGTCTGGATATCGCAGTTGTCAGCCTCAAGCGCCTGTCCAACTTTACGGATTTTCACAGTCTGGAAATCCAGCCGGATGTTTCTGTCCGCTATGTCCAGCCTGGTGATGCGATTGGTCGACCGGACCTCTTGATTCTGCCGGGCAGCAAAAACACCATCGAAGACATGAACTATCTGAGAGAGTCTGGTCTTGAAGCTGAGATTCTCGAGTGTCTAGAGCAGGGCGTGCGAATCTTTGGTATCTGTGGCGGCTATCAGCTGCTGGGACAGAAGATTAGCGATCCGCTGCACCTAGAGTCTGACTTAGAAGAGATTAGCGGGCTGGGTATTTTAGAGACCGAGACGGTGCTTCAGCCGGTCAAGCGGACGACTCAGGTCAGAGCCCTGCATGAGGGACAAGAACTAGAGGGCTACGAGATTCACATGGGGGAAACCCAGCTGGCGGATCGTCTGGAGCCATTTTCCATCATCAAGGAGCAAAATGGTGAGGCAACCGAGCGTCCAGATGGAGCTGTGGCTTATGGCGGGCAGGTGCAAGGAACTTACCTTCATGGGGTCTTTGACAATCTAGAATGGACTCGTCAGTACCTGAATGAACTTCGTCTGGCTAAGGGCTTAGAACCGCTAGAGGACCAGCTTGTCAGTATCAAAGACTTTAAAGACAGAGAGTATGATAAGTTAGCAGACGTCCTGCGCCAGTCTTTGGACATGGAGCAGATTTATCAAATCATAAACAGAGAAGAAAAATGAGAATTTATACGAAATACGGAGACAAAGGGTTTACTCGGCTCTACGGTGGGGATCGAGTATCCAAGACCCATATTCGAGTCGAAGCTTATGGAACGATGGATGAGCTATGCTCTCATCTAGGCTATGTCGTATCTGAGATGCGCGACTATCCTATCTTGGATGACCTACGTCTGGAATGCGAGGAAATCCAGCAGCATCTATTTGACTGCGGCAGCGACTTGGCTACGCCGCGGGAGTTACGCCCCTACAAGCAAGAACCAGCCAATGTCAGCTGGCTGGAGGAGCGGATGGATGAGTATATGCATATCCCTCCGAAAATCGACCGCTTTATCATTCCGGGCGGCCATCGGATTGCCAGTCTCCTGCATGTGGCCCGCACCATGACCAGACGTCTGGAGCGGCGTATGGTAGCTGTTATAGAGGCAGATGAAGCGGTCAATGAGATCGGCTTGATCTATATCAACCGTCTGTCGGATTACTTTTTTGTACTGGCTCGATTGGTCAATGACCGGCTCGAGGAGCCAGATACGGTCTACAAACGCAGCGCAAAAATCTTTCGGGAAAAGAAATAGGAGAAGCTAGCATGTATCCAGTCATGATTAATATCAGAGAGAAGAAAGTCGTGGTAGTGGGAGGCGGCAAGGTCGCAGCGCGGAAGATTAAGACCCTGCTGGCTGAGCAAGCTGCTGTGACAGTAGTCAGTCCGACTCTGCATGCTGATATTCCACAGGCGGAGATCCAGTGGCTAGCTAGACCCTACCAGACAGGCGATTTGGAAGGCGCAAAGCTAGTCTTTGCCTGTACAGATCAGGCGGAAGTTAACCGTCAGATTATGGAGGATGCTGCACCCAGTCAGCTGGTAAACAATACGGGCGACAAGACCTTTTCTGACTTCTACAATGTAGCCATTGCGCGAAAGAAGGATGTGTCTGTCATGATCTCGACCAACGGTCTCTCGCCTAGTCGCTCCAAGGAGATTCGCAAGAAGATAGAAGCAATTTTAGACCAACTTTAAAAGAAGGAAAGAAGCATGCACCTATTATATGTGGGTTTGACCCATCGGGAAACGCCGCTGCCAATTTTGGAAAAAGCGCATTTCTCAGATCAGGAGGGGCTGAAAGCCCTAAAGCTCCTGAAAAGAGAAAAAAGTATCTTGGAAAATATCATCCTGTCCACCTGCAATCGGACCGAGCTCTATCTGGTGGTGGACCAGCTGCATACTGGCCGCTACTATTCCAAGCATTTTTTGGCGGACTGGTTTCAGATTCCTGTCAAGGAGCTGGAAGAGTATTTAGTCTTTCGTGAAGGGGATGAGGCCTTGCGGCATCTGCTGCGGGTCTCTATCGGATTGGAATCCAAGATTGTTGGTGAAAGTCAGGTCTTGGGCCAGCTCAAGCAGGCTTTCCTGACAGCGCAAGATGCTGGTACGACTGGAATTGTCCTCAATCAGGCTTTCAAGCAGGCGCTGACCTTTGCTAAGTGCATGCATGATACTTATCGGATCAATGACCGGCCTATTTCTATCGGCCTGACGGCTATCCAAGAATTGGACCGACTGGGGCTGGATTACAGCACTAAAAAGGTAGCTGTTATCGGTTTGGGAGAGATTGGTCAGCTGGTGACTAAGTATGCTCTACAGCGGCCTTTCAAGTCAGTTATGCTGCTCAATCGGACAGTCAGCAAGGCCCAGCCTTTTCTGACAGAGGACAGGGTATCTGCCCATGGCTGGGATGAGTTGGAGGCAGTGCTGGCGGATGCGGATGTGGTTTTTTCGGCAGTTAAAACGGAAGAATACATTATCTTTCCCTCTATGCTTAAGGTGGATGCGGTCGTGTTTGACCTCTGTCTGCCGCGTTCCTGCCATCCGAGCTCATCTCTGAAGCTCTATAATATCGAAAATCTGACCAATCAACTGGAGCAATATAAGGCAGAGCGGCAGGAGATTGCCGGTCGGATTGCCTTGGAGATTGATGAGGAGCTGGTCAAGTTTGCTGATTGGCGTCAGCAGCTGGGCATTATTCCTCTGATTCAGGAAATCAGGGATAAGGCTTTGGAAGCTCAAGCTTCGGCCATGGAAAGCCTTAATCGTAAGATTCCAGATTTGACAGAGCGGGAGCAAAAGCAGATTTCCAAGCACATGAAGAGTATTATCAACCAAGTCTTGAAGGAGCCAATCTTGCAGCTCAAAGAGCTGTCAGTCGGAGAGCATTCAGACTATGACATTGCCTTGATTGCCAAGATATTTGGCTTGCATAGAGAAAGGGGAAAAGATGAAGGTCATTAAGGTAGGAACCCGCAAGAGTAAGCTGGCCATGACCCAGACCCAACAGTTAGTGGACCAGCTCAAGAAGCTCCATCCAGAGCGGGACTTTGTCCTCGTTCCCTATACGACAAAAGGAGATCGTCTAACACATGTCAGCCTCCAGGAAATTGGTGGCAAGGGAGTCTTTGTCAAGGAAATCGAGCGAGCCCTCTTGGCTGGTGAGATTGATATGGCAGTCCATAGTCTCAAGGACATGCCGGCCAAGCTAGCTGAGGGCTGTGCGCTCGGTGCGATTAGTCGGCGAGAAGATGTTCGGGACTGCTTGATTTTCCGTCAAGCTGGCCAGACGCTGGCGGACCTGCCTAAGGGCGCTCTTATAGGAACCAGCAGCATTCGCCGGCAGGTTCAGTTGCAGGCTCAGAGACCGGATTTGGCATTCAAGCCACTGCGGGGCAACATTGATACACGTATCAAGAAGCTGGAAGAAGGCGAGTACGACGCAATTGTCTTGGCTATGGCTGGACTTAAACGTTTGGGCTGGCTGGACCAAAGCCGTCTTTACATTCAGCCTTTAGAGACCAGTCTTTGTCTGCCGGCTATTTCTCAGGGCGCTTTGGCAGTGGAATGCCGGGAAGAGGATGAGGAACTGCGGAGTCTCTTGGCAACTGTTCAGGATGAGAAGACAGCTGCTGAAGTAGCAGTTGAGCGGGCAGTTTTGGCTCAGATGAATGCAGACTGTACCTTCCCTATCGCTGCTTTTGTCCAGAAAAACGGTCAGGACTACCAATTAGAGGCCATGTTGGCCAAGGAGGACGGCCAATGTGTCTTTGTCAGCCTTCAAGGGCAGGATGGCCAGCAATTGGCAGAGCAGGCTGTGCGTCAGTTAGCCGATAAGGGAGCAGTGGGAATGCCATGGTTAAAAAAATAATCTTTACCAGAGAGCAGGCGCCGGACTCTGCCTGGCTAGAAAAGATCAGACAGGCAGGATTTGAGACGCACCATGTCCCTCTCATCCGCTGTCAGTCTCTGCCCTTGCCAGAAGCTATCCAAGCAGTTCTACCAGAAGCCGACTGGGTCTTTTTTACCAGTGCTGTCGCAGTAGAGGCTTTCAGTCCCTATCTGAAAGCGGACTACCAGATTGCGACCATTGGGCCGCAGACCAGTCAGGCGCTGGACAAGCTAGGCCGAGACTGTGATTTTCAGGCCAGTAGCCACTATGGTCTTGACTTTATTCAGGAGTGGCTGGATTTGGCTCTGCCGACGCAGAAGATTTTGCTGCCCCAGAGCAGCTTGTCCAATCCCAGTCTGGCTGAGAAGTTAAAAGAAGCAGGTCATGATGTCTGGGCTTGGCCTATGTACGAAACGACCTCAAATCCAGCTGGTCAGGACCAGCTCGAGACCTATCTGTCTCAGGAGGATGTGATTTGGACCTTTGCCAGTCCATCGGCTTGGCAGAGTTTTTGTGCTATTAAGCCCCATCTAGCGTCCAGCCATCAGATTGCAGTGATTGGCCAGACAACGGCTCAGGCGGTTGAGGAGTCCGGCTATAGGGTAGATTACCAGCCCCAGAGTCCTTCTGTTGAGGAAATGGTCAAGGAAATAATCAAGAAAGAAGAGAAGAAGCATGGAATTTTATAGACATCGCAGGCTGAGAAGAAGCAGCGGTCTGCGGCAGCTGGTTAGAGAAACCAAGCTGTCTGTGGATGATTTTATCCAACCCTTGTTTGTCAAGGAAGGCTTGACTGAAAAGCAAGAAGTTGCCTCCATGCCGGGAGTTTATCAGTTCTCCCTCGAGGATTTGCTGCCAGAAGTTCAGGAATGTGTGAACTTGGGCATTCGGGCTTTTATCGTCTTTGGCATTCCGTCAGAAAAGGACGAAATAGGCAGCCAAGCTTCAGCTGAAAATGGCATTGTGCAGGAAGCTATCCGTTTGATCAAGAAGCATTTCCCTGAGACGGTCGTCATTGCAGACACCTGTCTCTGTGAGTTTACCAGTCACGGCCATTGCGGTATTTTGCGAGGGGAGGAAGTGGACAATGATCTGTCTCTGACTAGACTGACAGAAGTTGCTGTCAGCCAAGCCAGGGCTGGAGCAGATGTCATTGCGCCTTCCAATGCCATGGACGGTTTTGTGGCGGCTATCCGTCAGGGGCTTGATGCGGCGGGCTTTGAAGACATTCCCATCATGTCCTATGCGATTAAGTTTGCCTCTAGTTTTTATGGACCTTTCCGAGATGCTGGCGAGAGTGCTCCGGCCTTTGGCAACCGCAAGACCTATCAGATGGATCCGGCCAATCGCTTGGAAGCTCTTAGAGAAGCTAAGAGTGATGAGGAGCAGGGAGCAGACTTTCTTATGGTTAAGCCGGCTCTGGCCTTTCTGGATATCCTCAGAGAGCTACGCCAGGAAACCCGGCTGCCTCTGGTGACCTATAATGTCAGTGGAGAATACGCCATGGTCAAGGCAGCAGCTCAGCAGGGCTGGATCAATGAAAAAGCCATTGTCATGGAAACTTTGACCAGTATGAAGCGGGCTGGTGCAGACTTGATTATCACTTATTTTGCCAAAGATGCGGCTGGCTATCTGAAAGAAGGATAGAGACTGCGGAAAACAGCAGTTTTCTAAATAAGGAGGACGAACTTGAAGAGAGAACATTCCAACCAATATTTCACAGAGGCTCAAAAGCTCTTTCCAGGCGGGGTCAACAGTCCTGTTAGGGCTTTTAAGGCTGTGGGCGGCCATCCGCTTTTTATCGAAAAAGCCAGCGGAGCCTATCTGCATGATGTCGATGGCAACCGCTATATTGACTACGTCCTGTCTTGGGGACCTATGATTTTGGGGCATGCTCCTAAGGATGTGTTGCCAGCAGTTGAGGAAGCTATTTGGGAGGGGACCAGTTTTGGTGCTCCGAGTCCGAGAGAGATTGCTCTCGGCCAGCTGGTGCAGGAGCGTCTGCCTTTCATGGAAAGAATGCGGATGGTCAATTCAGGAACGGAAGCGACCATGAGCGCCATTCGGGTAGCGCGTGGGGTGACCAAGCGCTCTAAAATTGTCAAATTTATCGGCTGCTATCACGGTCACAGCGATTCCTTTTTGGTTCAGGCTGGTTCAGGCTTGGCCAGCTTTGGGATTGCTGATTCTGCCGGAGTCATTGCTCAGGTAGCTGGGGAAACTCTGGCCTTACCTTACAATGATACAGATGCTCTCAAGACTTGCTTCGAAAAGCACGGTGACGATATCGCCTGTGTCATTTTAGAAGCAGTTGCTGGCAATATGGGCTTGATTCCAGCGGATGCGGACTTTATCAGTACTATTCGCTCCCTCACTCAGGAATACGGCTCTCTCTTCATCGTGGATGAGGTTATGAGTGGTTTCCGAGCTCATTATCAGGGGGCAGTTGGCCTCTATCAGACAGAGCCGGATCTGGTCTGCTTGGGCAAGGTTATCGGTGGCGGCTTCCCAGTCGCAGCCTTTGGCGGCAAGGCCATCTATATGGATCAGGTAGCGCCTCTAGGCAGTATCTATCAGGCTGGTACCTTGTCGGGCAATCCAGTCGCCATGACGGCTGGTTATGAAACCCTGAAACAGCTGACACCGGAGCTCTTTGCTGAGATTGAAGAGAAAACAAGCTACCTCTGTGATGGCTTGCGAAATCTAGCAGACAAGTACAGTATTGATTTGCAAGTCGTGTCAAAAGGTACCATGTTTGGCTTCTTCTTCAGTCAGAAGCCAGTCCGCAATTTTGAGGATTCTAAGGCGGCTGACCATGCTCAGTTTGCAAGACTGCACGGTCTCTTGCTGGAAGAGGGCATTTATCTGGCGCCATCTCAGTATGAAACCAATTTTATGTCCAGTGCCCATACTAGAGAGGACCTAGACCAGACCTTGGCGGCCTTTGAGCAGGCATTTCAACCAATGAAAGAAGAAGCAAATGGCTAAGATTGTGTTAGTGACAGGCGGTGCCAGAAGCGGTAAGTCGGCATTTGCGGAGGAGCGACTAGCGGACCGAGAGCGAGTTTGCTATATTGCGACTGGCCTGCCCCGAGGAGAAGATCCAGAATGGCAGGAGCGGATTCGGCTGCACCAAGAACGGCGGCCTGCTTCCTGGACAACTCAGGAGCAGTATGCAGGGCTGGCGGACTGGCTGCGAGAGCAGTCACATCCAGTTTATCTGCTGGATTGTGCCACCCTTCTGACCAGCAATCGCCTCTTTGATTTGATTGCCCAGCATTTTCCAGACAAGCTGGAGCTGACGGAAGAAAATTTTCTCAGCCGTCAGGAGCAGTCTTTCCTGCTGCAGCTCTTGGAAGAAGAATGGCAAGAGCTCTTGTCTACAATCCGTCAGACTGATGCTGAGTGCTGGATTGTAACGGACGAGGTTGGACTGGGCATTGTTCCAGAGACCAGATTAGGACGCTTCTTTCGTGATGTGCAGGGCAAGATCAACCAACTGATTGCAAAGGAGGCGAGTGAGGCTTATCTAGTCATCTGCGGCCTCGCTCAGCAGTTGAAATGATAAAGGCATTGATTATCTATACTCAATTTTTTAGCCGGATTGTGATTCCAAAGGCAGTGGATATTTCCTATCTGCGACGGGGGCTTCCTTTTCTGACCCTCTTTGGTCTCTTGCTGGGTTTGATTTCAGGAGGATTTTATTTTCTGACGAGCCTAGTTCTGCCAGGAATGATTGCTTGGGTTCTGACCCTTGCTTTCGATGTTCTGCTGACAGGTGGTTTTCACTTAGACGCTCTGGCGGATACGGCAGACGGTCTCTTCTCCTCTCGTAAGAAGGAGCGGATGATGGAGATTATGAAGGACAGCCGGATTGGCAGCAATGGCGTACTGGCACTCATTCTCTACTATGCTCTGATGCTGGTTCTCTACCCTTATCTGCCAGAGCCTCGCTGGTTTATCGTGGCCAGTCTGACCATGATTGGCAAGGCCGGTCTCAGCTTACAGCTCTACCGGATGACCTATGCCAGAGAAGGCGGCGGCTCGGGGAATTTCTTCAGTGGCAGCAAGACTAGTCATATCCTGCTTTCCCAGCTTTTGCCTTTGCTCCTGTCTCTGCTGGTTTTCAGCTGGAGAGGTCTTCTGGCTTACGGCTTGGTATTTCTGGGAGCAATCGGCTATCGTCGTTTCGTTTATAATAAAATTGACGGTCACACAGGCGATACGATAGGGGCCTATGTCGAAATTGCCCAGCTTCTCTATCTCTTAGGATTGGTGGTACTAGGATGAAAAGATGGTATCTGATGCGGCATGGTCAGACAGACTACAACCGCAGGCGCTGTTTCTACGGCAGCCATGACGTCTCTATCAACGGGCAAGGCCAAGCGGACGCCAAGCAGCTGGCGCTACTGATGCAGGAGTACCCAGTTGATGTGATTTACACCAGTGGTCTCAGGCGGACGCAGGAAACAGCCCAGCTGGCTTTTCCAGAAAGGAAAGTCCAGCCCATAGCCGACTTTGACGAGCGGGGCTTTGGACAATGGGAGGGCTTGACAGCTGATGAGATTCCGGCAGCCTTTCCAGAAGTCTGGCAGGCTTGGTTGGAGGCTCCCTTTGAGGTCACGCCTCCTGAGGCAGAAGTTTTTGCTGACTTTAAGACTAGAGTCTGGGCAGCAACAGACCGCTTGCTGGATAGCAGGGAGGAGTCAATGGCTCTAGTCGCTCATTTGGGAGTCCTTCGCTTGATTTACCAACATTTGGTTGACCCAGAGGCTGTTTTTTGGAACATTGATGTCCCCCAAGGACGAGTGCTGCTCTTGGAAGAGCGCGACCAGACTTGGCAGGCGACCTTACTCTAAGGATTTATTATTTAAAAACAAACAACAGGATTTATCTTGGGAAAGAGGTGACCAGATGAATACACAGATTCAGGATAAATTTACTTTTAAAAATGGCCAGACCATGCGCAATCGCGTTGTCTTGGCGCCTATGACCATCTGCGCTAGTGAGCCCGGTGGCTATGTATCTCAGGCAGATATCGACTTTTTTGCCCGCCGGTCTAGGTCGGTTGGTATGGTCATCACTGGCAGTACCTATGTCCATCCTCTAGGCAAGTCCTTTGCGGAGAGCTTCAGCGGCGCCGAGGACGATAAGGTAGAGGGGCTTAGCCGTCTGGCCAAGGCCATCAAGGACCAAGGGGCTCTGGCTATTGTCCAGCTCTATCATGGTGGTCGTATGGTTCTGCCTGATTTGATTGACGGTCAGCCAGTAGCACCCAGCGCTGTCAAGGCTCCGCGCGATTATTTGGCAGAGCCAAGGGCGCTCAAGAACGCTGAGGTGGAGCAGGTGATAGAGGACTTTCTGTCAGCTATCAGACGGGCGATTCGGGCTGGCTTTGATGGAGTAGAGCTTCATGGAGCCAATACCTACCTGATTCAGCAGTTTGTCTCTCCTCATTCAAATGTCCGTCAGGACAAGTGGGGCGGCAGTCTTAACAACCGCCTACGCTTTCCAAAGACCTTGCTGAAAAGAGCCAAGCAACTAGTTAAAGAAGAGGCTGACCGCCCATTCCTGATTGGCTACCGCTTTTCTCCAGAAGAGATTGAAGAGCCAGGTATCCAGCTTTATGATACCCTGCAGTTGCTGGAGCAGCTTATCTATCATCAGGTGGACTATCTACATATTTCGACCTCTGATGTCTGGCGCTCGTCCATCAGAGATTCTCAGGACTCGGAGCCAGTGATTCAGAAAATTATCAGAAAAATTAATGGTAGAGTACCCCTGATTGGTGTCGGTCAGATAAAGACCAAGCAGGATGCCCAGCGAGTATTGGATGCGGGGATTCCGCTCTTTGCCCTCGGCAAGGCCCTGCTCCTAGACCCAGACTGGGCTGAAAAGGTTGTCTCCGGCCGAGAGGCAGAAGTAATCCGAGCTTATCGCGATGAGCTGCAGGCTGACTTGGCTTTGCCAACTGCCTTTGTCGAAGATGCTCGAAGCTATCTGGAAGGAAAAGATTAAGACAAGCACATCCCCAAGGAGGAAAGAGGATGAGCAATCATTTGTTTTTCACTCGTCTGCTCTCTCATCTTCAGGATATAGAACCACCTTAGACAGAGAGCGAAGCGTATTTAGATTTGACTAGGACAGACCGTCTTAAAGTAGTTTACAAAATAGAAAAGGAATTTGAATATTTATGAAACATTTTAAAAAAATAATGGTTTTAGCCTTGGCAGGCCTAGCCCTAGCCTCCTGTGTAAACCCTAGCAAAACCAGCGAACCTGCTGGCGATAGTGGCAGTAAGACTGTAACCATTGGCTACACCCAGTTTCCAGCAAATGTGGATCCAGCAGCGGAATACAATGGCTGGTTCACGGTCCGTTACGGAGTGGGAGAAACCCTCTTTAAGATGGACGACAAACTTGAGGTAAAACCTTGGCTGGCTGAGAAAATCGAAGCAGTCTCAGACCTAGAGTGGAAAATTACCCTCAAGGATAAGGTGACTTTCCAAAATGGCGAAAAAATGACCGGTGAAAAGGTCAAAGCTTCTCTGGAACGCTTGATTAAGACAAGCGAGCGGGCAGCATCAGATATGGGCATTGACAGCATTTCTGCGGAAGGTCAAACTGTGACCATCAAGACAAAGGCTGTGCAACCGATCATGGCGAATCTCTTGGCAGAGCCCTACTCCGCTATTGTGGATACGACTGGCAAGAGCGCATCTGACAAGGCTCCAGTCGGAACTGGACCTTACATGGTGACCAAGTACACTCCTGAGAGCGGAGCAGAGCTCAAGGCTTATGACGACTACTGGGATGGTAAGCCAAAAGTTGCTAATCTGAAGATTAAATACTTCTCTGATCCGACAGCTATTTCTGCAGCCCTCAAGTCTAAGGAAGTCGATGCCGTCTATGGCCTGCCTTATGCAAATCTAAGTACCTATGCTTCCGATAAGAACTACAAAATTTCTGAAGTAGAGGGTTCTCGCTACCTAGCATACTACTATAACTTTGAAAATCCTTACGTAGCAGATGACAAATTCCGTCAGGCTTTAGATACCTTGGTTGACAAGAAGACCTACTCTGAATCCCTCTTTAAAGGCTCAGCTGTGCCAGCTGTTGGCCCTTTCCCTAAAGGATTTGCCTTTGCCCTGCAAAAGAGCGTCCATGAATTTGACGTAGAAAAAGCTAAAAAACTCTTGGATGAAGCTGGCTACAAGGATACTGACGGCGATGGCTACCGTGAAAAAGACGGTCAAAAAGTCAGCATTGAGCTGCTGTCCTTTACTCGTCTGCCTGAAATGCCGCTGGCTGTAGAAGCAAGCCAGCAACAGCTCAAGGAAGTCGGAATCGAAGCGACTATTAAGAAAGTTGAAGTCAGTGCCGTTGCCAGTGAAAAGGACTATGCCTTCACACCTTACGCGGTGGTAGCAGCTCCTATCGGTGATCCATATGCCTTCTTCAACAGTGCCGTTAAGACCAATGGTACAGCCAATATCGGTCACTACAGCAATCCAGAAGCGGACAAGAAAATCGAAGAGTTAGCGACTGAAACTGATCCAGCTAAGCGCAATCAGCTCAGCAAGGAAATCCAAGAAATCATGGATAAGGACTACGGCTTTACCATCATCGGCTTCTTCAAGGTCGCTCTGGTGATGGACAAGTCCGTCTCTGGTTTGGAATCCCATCCGACAGATTACTATCACGTCAGCAACAAACTATCAAAGGAATAAAACATGCTGGAAATGAAAGATCTGCTGGTGCAGTCAGCAGATAAAGTCATTCTCGATCGGGTCTCCCTCTCTCTTGCTGAGGGGGAGTCCCTTTCGATTGTGGGCGAGAGTGGCAGTGGCAAGTCTACCCTGCTCAAGATGCTGCTGGGCCTCCCTCTTAGGGGGCTGACAGTGACAGAGGGCAGTATTACCTTTGAGGGGCAGGAAATTCATCCCCAGGACCATCGCATTTATCTGCCTTTTGTGGGCCGAGAAGTGGCCTGGATTAGTCAGCATGCCAGTCTCAGCTTCAATAACCGCCGTAAGATCAAAAAGCATTATCAGGACTTGGTGAAAAATCAGGGCCAGCAAGCAGCAAATCTCCGTCCCTTGGAAGAATGCCTAGAGATGGTGGGACTGCTGCCTGAAAAAGTCGTCAATAAGTATCCTTTCGAGCTCAGCGGTGGTATGATGCAGCTAGTCGGTGTAGCGCTGGCTTTAGCCAGCAAGCCCAAACTGCTGCTGGCTGATGAGCCGACTAGCGCTCTGGATGTCCTGTCGAAAATGAAGCTGCTTGATCTCTTGAGCAAGCTTCATCAGGAGGAAAAAATGGCCATTCTCTTTGTTACACATGATATCAGTGTGGCTGAGCATCTAGCGCAAAAAGTAGTCGTCATGAAAGAAGGGCAGATTGTCGAAAGTGGTCCAGCCCATCAAGTTCTTCGCCATCCTGAGCAGGCCTACACCCAGAAATTGCTGAAGGCCGTGCCTAAGCTAGCAGCATTTAGAGAAGGGGGGCAGCTATGAATCAAGTATTGGTTGGTCGCCAACTGACCTACGAGTACAGTCAGATAGGTGAGCGGAGAATCGGTGTATTTGATATTGACATTAGCTTGGAAAAGGGACAGGCTTTAGGGCTGGTCGGAGAGTCAGGCTCTGGTAAGAGTACCATTGCCAAACTCATCTGCCGCTTTTTAAAGCCGGACCAAGGGAAGCTGACCCTACTGGGCAAACCAGTCTATGACTACAAGGATAGGGAATACTATGCTCGGGTCCAGTATATTGCCCAGCAGCCCCAGTCGACTTTTCATCCCAAGCGCAGCATTCAGCAGAGCCTAGAAGAGGTCTGTCGAAACTTCTCTCTCTATCAGCAGCAGTCAGATAGGAAGCAAGCTATCTGTGACTTGTTGACCTCGGTCGGTCTGACACCTGAGCTTGCCCAGAGGCTGCCGCATCAGCTGAGCGGAGGAGAATGCCAGCGGGCGGCCATCGCCCGTGCCCTGCTGATTAATCCTGATGTGCTCATCTGCGATGAAATCACCAGTGCTCTGGATGTGACCGTTCAGTATGAAGTCATGCAGCTGCTGGCAAATATCAAGGAACGCTCGCAGACCTCCTTTCTCTTCATCTCACATGACATCGCACTGGTCAGCAATTTTGCGGAAGATTTGGTCGTCCTCAAGGACGGAATCGTGCAGGAAAAGGGCAGCATGCGAGAGGTCGTCTCTGCTCCCAAGAGTGACTATACCAAGCTCTTGCTCAGTCAGTACAGGGAGGATAAAGATGAGGATTAAGCAAGAACTAGACTCTATGGCCCCCTGCAGCAGCTACCAAGGTAGTCTGTCCATCACGGATAATCTGGCTATCCAGTACACTCTGCTCAAAGGACAGGCCTCCCAGCCCTTGCTGACTATCTGTGCGGCAGTCCATGGCTGCGAGTATGTCGGTGTCAAGGCACTGATGGATTTGGCGCATGAGTGGGACTTTAACTTTCAGGGCTCTGTCCTCCTCCTGCATGCAGTCAATATCAGTGGCTTCTGGGCTCGGGAGACGACGCTTGTACCTGAGGATGGCCTTAATCTAAACAGGATTTTTCAAGACCAGGAGCCAGTTTCCAGCCTCAGCTATCAGATTCGGTCTGTGATTGAGAGTCAGGTCTTTAGCGTCAGTGATTTCCTGATTGACCTGCACAGTGGCAATCGGGAAGAACTGCTGACACCGCATGGTTACTACTCTCTACGGGCCAATCCCGAGGTGGTCGAAAAGTCCTATCAGATGCTGCAGGCTTCTGGGACACCGATTATCTACCAATCTCAGGACTGTGGCAATCTTTATCACGCTGCCTCGGTAGATTATGGACTGCCTAGTATCCTGCTGGAGCGGGGAGAAAACGGCACCTGTCTGCCAGAGGATGTACTGGCCATGAAAGAGTCAGTCAAGCAAGTCGCCCGCTATCTTTTTGAAGGGACCATGCCCTATTATAAGCAGGCGCCACTGATCTTTGACGACAGCTACTATCTGACCTGTCAGAGGTCGGGCTGCTGGATGTGCTTTGTTCGGCCTAATCAAACAGTACAGGCTGGTCAGGTCATCGGCGAAATCTGTGATATTTATGGCAATATTTTAGAAAAGGTGACTGCCAAGGAAGACGGTCTGGTCCTCTACCAGAAGGCGACCTTGGTCGTCCACCAAGGCGAAGTGCTGCTGGCCGTAGCTAGCAAGAAGCCTGAAAGCTACCAGACATCTGAAAGGGAGGCGCATGATTAAATTTATTATCAAAACTATTCTGCAATTCGTCCTCATCCTGCTCTGCGTCAGCTTTATCTCCTTTTTACTGGTTTATCTAGCACCGGGAGATCCGGCTGAGAGCATTCTCAACGCTCAGGGTATTCCTTTTACCAAGGAACTGCTGGAAATCAAGCGGGCAGAGATGGGTCTGAATGGCAGCTTTATGGAGCAATATCTGGCCTGGCTGGGCAGGATTGTCCATGGCGACTTTGGTGTGACCTATAATTCCGGAGCTTCGGTCTGGGAGCAGCTGATTTTCTATTTTCCCAATACAGTCTACCTAGCTTTTTATACCCTGCTAGCGACTCTGGGAATTTCCCTGCCGACAGCTCTCTACACATCCTACCATGCTGGAAAGCCGGTTGACCGCTTCTTGATGGCAGGTCTGGCTTTTCTGAATGCCATTCCTAGCTTTGTTATGGGGATTATCCTGATTCTGATCTTTTCTGTTCAGCTGCACTGGCTTCCCATTCAGGCAACGGCTAATGAGCTGGGTCTAGTCTTGCCAGTCATGACACTGGCCATGATCATGTCCACTCGCTATATCCCACAGCTGCGGACTGCTTTGATTGAAGTGCTGCATTCGCCAGAAGTCGAAGGTGCGCGTGGTCGGGGGATTCGAGAGGGGCATATCCTGTTGCATGACGTGATTTACAATGTCCTGCCCTTTCTTCTGACCTTGGTCAGCCTTTCTCTGGGCTCGCTCTTGGGCGGTGTGGCTATTATTGAGCATCTCTTTTCCTGGCCGGGCATCGGCAAGATGCTGATAGGAGTCGTCGCCAAGCGGGATTATCCCCTCATTCAGGGGGCGGTCCTCTTTATCACAGCGGGAGTCTTGACTGTAAATCTAGTCTTTCAGCTGCTTACGATTTGGCTCAATCCTCGCGTCCGACTGGCTCAGGAAAATCCCAAACTGCTGCCGCGCACGAAGAAATTAAAAGCAAGCAAGGAGGGTTCGTATGGATAAGAAAATCAATCGAAAACTCCTGGCCTTGGGCGGCCTCATCGTCCTGGCTCTGATCCTATCCTCCTTGGCCCCTCATCTCTTGGGTGATAGTTTAACCAAGGTCAATTTGGGCCAAGCCCTGCAAGGGCCGAGCAGCAGTGAGTGGTTCGGAACGGACGCTCTAGGACGGTCTGTCTTTGCGCGTGCAGTGAGCGGAGGTGCGGAAACAGTCCTGCCAGCCCTGATGATTCTGATGCTAATTGCGACGGTAGGCTCCTTTATTGGGGTAACCAGCGCCTTCATCGGCGGGAAATTCGACCAGTTCATCTTGCTGGTTATCACGGCTTTTCAGTCTTTCCCCTCTATCATTTTGGTCATTGCCATCGTCAGTATCTTGGGCATCGGTCTCCAGCAAACCCTCATCGCTATCTGCTTGACGGCCTGGACCAAGTATGCCTACCTGATGCGCTCTATGACCATGCAGCTGAAAAATGAACCCTATATCCAGTCCTCGAAAATGTATGGCAATAGTTTTTGGACGACTCTGAAAAACTATTATTTCCCCAGTCTTTTTCCTCAGATTCTGACAACCATGAGCTTTGATATTAGCACCATTATCATGGAAATCGCTGGCCTCAGCTTTGTCGGGTTGGGAGCTCAGGCACCATCGCCTGAGTGGGGAGCCATGATCAATGACGGCCGAATTTACATCCAAGAAGCCCCTTGGATTGTGGTCTTCCCTTGTCTTTTGCTGATTCTGACCATTCTCCTCTTTACCAAGTTTGGAGATGCTCTCAACAGCAAGTACAACCGCATGAATTGATCATCAAAAAAATATAAACTGCAGCCTCTATCTCTTGGGACTGAAATCATAAAAAATATGAATACAAGAAAGTGATTCAATAAAAATGAGAAAAAAACTATTTTTATTAGTTGTCCTCTTGCTGCCTTTATTCTTGGTAGCCTGCCAGCAAAACTCAAATTCTTCCAAACAAGCCAATGAGAAAGACAAACTCACTATGGTCTGGGGAGAAGACTTTGGGGATGTCAATCCTCACCGCTACAATCCAGATCAATTTGTCATTCAGGATATGGTCTATGAAGGCCTAGTCCGCTACGGTGACAATGGTAAAATCGAGCCAGCCTTGGCTGAAAGCTGGGATATCAGCGAAGATGGTAAAACCTATACCTTCAAGCTGAGAAAGGCAAAATTCTCAGACGACTCTGACTTTAACGCAGAAAATGTCAAACGGAATTTCGATACCGTATTTTCAGAGGAAAATAAGAAAAACCACACTTGGTTTGACTTCACCAATCAGCTGGAAAGCTATCGAGTTGTAGATGACCATACCTTTGAGATTAAACTCAAACAAGCCTACAGTGCGACTCTCTATGATTTATCAATGATTCGTCCAATCCGCTTCATAGCTGATGCTGCCTTCCCTGACGGAGATGACACGACCAAGGACAACCTCAAAAAACCAATCGGAACCGGTCAATGGGTTGTCAAAGACAAGAAGCAAAACGAGTACATCACCTTTACCCGTAACGAAAATTACTGGGGTGAAAAGCCTAAACTGAAAGAAGTAACAGTCAAGATTATTCCAGACCCACAAACCCGTGCTCTTGAGTTTGAGTCTGGCAATGTTGACTTGATCTATGGGAATGGCGTTATCGGTTTGGATAACTTTGCTAAGTATGCCAAGGATGACAAGTACACGACAGACGTATCTCAGCCAATGTCCAGCCGCCTCATGCTCTTGAATGCCAAGCAGGAAATTTTCAAAGACAAGACTGTCCGTCAGGCGATGAACCATGCAGTTGATAAGAAGTCTATCGCGAAAGACATTTTCCGCGGCACAGAAACACCAGCTGATACCATCTTCTCTAAGTCTACCCCACACTCTGATGCCAATCTAACTCCCTATGACTACGACATCAAGCAGGCTGAAAAGATGCTGGATCAAGCAGGCTGGAAGAAAGGTTCTGACGGTATCCGTGAAAAAGATGGCAAGAAATTAAGCCTAAATGTTCCTTATATCTCTTCTAAGGCGACAGACAAGGACTTGGTTGAGTACTTCCAGGGCGAATGGAAGAAAATCGGAATCGACGTTCAGCTTAAAGCTATGGAAGAAGATGACTACTGGGAAAATATTAAGACGGGCGACTTTGATTTGATGTTGACCTTCTCTTGGGGGGCACCTTGGGATCCGCATGCTTGGATGACAGCTCTGACTTCACCAGCAGACCATGGCCACCCAGAAAATGTTTCCCTAGAAGCTCTGCCATCTAAGCCAGAAATTGATAAAATTATCAAGGCGACTCTGGTCGAACCAGATGAGGCAAAAGTCGATGAAGGCTACAAGAAAGTCCTCACCATGCTCCACGATGAAGCTATCTATATTCCAATCACTTACCAATCCGTTGTTTCCGTCTACCGCAAGGGAGAACTCGATGGTATGCGCTTTGCCCCAGAAGAAAATGCTTTCCCACTGCGCTATATTGAGAAAAAATAAAAGCTGGCTTCATAACTGCAAATTTTAATATAAAGGGAGTAGTGCTGCTAAGTTGAAAAGCTTAGCAGCCGCCCCTTTTCTTTTAAGGACTATGAAAAAAGATTTATTTAAAAAAATAGTTTCTTTCTTAGCTGCTCTGTTGATGATATCAGTATTGACCTTTCTCTTGGCCAAGCTATCCTCGGCGGATCAAGCAGAAAATTATTTAAGGGTATCTAAGATTCAAGTGACTCCTCAATCCTTGGAAAAAGCCAGAGACTATCTGGGCCTCAATCAACCTTGGCCCCAGCAGTATCTAGCTTGGCTGACTAAGGCCCTTGGTGGGGATTTTGGGACGTCTTATCTATTAAAGGTTCCTGTCCTGCCCTTGGTGCTGGAGCGTTTCCAGTCGACCCTTTCTCTGGGCTTGACATCCTTTGCTCTTATTTTGCTTACGTCCATTCCTTTGGGGATTTTTAGTGCAGTCTACAAAGGTTCTCTCTTTGATAAGGTCACTCGCTTTCTATCCTTTTCCAGCGTTTCCATGCCCAGCTTTTGGCTAGGCTACATGCTGATTGTGATTTTTGCTGTTCAGCTCAGATGGCTGCCCGTTTCGGGCAAGCAGGACCTTAGCAGCTTGATTCTTCCTAGTCTGACCCTAAGCATGTCATTGATTGGCCAATATACCGCTTTGATCCGTAAGGCTGTGCTGGAGCAGATGAACAGTGTCCATGTCGAAAATGCCCTCCTGCGCGGAGTCAGTAAGTTCTTCCTGGTCAAGAATCATCTCTTGAGAAATTCCCTGCCAGCCATTGCGACAGGTCTGAGCCTGACCTTGGTCTATCTCCTGACAGGCTCCTTGATTGTCGAAGAAGTCTTCTCCTGGAATGGTGTCGGCTCCCTCTTTGTAGATGCGCTCCAGTCTGTGGACCTGCCCATCATCCAGTGCTGTATGCTTTTATTTGGCCTATTATTCTTGGGAAATAATATTCTAACCCAGCAGCTGCCGCTCTGGATAGACCCTAGAGTCAGAAAAAGGAGGAGCAATGTCTAAACGATTTATTTTTTCAAGTGTCATTTTGCTGGCCCTCTTCATCTGCGCTCTCTTTGCTCCCTATCTATCGAGTTTCGACCCCCAGCACGTGGAGATTTCAAATAAACTAATGGCACCTGACGCTGTTCATCTATTGGGAACCGATCAGTTAGGCAGAGACGTTTTGTCTCGTCTGCTGCACGGGGCTCGTTATTCTCTCTTTTTATCCCTGACCATCAGTCTGCTAGAAGTGGTCATCGGTGTCACAGTTGGCTTGCTGATCGGATGGTACCAAGGAAAGGCTGAAGCGACCTTCTTATGGTTTGCAAATGTTATTTCCGCCTTTCCTAGCTTCCTGCTATCGCTAGCTACTGTTGGGATATTGGGACAGGGAATGACCAATATGATTCTAGCCATTGTCATCATAGAGTGGGTCTACTATGCAAGGGTAACAGCCAATCTGGTCAAGAGTGCCAAGGAGGAAGCCTATGTCATTTCTGCCCAGACCATGGGACTCTCCCAGATTCATATCCTCAAAACCCATATCCTGCCCTTTATCTACAAGCCCATTTTGATTATTGTGCTGATGAATATTGGGAATATCATTCTCATGATTTCTGGCTTTTCCTTTCTGGGAATCGGTGTCCAGCCCAACATTACCGAGTGGGGCATGATGCTGCATGATGCTAGAAGCCATTTTCAAACGGCAACTTGGATGATGCTGGCGCCCGGACTGGCTATCTTTCTGACTGTGGTCGCCTTTAATCTATTTGCCGAATGCTTTGAAGAGAAAGGCTGGAAACAGATATGGAAAAAATAGCTGTAAAGAAACTGACAGCCCAGATTGAGGGAAAGACCATACTGCAGGACATCAGCTTTGAAGTGGAGGCGGGGCAGTCTCTGGTCATCATTGGAGAGAGTGGTTCTGGTAAAAGCCTCTTAACCAAGATATTGATTGGCCAGCTGCCTTCATCCTTGAGCATGCAAGGTGAAGTTCACTATGGCTCCATGTCTCTAGAGCGCAATTCTCTCAAGGACTGGCAGCAGCTGCGGGGGAGACGAGTGGCCTATATGTCTCAAAATCCGATGGCTATGTTCAATCCTTTTCAGACCATTCAAAGTCATTTTTGGGAAACCCTGCGCAGCCATAGCAAGATTTCAAAGAGCGCTTGTCTGACTAAGGCAGTAGCTTCTATGAAAGAAGTCAGACTGGGAGAGCCGGAAGAGCTTTTGAAGAAATATCCTTTTGAGCTCAGCGGCGGTATGCTGCAGCGGGTCATGCTGGCTATCTTGCTTTGCCTGGAGCCAGAGACCATCATTTTGGACGAGCCTACTTCGGCGCTGGATATCCATAATCGCGAGCAGATTATTCTCATCTTAAAGGAGCAGTTGGCTAAAGGCAAGACCCTCATCACAGTGACCCATGATTATCATTTGGCGCGGGAGCTGGGAGGCAAGATGCTTGTCATGTATCAGGGGGCTATCATGGAGGAAGGGCCGGTTGCTAAGCTCCTCGAAAGTCCTTCGCAGGCCTATAGCCAAGACCTTATCTTAGGAAATCCATACGAACGGTTGGTGAGACAAGATGCTGGAATGTAGACATGTTTTTAAAAAATTCGAGGACAAAATGGTTGTCAAAGACTGTAACTTCACCGTCCAGAAGGGTGAAATGATCGGTCTGATGGGCGAGAGCGGCAGTGGCAAGAGCACGCTGGCTAAATTGCTGATCGGTCTAGAAAAGCCCAGTCAAGGCCAGGTCTTACTGGATGGCCTGCCCTACTCAGTCAAAAAGTCTGGCGTGAGAATTTTACTGGTCTTTCAAGACTCACTCCATTCGGTCAATCCGCATTTTACAGTCGAGCAGGTCTTGACAGAGGCCCTGCCAAAAGATGTGGCTAGAGAAGAGGTAGAATCCATTCTAGAAGACGTCGGTCTGGATAAAAGCTATCTAAATCAGCCTGCGCGCCAGCTCAGTGGCGGCCAGCTCCAACGGATTTGCATCGCCCGTGGCCTGCTCTTAAAGCCAGATATTCTCATCTTTGATGAGGCTCTGAGCGGTTTGGATCCCATTGTTCAGGGAAGGTTGTTACGCCTCTTATATGATTTGTGGGAGAAATACCAGCTGACCTATCTTTTCATCTCGCATGACTTCAAGCTGAGCTATGCTCTCTGCCATCGGATTTTGGTCATGGCAGACGGGGAAATCGTTGATGAGATAAAGGACTTTGAGCTTCCTATCCAGGCTCATCACCACGTGACAGAGAAGTTGATAGGCGACAAGGGACATTTTAGCTGACACATGCCCCAGCCAGCTAAACTATTTTAAAATTAAAAATAAAGGAACATATATGAAACGTACTTTTGAAACGAGAAAACTTTACTTCGGCTTTCCAGTCTTCTTTTTAGGCTATAAGGACGATGTGCACGGCTATAATATTTCGACTTCAAGCTCGGTTTATTCCTTGGGCAGCATGATGGTTATTGCCATGCGTACCAAGGGAAATGCCATTACAGAGATTACCAAGCACCAGCAATTCACAGTCAATGTCCCAGAGAAGGATCTGACCAAAGAGTCTGAAATTGCTGGCTTCAACAGCCGCAAGGACAAGTTTGCCCTGACTGGTCTTAGCTACACAATCGGCGAGACCGTGGATGCTCCGCTTGTAGACCAATGCCCTGTATCCATTGAGTGTCAAGTGCTGGATATGGTAGAATGCGGTGCCTTGACCAATGTCATCGCCCGTGTCACTCGGCGCGTGGTTGATGAGGATTTGATTGATGAAAATGACGCTTTCCGCAGTGACCGTTTTTCTCCTATCAGCTACATGGGAGACGGTGATGGACGGCTTTACCGCTATTTCAGCGACGAGTCAGTCAAGATGGGCTCTATTATCAAAGAAATCCGCAAACAGGAAGAAAAATAAAGAAACCGCTGGGATATTTAGGTCTCAGCGGTTTAGTTTTCTATCACAATTTTTTCTTCTAGGCCAAATTTCTTTAGGAAACGGCCTTGCTCTTCTTGGATTTGCGGCGTTGGATTTTTGACGTTCATGACCAGTTCTATCATTTCTGGATGGACCTCACGCACCAGCTGACGCAGAGCCCAGATAGCTGTAGTGACATGAATCGGATTTTGCCCCTTGTCGATAATTTCCAGCATTTTGGGAATGGCAGAGCGATCATTGGCATTTGCCAGAGCGATAATGGCATTGCGCTGCAGGATGTTTTTTCCCCGCCAGCTGCCGGCTACATGACCGAATTTCTCCTTAAACTGACCGTTGGAAAGCTCCAAGAAAGGCAGGAGCTCGGGATGAGAAAGGTCGGGATCAATCTCTGTTGCGAGCGGATTATCCAAGCCTTTATTGTAAGGGCAGCAGATTTGGCAGATATCGCAGCCATAGATGACCGTTTTAATCTTCTTGCGAAATTCCAGATCCATGACGCCCTTGTCCTGAGTCTGAAAGGATAGACAGCGCTTGGCATTCATGCTGCCGTCACCAATCAGGCAGGAAGTGGGGCAGGCTGTCACACAGCGGTTGCAGTCTCCGCAGCCGTAGTCGACGGGCTGATCAGGCTCGATGTCCAGATTGGTGATGAGCTCTCCCAAAAACATATAGGAGCCAAATTCCTTGGAGATGACCAAGCCGTTCTTCCCGATAAAGCCGATTCCTGCTCTTTGAGCTACGGCGGTATCAACCAAGGCACCTGTGTCCACCATGCCCTTGTACTCAAAATCAGCGGTCAGTTCCTCAATTCCCTTGGCAAGCCGGTCCAGCTTGTCCTGCAGGACATAGTGGTAGTCCAGCCCCCAGCTATTAGGGGTGAATTTCCCTCGCTTGTAGGCCGTTTTCTGAGGTTGCTGCTTGAGCTTGTGGGGGTAGGCGACTGCGATAGAGATAATGGTCTTGGCCGAGGCTAGACTGAGCTTGGGCTTGATCCGCTCCTCGATGCTTTTATGCTCAAATCCAGAATTTCGTCCTTCTTCTACAGCCAAGCGCAGCGACTTCTCCAGATAGTCAAAATCATCCGCTGTTGTAAAGCCAATCTTAGAAATCCCAATGTCTTTTGCTAAGTTAATAATTTCTTCTTTGATGTTCATCCTTACTATTATAGCGGAAAAATGCCAACTTGGCGAATGATTGAGAAAGGGAATTATCCTATAGAACTATACCTATAGTTTTATAAGACTTCCTTAGCCTATATACTGTATGATATAATGAAATGTGGAATTTTTTTATAGAAAATTTCGCAAAGTTTAGGGGAAATTTTATAAAGTTAAACAATGGGAGTTTACAAAATGAAAAAGAGATATTATGAATTTTTGAATGTTCTTGTTACGGATTGTAATCCAATCAAAAACTTAGATTTTTATAAGGCTGGTTTAGTTGAGTTATTTTTCATCTCACTGGTATTTATCGTTGCTATTTTCTTACGTGGTGAGATGCATCATCTGAGCATGATAGTCATGAATTTTACTATCGTTCACACGCTTATTTTGTTCCTGGCCTTTTTACTCTTCCAAAAGTTTTTTGATATTAAAGCCTTGCAGCTCATTCCGACCAGCTCTTACCTATTTCTGCATTTTGAATTGCTTTTTTGGGGCTCCATCTTTTTTGGTGAGAACCACTTAGCATTTTTTATGATTTTTATCATACTCAGCTTGTCTTATCAGTTGATTAATTTGCTCTATCAGATGGTGATCGTTTCAAAATTGAGATATTTTGAACAGAAACAAAAGATCAACATTTTGCAGATTCACGCCATCGTCCTGTGCTGCTTGTCAGCTGCAGTAGCAGTCATCACTCGCTTGTTTATGCTGTCAGGACTTTATATGATTATTGCCTTGGTAGGCTTGAGCATCGCATTGACGCCCTTGTATCTATTGGGCTATGCACAAGTTTTCACAGGCTGGAGAAATCAAGTGCCTGAAAAATGGTAGAATTAAAGGGGATTGTCGAAGAAACGATTTCCCTTTTTTTATTAAGAGGGAAGCTGGAAATATGAACGTATCCTCTAGAACTAGATTGTTTATCAAGAATGATTTAAAATGGATAAGAGTAATTAATGCTGAGAAGTTTAGAAGAAACAAAAATATCAATACAGGAGTTGCGAAATGAATAAAAGATAATACGACTTTTTAAATATGATTATTATAGACTATTCAAGTTGCCAACAGCTTATGCTATAATTTCTTTATTGGGTATCAATATTGTATTTTTTCAGCCGCTTTTGTTAAACTATACTAGAGTTTTCACAGGCTGGAGAAAACAAGAAGTAGATATAAAGAAGAGTGGAGTAGAATAAATGAAGACCAATATCATGCTTTTTCACGAAAATGGTAAAGTCTATTATTATGATATGGAAACCAATAAAATTGCTATAAGAAATATAGAGAATATGCCAAGTGAAGGGGCAGAAAAGACTAATAAGATAGCTGCAAAGATCTCGAAATATACAGTTGCGATTTCTTTAGTAGGTATCTCAATTGATAGATTGTATAGAAGCCATACGACACAAGGGATAAATATGATTGCAGTTATTTCCTTGCTCTCCTTATCAATTTATATTATCTTTTTAGTGAGTCGTTTTTTTGGAAAAAAGCAAAAGTACATTGATAGTCTTGAAGCTCAGACAATCGAACTCAACCAGAAAGAGTTGGAAGAAATGTGTCAGAAAGTTCAAAAAGCAATTAAAATGGCTATCATTTTCTTACTGCTTATAATTGCGGCAACTGTGTTTTCTTTCTTCTGGTTTGTCAAATTTTCTTCCATAGGACTTTTAATCGCTGGCTGTTTGTTCTTGATATTTGGTTCAATAATGATTCCTAATTTGAAAATCTTTGAAAAAAGAAAGGCTTTGAAAGAAATGAGAAGAAAATTAAGGGAGTCGGCTGATGAATAATTTTAAAAAATACAATTAGTAAAATACGGGAAAATCACTCTTATATTTCAATTTCTGACTTACTGACAATGGCTTTAATATGAGTTGATAATCTCATTAAGAGTATTGCAGACGTTGGAAAAGCTTTTAATTCAGGTATCAAATCAGTTCAAAAAGTGTTTGGGTGGTAATTTGGAATTAAAATTTAAATATTCGAATATAGCGGTGTTCCGTATTGTTAACTTTGAAAATAAACAATATATCTTAGATCCTACTTCTATAAGAGGCAAGTCATATTTTTTTGGATTGCTTCCTAAAGAAGTTACAGTGGATATGATTGAGTTATCTTCATCTAATGAGAGTTTTGAAATAAAATCTAAGACACCATTAGGAATTTCTACTGTAGCCATCTTAGTTCAGCCACTTGTGGGTATCTCTTATAGACTCATGAAAGAGGCATTTATTGGTTTGGGTATAATTCAACAACTTTCTTTGAAATTAGGTGTATTTGCTTTCTCTATGATTTTGTCATATCTTATGGCTATCTGTTATGAAAAAGTTGCAATACGAAAGTATAAATCAAGAATCCCTAAAAATAGCAGACGTTATAGGTTCGTTTTTGAACCAAAAGGCAAACGAATGATTGTTTGGTATTTCATATTTGTAATTAATATTATTTGTTTAGCTTTTTTTATGGGAACTGATAATGGCTCAGAAGGAGCTTTGTTGGTTATTAATGGAATAATATCTTGGTTCTATTTTGTAATGATGAGAATGCCACAAGTTCCCTCGTATTATAAGACACTATCATTAAATAAAATTGAAGAGTTGTAATAGAAGTGTAGAGTAGGGAGAAGAATATATAAAGACGTAGGGAAAGATTTTGATTCAGTAATTGAGTTAATCCAGAAAGTGTTTGGATGGTGAGCATGGAACTAAAATTTAAAGAAACAAATAAAACTTTTCATAAAATTGTGGAAGTAGAGGGCGAAAAATATCTTTTGGATATGACGACCGTTAGTCCTAAAACTTATTTCTGGGGCTCTCTTCCTAATGAAATCACTGCGAAAATGTTAAAGTTAGATAAAAGAGATACGAGTTTTGAGGGTTTGTCTCCAACTATGAGTAAAACGCTTGGTATAGCAATAGGTGGAGCTGGTTATAGGCTCGTGACTAATTCTTTTATAAGTTATGACATTAGTCATAATTTTCCCTTTAAATTAGGATTATTTGTCCTATTTATCGTTTTAGCTTATGTTATTTTTTGGTTCATTGTTTTAGGGGGTCGTTATAGGGTTTATCAAAAGCTTTCAAATAAAGAATCAAAGTATCAAATAACATTCAAACGCTCAAGGTCACGGCGTCAGTTAAAACTGTACAGACTTCTCCCTTTTGTTTTCGCTGTGTTTTTAGGATGTTTTGGATTTTATACATTCATTGATAATGGAACAGAGGGTTCCATTCTAATCATTAGCTGTCTCTTGTTATTGGGCTTCTTTTCGTTGATTTTAGGTATGTTGCCGCTCAGAGAAAGTTACGAAAAGCAAGATATTATTTTTGAAAAAATAGAAAAATTATAAACTGGAAGGTGATAAGATAAATGTCTATGTCTTTGAAAGAATTTAGGAAATTAAATGAATTCCTTGATTCATACATTAAATTACGTCAGAAAGTGTTTAGTTGGTTTCTTTAATGGTAAAGATAAATAGAAAAGATAAAGTAAATATCACTAATATAGAAAGAGAAAGATACCATGGTCCTTTGATTACAGATGGTGTCAGTTTAGGATACATTAAGATTTATCCATGGATAAATTTACCATTTTGCTCATTCTTCTTTTACTGGGCCCTTATAGGTGAAACAGGAAGTCGTCAGGGATGGATTAAAATTCTATTTTTGACTTGCATCATTCTTAATGTGGTAAGTATTTTATTTGCTTTTTCTAAGTTTCTAATCAATCGATTTAAATTTTTAACCTATATTCTGATTGCTTTGCTTACTTGGAGCGCATTAGTTTGGATCAATTTTATCGGAATGTTGATGTTTGCAATAGTAGGAGATTCAAAAAGTATAGAGGGAATATATCAATCCCCTCTCACTCCATTTTATGTAATATTGATGATGTTCCTTTTTATCTTTGCTTGTGGCCTCTATGCTTGGTATTATCTCCCAAAAAATCAGGGGAAAGTCTGGGCTTTTAATCAAGTAAAAGAGGGAGATAGAAAGAAAACATGGTGGAATAATTTTGCTATAGCTTTTGCTGGGGCAACAATCATTCCCTCCCTCCTAACGGGTTATATTCAGATTGCTTTTGGTGTTTTATTGGGAATTTTGTTGACCTTGACTTTGCCAGCTGTCATGGTAGATGCGGTTTATGCAGCTATTTATATAAGGAAGCATCCGAAAAGTGATGAACTGATTTGAGGTGTTTTTAGTAACTGACAAAAAGTTGAGTGGTGTTCCGAATATCTCCTATGTAGTTAAACAGTTATAGCGTTTATATTCTAGAAGTTTGCTAAGGTAGAGAAATAATTTTTCTCTGCCTTTATTTTTTTATAAATCTGAAAGCGCTTCATTGACAAAGTCTGCCAGATAGTTTATAATATAATAACAGTATAGAAAATGGCAAGGAAGCCTGATTTGATCGCAATGAAGCGAGTGTTTCAGAATCAAAGGGGTTTTCTATGCCATTTTTTTGCGCACTATTATTTTTTATGGAGGATTGTTTCTATGCGGACAAAAGGAATTGTGCTGCTTTGTAGTTTGGCTTTGCTTCTGGGAGCTTGTCAAGCGGGGAAGAATAAGACGACAACGGAGTCATCCTCGGCTAAGACAGAGACAACGGATAAGGACAAGGCTAAGACTTTGGATAAGGGCGTCTGGGAAGACAAGCTTTATGCCCGCCTGACTAAGCTCATCAAGGAGAATGGGAACACCAGCTCTAGCTATGATAAAAATAAAAAACCTTATGCCGTCTTTGACTGGGACAATACGACAGTCATCAACGACATTGGCGAAGCAACCTTTACCTATCAAATTGAAAATCTGGCCTTTAAGATGACGCCGGAAGAATTTGACCAAGCAGTGCGGACCAATATACCGAGCGACGATTTTGTTGAAGATTTCCATAACAAAGATGGTGAACCAGTGAACATTGACAAGATTGCGGCTGACCTGCTTTCTGACTACACGGTTATTTACAATAGCTATAAGGGAATGCAAGGAGACAAGTCTCTGGAAGAAGTCAAAAAGACCGATGAATACCAAGACTTTGCTGCTAAACTCCGCTATCTTTACGAAGCGATTGGTGACACCTTCAGCTCTGACATCAGCTATCCATGGGTGACCTACCTCTATGCAGGTATGACTTCTGAAGAAGTTCAAGCTCTATCTGAAAAGTCTATTGACCAAGCTCTCCAAGACAAGCTGACTTCTGAAACTTGGGAAAGTCCAGAAGGCTTGAAAGGTGAGTCAGGCCAAATCACTGTGACCTTCAAGCGCGGTGTTCGCTCGGTCAAGGAAATGCAAAATCTCTACAAGACTCTGATGGCTAACGGCATTGATGTCTATATCTGCTCAGCGTCTTATATCGATGTGATTATCCCTTATGCTAGCAATTCTAAGTATGGCTACAATATTCCTAAAGAAAATGTTACTGGTATGCGCCTGAAAAAGGATGATAAGGGTGTGATTCGGCCGGAATACGATACCAACTATGCTCAGACTCAGGGTGAGGGCAAGACAGAGACTATTAAGAAACTGATTGCTGTCAATCATGACAATCAAGAACCAATCCTGATTGCCGGTGACAGTAATGGCGACTATGCTATGCTCAAGGACTTCCCTAAACTGCAAATGGGGATCATCTTTAATCTCTTGAGAGATCCTAGCAAGGGAATCGGTCTTTTGCAAACTAAGGCAATTGAAACTTATGGCCAGGAAGATGCACTTTACTACCTGCAAGGCCGCGATGAAAATAAAGGTGTACTGCTCAACGGCAGGGAAACTATCAAACTAGATAGTAAGGAAGCCCAGCTAAGCAGATAGCAGGCAGTTCCCTGTCATAGAGAGGAATGGATGCAAAATATGAAAAAAATCATGTTTGTCGGTCCAGTCGGAGTGGGTAAGACTACTCTGACCCAGCGACTGAAAGGCTTGGAGCTAAGCTACTTTAAGACTCAGGCTATTGAGTTCTATGATGCCATCATTGACACGCCTGGAGAATTTCTCCAGCATCGTAAGTATTATAATGCTCTGAACGTGACAGCAACAGAAGCTGATGTGATTGGTCTCTTGGTGGCGGCTTCCAATCAGATGCAGACCTTTCCTCAAGGCTTTTCTTCCCTCTTCAATAAAGAAGTGATTGGCATTGTCACCAAGATTGATATGGCTAAACAGCCAGAGCAAATCGAAAAAGCACGGCGGCAGCTGAAAGCGGCTGGAGCCAAGGAAATTTTTGAAATATCAGCGACGGAAAACGAAGGAATTGACCGTCTCCAGGCTTATCTGGAGGCAGACTAGGGACGAAAAGCCGAATATGGTATACTAGATTCTAACAAGGAAACGAGGAAGGAATGTCTATTTATGAAAGTAGAGCACGGTGGAAATGCGGCAGCTTTGGCTGAGGAATTTGGTTTTTCTCTAGAAGACTGTCTGGATTTCAGTGCCAATATCAACCCTTTGGGGATTTCTCCGCGGCTGAAGGCTTGTTTGACCGAGTCCATTGATTGGCTGGTTCATTATCCAGACATCAGCTACAGTCGCTCCAGAGAGCTTTTGGCACATCATCATGGCCTAGAAAAGGACAATGTCCTGCTGGCAAATGGTGCGGTAGAAGTCTTTTATGAGCTGGCCCGCTTCTTGCGCCCAAAGACTGTCCTGACTCTGAGCCCTACTTTCATGGAATATGAAAAAGCCTTTTGGCAAGTACAGGCCAAGGTGGAGCGCTTTAGCCTCCCTTTCCCATCCTATGAATGGAATCTAGCTGATATGATGCCAGCCTTGGATTCACTGACTGCAGGAGACGCTGTACTCATCTGCAATCCTAATAATCCAACGGGTACCTTGATTCGGCGCACTGATCTAGAAAAGCTAGCTGAGAAGCTGCAGGAGCGGCAAATCTTTTTGATACTGGATGAGGCTTTTATGGACTTTCTGGACGATGAGGAGGACTATAGCTTTGTCTCCTGTCTAGCTACCTATCCAAATGCAGTAGTGGTGCGGTCTCTGACTAAGTTTTATGCTATTCCTGGTCTGAGATTGGGCTATGCTCTCAGCTGTCATCCAACTTGCTTTGATGAGATAGAGGGGAGCCGCGCTCCTTGGTCGGTCAATGCTATGGCGGATCACGCCCTGCCTGTCCTTTTGGAGGATCAGGCCTATCAGCAAGCTACCAAGCAGTGGCTTCGAGTAGAAAGAGATTTCCTTTTTCAAGGACTGACTGCATTTTCACAGATTCGGCTGGTCAAGCCTAGTGTCAATTATATCTTCTTTGAGTATCTAGGTCGGCTGGACCTGCGTCAGGAGCTTCGGCAGAGAAAGATTTTTATCCGTTCCTGTCAAAATTATCATGATCTGACAGACCGACATTACCGCATAGCTATCCGCAGCCATCAGGAAAATGAACAGCTTCTGGCTTGCCTGACAGAGGTCTTGGCGAAAGAGGCTCCTTATGACTAAGGCAATCGTGTCTTGTCCAGGTTCCTGTGGTGAGTTATTTCAAGGTTTAGTAGGAGAGCAGGAGGTTCTGCTCTCCTATGGGATTGAGAAGCGCAGTCGAGTGAGATTGGACGGAACTTCTTCTCTCGCAAGGCAAGCCCAAGGTGAAAAGGTACAGCGAGCTTTGGAGCTCCTGCCTGCGGCCAATGTTTTCTCTTTTGTTCAGGAGTCAGACCTGCCTATCAGCAAGGGCTATTCCAGCAGCACGGCTGATATGATTAGCTGCCTGCAGGCGGCCTCTCTGGGGCAGAAGCAGCTTCTAAAAGCAGCGGATTTGACGCGTCTCTGTGCCAAGATTGAGCCTACTGACTCGGTGGCTTTTGCGGACTGGACGGTCATTAATCCCCTGACTGGTCAAGTGGTCTGGCAGACAGACTGGCGACCGGAGCTCTATGTTTATATCTTGGAGCCTGTGGAGATGGTGACAACTCTTGACTTGGTTCGGATGAAGGACAGTCCTAGCTATCCGGCTGAGGAGTCTAAGCACTTGCTTCCTCTCTTTCAGGCGGCTTGTAAGGAGAAAAGCATAGAAAAGATTGGCCATTTGGCTAGCTACAGTGCTTTGTTGAACAACCAACGGCTGCCCAAGCCCTATCTGAAAGAATTACTGGCTTTGGTAAAAAAATACCAATGCTTAGGGCTCAATGTTGCCCATAGTGGCACATTAGTTGGTCTGCTGCTGAGCAGGGAACAGCTAGAAGTCTTGCCCAAGCTAGAGGCTGAACTAGCTCGCTCAGCTAGTGGGGCTTATTATCAGACTCGGACCTTGAGCAGGATTATTTTTGAAGGGGTGCAGCCGGTCAGGGAGGAGACAGACTAGTTTGAAAGACTTAGAAAAAATTATTGAGCAGATTCTTCCGATAGATAAAGACAAGCTTCAAGAAGGCCAGCGCTACTGTGATCAGCTAGGAAAGCCGCCAGGCTCCTTAGGGAAGCTCGAGACCATCTATGCTCGCTTGCATGCCATGTTTTCTGGTCCCATTGATTTGGAGAAGAAGATTGTCCTTGTCTACGTAGCGGATAATGGCATCGTGGCTGAAGGCGTTTCTGCCAATCCTCAGGAAACGACCTATACTGTTGCTCGCAATATTCTAGCAGGGAAATCAGGCTTGTGTGCTATTTCCAAACATGCTGGTTCAGACATCTGCCTGGTAGACATTGGCTGCAAGAAGGATATCTTTGAGGAAAATAAGGACAAGGTCTGTCATGGGACGCGCAATATGCTTGAGGAGCAGGCCATGACTCGCGAGCAGGCCATAACGGCAATTCTAGTCGGCTACAAGAAGACAGAGGCCTTGATCAAAGACGGCTACCGTCTCTTTGGAACTGGAGAAATGGGGATTGGCAACACCACCACCTCAGCTGCTGTTATTGCTGCAGTTCTCGGTCTTAAAGCAGAAGACGTCACAGGCTATGGAGCTGGTCTGACTCAGGATATGAAGGCTCATAAAACTGCCGTTATCCAGCAGTGTCTGGATTGTCACGCTCCTTATGGAGATATTCTGGATCTGACCGCTAAGCTTGGTGGGCTAGATATGCTGGCTATGGCAGGCACTCATCTCGCCTGTGCCAGCTATCAGCTGCCATGTGTAGTGGACGGTCTTATTTCTCTGACGGGGCTGCTGATTGCCCATCAGCTGACTCCTCATGTCTTGGACTATACCTTTGCTTCCCATGCTTCGACGGAGCCTGCTTACAAACTGGTTAGTGACTTTCTAGGACTGGAGCCTATGCTTTTGCTGGATATGCGGCTAGGTGAAGGCTCGGGCTGTCCTTTGGCTTTCTTTCTGCTGGAAAATGCTGTCTATACCATGGAGCACATGCCAACCTTTGCTGAAGGCAGCTTGAAAGAAGAAGATTATGTTGATATTCGCAAAAATGTGACTTAAAGGAGGAAAAATATGCAACTCTATACAAAAACAGGTGACAAGGGCTTGACCAAGCTAGTTGGCGGTCAAAGTGTCGCCAAGGATGCAGAACGGGTTAATGCTTACGGAACCATTGATGAGCTTAACTCTTGGATTGGTTATACTATTACCAAGCTGGACAAGGATGATAAGCTGAGAGATGAGTTGCTCCAGCTGCAGCATTATCTCTTTGACTGTGGTTCAGACCTCTCTACACCAAAGGGAGTTTACCCTTATAAGGTCGATCAGCAGCTGATTGACTGGATTGAGGAGAGGATTGATACCTACGCAGAAATTCCACCAGCTCTGGAAAGATTTATCCTGCCAGGCGGTGACGAGATTGCTTCCATGATTCATGTGGCTCGGACCATTGCAAGACGGGCAGAGCGTCATATCGTAGGAGCCATGTGGACTACAGAAATTAACAATAATGTCCTGATTTTTGTCAACCGTTTATCAGATTACTTCTTTGCCTTGGCTCGAGTAATCAACTTTACTAAAAACCAAGAAGACATCGCCTATGAAAGAGGTGCCAAGGTCTTCCACAATATCACCAAGGCGGATGTTGAGCGTTGGGCAAGCAAACGCCAGTGACAAAAAGAAACAGAAAAAGTTCTGTCTTTCCAAATAGACTCCTACTGAGTCTTGGAAGGACAGAACTTATTTTAATCTTCTAAAAAAGAAAGCCGCCTATACATCATTGTATCTTTATGCTAAGCTTCGTTGATTAGCACTAGCTTTCCAATTATTGACTCTGCTCCTTTGCAGAAAGACAAGTGAAATCTCATCTTTAGAAAATTAACGTACTTAAACGTAGAGTCAATAATGGAAACTAAGCTAAAGTGTTTGTTCCAAACTGACATCACTACCTTACATCGAGGCATGAAATCTACTAAAATTTAAGAATAAAGACCTGACTTAAAGCTGAAAAGCTTATCACAGTGGCGGGACCGCGCTGGATTTGCACCAGACTTCCATATCCTTAAAAGTACTAAAATCAATTTCCTAGTAACTAGATTGTAACACCTTTCACAGGGAATTACAAGGAAAATGAACTAAATTTTAATAAAAATTTAATTCTTCAAATAAGCTTGGCTTTGTAAGGAGAAGCGGCACTAAAAACTTCTTATATTAATGACTTTTTTATTGCCATGAAAGCGCTTTTGTGTTATAATTCAATATAGTACAAAGGGGTACTGAAGATAAATAAGCAATGAAGCTATATGAAAATGCTGTGACGTGTGTAGGAGAGCAGTCTTATTTTCATATAGTTTCTTTTTGTTTAAAAATAGATATAACAGAAAGGAGAAAAGATGTATAAGATTTCCTATAAGACTGAATTGCATGTGGGCAAGGGCGCTCTGCAGCAATTAAGCCATTATAAAAACGAGCATATTCTAGTCGTTGCCGATCCTTTTTTGAAGACATCTGGCACGTTGGATGCCATTTTAGCCAACTTTGATGACAGCAATGATATTGTTGTTTTCACGGATATTGTGCCTGATCCGCCAATCGAAACGGTTGTGGCTGGTATCAAGAGTGCAGGAGACAAGCCAATCAGCATTGTGCTTTCTATTGGTGGCGGCTCTGCTATTGATGCTTCCAAGGCTATGTATTATTTTGCCAAGAAACAGGGTGCTTTCTCAGAGGCCATTCTCATCGCCATTCCGACGACAAGCGGAACTGGATCTGAAGTAACGTCCTTTTCTGTCATCACGGATGCAGAGAGAGGTACCAAATATCCTTTAGTGACCAAAGAAATCCTTCCGGATGTTGCGATCTTAGATGCGGATTTGGTTCTGTCACTTCCTGGTAACATCACGGCTGACACTGGAATGGATGTACTGACCCATGCCATTGAAGCTTATGTATCGACCAAGGCTACGGACTTCTCTGATGCCTTGGCTGAAAAGGCAATCAAGCTGGTCTTTGAATACCTGCCTAAAGCCTACAAAAATGGTCAGGATGTAGAAGCGCGTGAAAAGATGCATGCAGCATCCACTCTGGCTGGTATGGCCTTTAACACAGCTTCTTTGGGTATCAATCACAGTCTGGCACATGCGGCAGGAGCTAAGTTTCATGTGCCTCATGGTCGTTTAAACAGTATTTTAATGCCCCATGTCATTCAATATAATGCTGGTATCGAATTCAACAACCGGAACCGGCAGGCGATAGACAAGACTGTAGCAAGCCGCTATCAGGATATTGCCAAACTACTGGGATGCAGTGCTTCAAGCCCTGTATCAGGAGTAAGACAGCTGGTTGAAGCCATCAAGAAACTGCAAAGAAAGCTGGAGATGCCAACTTCTCTAAGAGAATATGGTGTGAAAGCAGATGCTTTTGCTCAGTACAAGGTAGAAATTTCAGAAGCTGCTCTACATGATGGCTGTACTCCGACTAACCCTCGCGTCCCTACGGCAGAAGAACTGCTTAAAGTATTAGAGAAAGCGTTTTAATCCTCTGAATTGCTGTTATGCCAAAATTATTGTATAATGTTTAAGAGCATGCAGTACACTTCTGAAGGTTTAAAATCATGAAGAAGGTTTACTAAATTGGAAGAAAAACAAAGAATGATACAGGAATACGTTCCTGGGAAACAAGTGACCTTGGCGCACCTTATCGCCAATCCTGATGAAGTCATTTTTGAAAAATTAGGATTGCAGGCAGAAATCAAGGATGCGATTGGAATCTTGACGATCACTCCGAGTGAAGCGGCTATCATTGCGGTTGATATTGCGACCAAGGCTGCGGATGTTCAAGTTGGTTTTGTGGATCGTTTCAGCGGCTCTGTCGTGATGACAGGTGACGTTTCTTCTGTTGAGGCAGCTCTCATTGCCGTTTTACAAGGTCTGGAAGAGATTTTGGGCTTCTCCAGCACTGTCGTAACACGGACATAAAAAATCAAACTGTCGAGGGGAAGTATGAAAGGCAGAATACTAATTGTTGATGATGATCCAATTGTAAGATTAGATATCCGAAATATATTAGAGGCAGCTGATTATGAAGTGGTGGCTGAGGCATCCGATGGCTTTGAGGCTATTGATTTGTGTCAGAAATATCGTTGTGACTTGGTCATGATGGACATCAAGCTTCCGCTTCTGGATGGCCTGACAGCGGGTAAAAAGATACTCGAAGACGCTTTAGCCTACAGTGTGATTCTACTGTCAGCCTACAGCGATGAACACTATGTTCAAAAAGCTAAAACCAATGGGATTAGTGCTTACTTGGTTAAACCTTTGGATGCCAAGTCCTTGATTCCAATGGTAGAGATCTGCATTGAGAAGGGCCGCCAGCTTCAGCAGATGTCCAATGAAATGGTCAAACTGTCTAAAAAAATAGACGATCGGATTGTGATTGAAAAGGCTAAAGGCTTGCTGATGGCTCGTGATCATTTGTCAGAGCCAGAAGCTTTCAAGCGCATTCGGACAATTAGTATGCAAAAGAGAGTGCCGATGATTGAGATTGCCAAATTGCTGGTGCTCCAAGATGATGTGTAATGATGTATAAAGATAAGATAAAGCAGCTTTGTCGGGAACAGACAAATTTGGATGAGGCTGATATCGAGCATCTTGTCCAACAGGCTGACGAATTATTGAAAAACTCAGCTTATGCTAATGAAGATGTCTTCATTGACGTAAAGAATATCTTTTCGGAACATGCCATTGTCATCTTTCACAAAAAACCGGAAAGCAAGCTCAGCTTGTACGAAAACTCGGTCGTAGGTGCTATGGCTTATCTGGAAAATGAGCCAGGTGTTATCCGAACCTTGGAGACGGGCGCTCCCTCGATTGGGCTTTCGGCCAGATCGCAGGAGGGCTTAGCCATTCACCAGACGGTCTTTCCGATAGTGAGAGAAGAGCGCGTCATCGGAACGCTGATTATCGAAAAAAATGCTCCTCAGACTTTACCGGACCACTTTTCTTTGGATAAAGAGGACGACGGTTTTGGGTTGCGAAGCACTCCTGAGATTTCAGCGCAAGAGCAGTTTGTTTTATTTGATCATATTGACGAAGCTTGTCTGGTCTTTGACCAGCAGGGCTATCTCAAGTATTTCAATCAAGCAGCTGCCGATTCTTATCGCCATAAGCTGGGCTATATGGACTCGATTGAGGGAATGCACTACAGCAATCTGGTCTTAGACAGTCTGACTTTTGAAGAAATCCAGCAACTGGGACCGCAAGCCCCTCAAGAAAAACCTCACCAAGTTGAGGTACATTATGGAACATATTGCTTTTTGGTCAAACGCTATTTGCTGGCTGAAAGTGAAAATGTGGTCATGATCTGTAAGGATATTACAGACATCAAGGAAAAGGAAGCGCAGCTCTTAACCCATACAACTACCATTCGTGAAATGAACCATCGGGTAAAGAATAACTTGCAAACCGTTGTTTCCTTGCTGCGACTACAGGCTCAGCAAAGTTTAGGAGCAGACACCAAAAAAGCTCTTAATGACAGTATGAATCGTGTGCTCTCTATAGCGGCGACCCACGAACTCCTGTCTTCTCAGCAGGATGACAGCATTCAGATTGAGCATCTGCTGAAGAGAGTTATCGATAATGTTCAGCGCTGTTTTTCCGGGCATAGGGAAATAACCCTGACCTACAGCCTGGAACCGGAACTCTGTCTCGACAGCAGCCGAGCCACTTCACTGGCGCTAATCGTCAATGAATTACTGCAGAACAGCTATGAACATGCTTTTAAGGACAAAAAAATCCAGAAAAACCGCAAATCCGTTTGCAGGTTGGATTTAAAAATGATATAATAACTTTAAAAGTACTGGATAATGGTAGCGGTTACAATCGAGAGCACACCTTTGAAAATCATCTGGGTCTACTCTTGGTGGAGCGTTTTGTCCAAGGAAAGTTGTTTGGAACCTTGTCTATCCACTCAGACTGTGAGGGGACGACAACGACCATTCGTTTTAAAAAATAAATACTACCAGACTAACAATGATGTCAGTCGAAAAAAGCAATGACGCTTGAAGAATGTAAATGAACTCCGTTTGTTTGCATTGCTTTGAGCGTCTTTTTTTGGAGGTTTTTAGTATGTCAGATAAAATTTTGAGTGTGGGGCTCGATATCGGGACAGCCACTACACAGCTGATCTTGTCAGAGCTTACCATCGAGAATATTGCTTCTGTGTTTACTATTCCTCGTGTCTATATTACAGATAAAAAAGTTCTTTATAAAAGTGAAATTATCTTCACACCAATTTCGGATCAACTTTTGATCGAGGTGGATAAGATCAAAAACTTTGTTCTGAATGAGTATGCGAAAGCAGGCATTCAGAAAAAAGATATTCAGATGGGGGCAGTCATCATTACTGGTGAGACGGCTCGCAAGGAAAATGCCAGTCAGGTGCTTCAAGCACTGAGTGGCTATGCTGGTGACTTTGTCGTTGCGACGGCCGGTCCAGACCTTGAGAGCATCATTGCTGGTAAAGGGGCCTGCAGCCATCAGTATTCTCAAGAGCATCATACATCAGTAGTCAATATTGATATTGGTGGGGGGACTTCCAATCTGGCAGTCTTCCGAGAAGGAGATGTGATTGATACAGGGTGTTTTGATATCGGAGGTCGGCTGATAAAGATGGATCCGCAGACCCAGCGGATTAGCTATATTGCTCCAAAACTGCAGACTATCATTGCAGAGCAGGGGCTTCAGCTGGCAGTTGGTGAAACGGTCCATCGAGCTGATTTGGATCGACTGATTCAAGAAATGGTCTCCGTATTAGAACAGTCTGTAGGAATTGACAATCACAGTCCTTACTATGAGCTTCTACAGACCAACCACGGTCTCAAGTTGAACTATGATCTCCACTGCGTATCTTTCTCTGGTGGTGTAGCTGATGGAATATACTTGGAAACGACCTCGGCGGATGATTTCCGCTATGGGGATATCGGTATCTTGCTAGGCAGGGCGCTGAGCAAATCCAAGATTTTTGATCAAAAGAAAGTCATCCAGTCAGCTGAGACCATCCGGGCAACCGTTGTTGGAGCGGGCAGCCATACGACCGATGTCAGCGGCAGCACCATTACCTACATCTCCGATATCCTTCCTATTAAGAACATTCCAGTTCTCAAGCTGGCAGCTTCTGATGAGCATGAGGACAAGGAGGGGCTGCAGCAGATTATCAAGGACAAGGTGGCCTGGTTCACACTGGAAAATGAAGTCCAGCAGGTGGCTTTGGCAATCAATGGAGAAAAAAGCCCAAGCTTCGCCCGGGTTTTGGAATACGCAGAGGCTATTGTCAAGGGAATGAGAGAAAGCATTGAAAAGAAAATTCCGTTGCTAGTGGTGGTCAGAGAAGATATGGCCAAGGTTCTAGGTCAATGTCTCTTTGCTCAGTTGCCTAAGGATTATCCATTTGTTTGCATTGACTCAGTGGATGTTCAAAATGGCGACTATATCGATATTGGTAATCCAGTCATTGAAGGATCGGTCTTACCGATTGTCGTGAAAACATTGGTGTTTAATTAAACTTTTATTTACACAAAGGAGGAAGTAATCCATGATTTTGAAAACAAAATTGTTTGGTCGGCTTTACGAATTTAAATCCGTAAAAGAAGTGCTGGCCAAAGCCAATGAGTACAAATCCGGGGATCAGCTAGCCGGAGTAGCAGCAGAATCTGCCGAAGAGCGTGTCGCTGCTAAGGTTGTACTAGCTCAGCTAAAACTGTCTGATTTGTTCAATAATCCGGTAGTGCCTTATGAAGAAGATGAGGTAACACGGATTATCATCGACGACGTCAATCTTCGTACTTACGAAAAGATTAAGAACTGGACAGTAGAAGAGCTGCGTGAATGGATCTTGGATAACAAGACTAAGAACGTAGATATTCAGTGGCTGTCTCGTGGGTTGACTTCTGAAATGGTAGCAGCAGTTGCTAAGTTGATGACCAACTTGGACTTGATTGTAGCTGCCAATAAGATTGTCATTACCAAACATGCCAATACAACGATTGGTATGCCGGGAACCTTCTCTTCTCGTCTTCAACCAAACCATACCACAGATGATCCAGACGGTATCATGGCTTCTACTATGGAAGGTTTTGCTTATGGATGTGGGGATGCTCTCTTAGGATTGAACCCAGTGGATGACTCAGTAGAAAGTACCAAACGTGTCTTGCATAAGTTTAACGACTTCATCGAAGAGTACAAGATTCCAACTCAGCACTGTGTGCTGGCTCACGTTACTACTCAGATCGAAGCCATGAATCAAGGTGCTCCGACAGGATTGGTCTTCCAATCTATCGCCGGATCTGAAAAAGGAAATGAAGCTTTTGGTTTTGATGCTAAAATCATTCAAGAAGCTTGGGATACAGCTCTGAAAGTGGGAACAGCTGCTGGACCGAATGTCATGTACTTTGAAACAGGTCAAGGTTCTGAACTTTCATCTGATGCTCACCATGGAGCAGACCAAGTGACTATGGAAGCTCGTTGTTATGGTTTTGCTAAACGCTTCGATCCATTCTTGGTAAATACCGTTGTTGGATTCATCGGACCTGAGTATCTCTACGATTCTAAGCAGGTTATCCGTGCTGGTTTGGAAGACCACTTCATGGGCAAACTGACTGGTATCTCAATGGGTTGTGATATCTGCTACACTAATCACATGAAGGCTGACCAAAACGACGCTGAAAATCTCTTGGTTCTTCTCGGAGCAGCCAATGTTAACTACATCATGGCGATTCCTCATGGTGACGATATCATGCTTAACTATCAAACAACTGGTTACCATGAAACAGCAACCATGCGTTCACTTCTCAATAAACGTCCGATCAAGGAATTTGAAGAGTGGATGGAAAAAATGGGCTTGATGGAAGATGGTCACCTGACAGAAATCGGCGGAGACGGCTCCATCTTTATGAAATCAAATTAGCAAGGAGGAAATCATTGTGGATGAATTGCAATTAAAAGAAATGATTCGCTCATTGTTAAATGAGATGGGCGGCGACTCAGCTTTTAAAGAAACAGCAGCGACTGACCAGAACAAAGCAGAAAAACCTGTGGTTTCTCTGCAGGAAGAAGTCAAACAAGACACTTCAGTAATTGAAGATGGCATTATTCCGGATATAACAGAAGTAGATATTCAGGAGCAGTTCTTGGTTCCAAATGCCATCAATGAAGAAGCTTACCGGAAGATTAAGAAATTTACTCCGGCACGTCTGGGATTATGGCGGGCAGGTGATCGCTACAAGACACAAAGTGTTTTGCGTTTCCGTGCAGACCATGCGGCAGCTCAGGATGCGGTCTTCTCCTATGTCTCAGATGACTTTATCAAGGAAATGGGCTTCATTCCTGTACAGACTAAGGCGACTACTAAAGATGAATACTTGACACGTCCAGATTTTGGCCGGGTCTTCCCTGAAGATCAGCAGGCGATTATCAAAGAAAAATGCAAACCTAATGCCAAGGTTCAGATTGTCGTTGGTGACGGTCTTAGCTCATCAGCTATCGAGGCTAATGTCAAAGACTTCTTGCCAGCTCTGAAGCAAGGTCTGAAAATGTTCGGACTGGAATTTGGTGAAGTGCTCTTTATCAAGCATGCTCGGGTTGCAGCTATGGACCAAATCGCAGAGCTGACTGGTGCAGAAGTTATCTGTATGCTGGTCGGTGAGCGTCCGGGTCTGGTAACAGCTGAGTCTATGAGTGCTTATCTGGCTTACAAGCCAACAGTTGGTATGCCAGAAGCGAAACGGACCGTTGTTTCCAATATTCATAAAGGCGGAACACCAGCCGTTGAAGCTGGAGCCTATGTAGCAGAAATCATTAAGAAGATTCTTGATAATAAGAAATCAGGAATTGATTTGAAATAATAGGAGGTAGTGGCTTTGAAAAATGATCGATTAGGCGCAAATGTATTAAGTGCCCTTCTGATTTCAAACGTGGATGCAGGTTTGGCAGCTTCTTTGGAGCTTAAACCACATCACAGAAGCCTGGGAATTATCACTTCTGACTGTGATGATGTCACTTATGTAGCCTTGGATGAAGCTACCAAGGCTGCAGATGTCGAAGTAGTCTATGCTCGCAGTATGTATGCTGGTGCAGGAAACGCTTCAACTAAGCTGGCTGGTGAAGTCATCGGTATCTTGGCTGGTCCAAACCCAGAAGAAGTTCGCAGCGGTCTGGATGTAGCAGTCTATGAAATCGAAAATGGGGCTAGCTTCTACAGTGCCAATGATGATGACAGCATTCCTTATTTTGCTCATTGTATCTCTCGTGCGGGCTCTTACCTGTCAGAGGGTGCTAATGCAGAAGAAGGAACAGCAATTGCTTACTTGATTGCTCCACCGGGTGAAGCTATGGTGGCACTGGATGCGGCTTTGAAAGCGGCAGATGTGCAAGTTGGTGCCTTCTATGGACCACCGAGTGAAACCAACTTTGCCGGCGGACTTCTAGTCGGATCACAGTCAGCATGCCGAGCTGCCTGCGACGCATTTGCGAATGCAGTCATCGCAGTAGCAAATGATCCTAAAAGTTATTGATTAGGAGTTGATTAAATGGCAGATAGAGCACTAGGTTTAATTGAAGTAAAAGGTTATCTAGGTGCTGTAGTTGCGGCAGATGCGGCTTTGAAGGCTGCCAATGTATCATTGCTTAATATTGAAACGGTCAAAGCTGGTTTGAACACGGTTCAATTGATAGGCGATGTCAGTGCAGTCCGCTCAGCGGTTGATGCGGCAGTTGAGTTGGTACAGGATAAACCTTACTATCTGGCCAGCCATGTAATTTCTAGGTTGGATAACCAGACAGACCTTCTCTTTGTACCAAAGAGAAACAGCAAAACAGCTAAAAAAGAGATTGCTTCTACGGCGGAAACAATCCCTTCAGAAAAAATCGAAGAAAAGCCTCAGCCTGTAAAGGAAACTAAGGCTAAACCAGCAGAGAAGCTTGAAGGAGAGACAAGGACCTACACCAGAGAAGAACTGGAAAAACTAAAAGTCGTCGAACTACGCAGCCTTGCCTATCATCAAGAAGGTATCCGTCTCAGCAAGAAAGAAATCAAATTTGCCAACAAGAAACTTCTAGTTGAGACTTTGATGGAAACAATAGGAGAGGAGTAATTGCGGATGTTTTTAGAAGATAAAGATTTGGTATCGATTCAGGAAGTAAGGAATTTGATTCGGGATGCAAAGAAAGCCCAAGCAGAACTTGCTAAAATGAGCCAAGAGCAAATTGATACCATTGTAAAAGTAGTAGCGAAAGCTTGTTATGATGAGCGTGAACGCCTAGCTAAAATGGCGGCTCAGGAAACTGGCTTTGGCCGCTGGGAAGACAAGGTGTTGAAAAATGCTCTTGCTTCCAAAGGTATTCTTGAAGAAATCAAGGATATGAAAACTGTCGGGGTTCTTCGCGAAGACAAGGAAAAGAAAGTCTTGGAAGTTGGAGTTCCAGTCGGCGTCATCGCTGGCTTGATTCCATCAACCAACCCGACATCAACAGTTATGTATAAGGCTTTGATCGCTTTGAAGGCAGGAAACAGTATCGTCTTCTCTCCTCACCCAAATGCTCTTAAGAGTATTGAGGAAACAGTGGAAATCATCAAGAAAGCTGCTAAATCAGCTGGATGTCCGGATGGAGCCATCAGTGCGATTCATCGGGTATCCATCGCTGCTACAAATGAGTTGATGCGACACAAGGATACAAATCTGATTTTAGCGACTGGCGGAAATGCCATGGTCAAAGCAGCATACTCATCTGGTACACCAGCAATCGGTGTAGGTCCTGGTAATGGTCCAGCCTTCATCGAAAGAACAGCAGATGTGCCAAAAGCAGTTCGTCAGATTTTGGATTCTAAGACTTTTGACAATGGTGTGATTTGTGCATCTGAGCAGTCTATCATCGTCGAAGAAGATATGAAGGAAAAGGTTGTAGCAGAGTTCAAGAAACAAGGTGCTTACTTTGTTCCAGCAGAAGATGCTAAGAAACTGGGTGCCTTCATTATCCAACCGAGTGGTGCGATGAATCCGAAGATGGTTGGTAAAACACCGCAAGTGATTGCTGAGTTAGCTGGTATTTCAGTTCCAGCTGATGCTCGGGTTTTGATTGCAGAAGAAACAGGCGTCGGCAAGCAGTATCCATATTCTATGGAAAAACTGGCTCCAGTCTTAGGCTTCTACACTGTCAAGGACTGGTTGGAAGCTTGTGAGCTGAGTATTAAGATCTTGCATCATGAAGGTGCAGGCCACACTCTTGCTATCCACAGTCAAAACGAAGAAATTATTCGTGAATTTGCACTGAAAAAACCAGTATCTCGTCTGCTGATCAATACGCCAGCAGCTCTGGGTGGTGTCGGTGCAACGACTGGTCTCTTCCCAGCCTTTACTTTGGGTTGTGGAGCAGTGGGTGGCAGCGCGACATCTGATAATGTCAGCCCGCTCAATCTCTTCAATATCCGTCGTGTAGCTTACGGTACATCAGAACTGTCAGACCTGCGACAAGCAGAAAATATGGCAGTGGAAGAACCAAAATCAGTAGCAGTTGACGGATCAAACGAAGAAGAACTGGTAACCTTGTTGGTTCAACGCGTATTGGAAAAACTAAAATAGTCAATATTAAACATTATAATTGGAGGATACAATCATGGCAAACGCAAATGCATTAGGAATGGTAGAAACAAGAGGACTTGTCGGCGCAATTGAAGCAGCTGATGCAATGGTCAAAGCCGCTAACGTAACTTTAGTTGGTAAAGAACAAGTCGGCGCTGGATTGGTAACAGTCTTGGTTCGTGGTGATGTCGGCGCAGTAAAAGCAGCGACAGATGCTGGAGCAGCTGCAGCTGAAAACGTTGGTGAATTGATTTCAGTTCACGTAATCCCACGTCCACATGCTGAAGTAGAAGTAATCTTGCCTCATCAAGAATAAGATTACAGACTTTTGTATAAATTTAAAAATAAGAAAATAATTGGAGGAAATAAACATGGCAAACGCAAATGCATTAGGAATGGTAGAAACAAAAGGACTCGTCGGCGCAATTGAAGCAGCTGATGCAATGGTCAAAGCCGCTAACGTAACTTTGATTGGTAAAGAACAAGTCGGCGCTGGATTGGTAACAGTTTTAGTTCGTGGTGATGTCGGCGCAGTCAAAGCAGCGACAGATGCTGGAGCAGCTGCAGCTGAAAATGTTGGTGAATTGATTTCAGTTCACGTAATTCCACGTCCACATGCTGAAGTGGAAGTCATTCTGCCCAAATAATCTGGGACAGATAAATATTTGCTGAAAGGGCCTGTATTGTAGTGTTCAGGCTTGATACAGGCCTCTGATGCAAATAGAATACTCAGTGAAAATGAAGCTTATGAGCAGCAGCTCGATACTAGACAGAAATGTTGATTTTCGGAGAGTATCAGATTGATTTTCACAGAGTATCAACGGAGTAGAAGGATGTGAATACATGTCAGTTTTTACAGAAGCTAAGATTAGAAAGCTTTATAGAGAATCCGTTCTCGCTGATAACGGTGTCTTTGAATTAAACAAAGATGAAAAACTGACGCCAGCAGCCAGAGGTTTTCTCAATGATCACCATATTCGAATTATCTGTTCAGGTCAGACCAAAGGGAAAACAGCTTCAGCTGCTGATGCTATCAGGGTGCCGATTACAAACCTTGAGGACTCTGCTGTGTATCCACGACTATTTAGACTGACTAAACTTTATACTTGCTTTTTGAAGAACCAGAGAGAACTGCATCAGGCATTTCAGTATGAAAAGTGTGAGCAAGTTGGCCAACTATTGAACATAGTAGAACAAATCGTTGGCCAGCATATTCTGGATGATATTTCTGATTACCAGACAGACCTGCCTAGCAATGCAGAATTGCAGGCCATTCGGGTCAGTCGACAGCTCGATCAAGAGACGGTTATGATGAGTTACCAAGAACCGACTTGGCAGTTGAATTGCTATGAAACATATATCGAAACGACCCTCCTGCGCAAAGAATTGGAGCAGGCTGCTGATGGTGACAGAGATCAATTTGCTTGTAAGGTTTCTCAATTATTAAAATCAATTGAAGTCTTGCTCTGGTTGATAGCAAGCTAATAACAAGAGAAAGAAGAACAGCAATGACTTTAGAAAATTTGGTAAATAAAGTAATTGATAAAGTTCAGGAAGAATTGCAGGGGTCATTTGAGGTAGAAGCGAGCGGACGTCATGTCCATTTGAGTCAGGAAGATTTGGAAGCCTTGTTTGGTCCCAACTATCAATTAACAAAAGCAAAAGACCTATCACAGCCAGGCCAGTTCGCTAGTCAAGAAAGACTGACAGTTGTCGGTCCAAAAGGCGCTTTTCACAATGTGGTTATTCTGGGACCTGTTCGCAAACATTCTCAGGTAGAAGTTTCCCTGACCGATTGTTTGCAGCTGGGCACCAAGGCTCCCATTCGCGAAAGCGGCGATATCGAAGGAACACCGGGTGTCATCTTGGCTCATGGGGACAAGGCAGTTTGTCTGGATAAGGGCCTGATTGTAGCTAAGCGTCATGTTCATATGACACCGGAAGATGCCGAACGTCTGAATGTAAAAAATCACGAGATTGTACAAGTCAGAGTAGAAGGAGCTCGTCCGCTGATATTTGATGATGTGGTCATCCGTGTTAGTCCTAAATTTGCGACCTATATGCATATTGACTACGATGAAGCCAATGCTTGTGGTTTCAAAAAAGGAACACGCGGACGGATTATTAAAAAATAAGTCCTATGAGCAAATAAAAGGTAGGTAAAGAATGGAAAATCTAGATCATTTAGTAGATTTGATTACAGACCGCCTGATGGAAAAGTTGAAGAAAAAGCCTCAGAAACCCTCAGTATACGTCATTGGAGGCGATAAGATTCCTGACTTATTAGAAGGGGAAGGCTTTCAAATTGTAAAAGATTCTTGCACAGCAGAGATTGTTGTTGTCGAGACACTTGGCTTTGATGCTTTTCTGAGACTCTCATCCCTTTGCCCTTTAGCGGTAGAGGAAGCAGTCATTTTAAAGAGTCTTTTGAAAGGCAAAAAAGTCCTCGTATCAGACAGCGTCTTTGCTATTCAGCAGTACAAGCAATCTTCTAAAGTGTACTTGTATCAGGAACTGCAGGGACAGCGAGAAAAGCTGATTCGCTACGGTCTGCAATTTTATAAAGAAGGCCAACTCTTAGCACTCCTAGAAAGCGATCAGGCTGAAGAGCCTCGCCCGGAAGTAAAACGGGCGGTGGCAGAAGAAGTCAGCCAGAAGACTAAGGCTCCGAGCAAGCCGGTTTTGCTTACAGAGAAGAGGCTGAGAGAAATGGGCTTACCTGAAAATGGAAGCTTTAAGATAGAAAAAGGAATGATTGTGACAGCCTTGGCGAGAGATTATCTAAAACGTCAAAAAATAGAAATCATAGAATAAAGGAGTGGGTAGAGATGTTTGTTGGTAAAGTAAAAGGAAGCCTTTGGGCGACTAGAAAAGACGAAAATTTAAATGGTTTGAAATTTTTAGTGGTCGAACGGCAGCTAAATGAACATCAAAGTGACCCAGCTCTGCTTATTGTGGCCGACTGCATCGGTGCAGGCGAAGGAGACCAAGTAATGGTAACCACTGGCAGTTCTGCCCGTATGAGCCTAAATAAGACGAATATCCCTGTGGATATGGTCGTTGTGGCTATCATTGACAAGGTTGACTATCACAGTGATGAAGAATATTAGAAACTAAGGTAATGTTATGAGTATCAATGAAATTATCATTTATATCATGGTTCTATTCATGCTGATCGGTGCAGTGGATAAATGTATCGGTGGCAAACTAGGACTAAGTGAAAAATTTGAAGAAGGTATCATGGCTATGGGAGCTTTGGCTCTGTCTATGGCTGGGATTATGGTAATCGCTCCCCTCTTGGCGGATGTCTTGAAACCGATTGTCGTGCCTTTGTATGGCTTGGTGGGCGCTGACCCGTCTATCTTTGCGACAACCTTCATTGCCAATGATATGGGAGGAGCTCCTCTGGCTCTCAGTCTGGCTCAGGATCCAGCAGTAGGAAATTTTGCTGCCTTTGTACTGGGCTCTATGATGGGGCCAACCATCGTCTTTACGATTCCAGTTGCCTTGGGTATTATCGAAAAAGATGACCGTCCGCTTTTGGCTCGTGGAATCCTATACGGTTTGGTGACTGTTCCGATTGGCTGTCTCCTCGGAGGAATTTTCGTGCCAGGTCTGCCTTTTGGAACCTTGGTTGTCAATCTTATCCCGATTATCATTGTATCTGCTCTGATTTTCATAGGATTGCTTTTGGCACCTAATGCCATGATTAAAGGTTTTGAAGTGTTTGGTCAGATTATTGTTATCTTGGCAACGCTTGGTTTGGCCTTTGGTGCAGCGCAGCTTCTGACTGGAAATGAATGGCTCATTAGCATCTATCCAAAAGGTGCTGAGACACTGAAAGAAGCCTTTGAAGTTGTCGGAACGATTGCTGTAACCTTGGCTGGAGCCTTTGGTCTGGTAGCTGTCTTTACCAAGGTAGCCAACAAACCACTTTCTGCTATCGGAAAATCCCTAGGGATGAACGAAGTTGGTGCAGCTGGTTTGGTAGCTTCTCTGGCTAATAACATTGCCATGTTCCAGATGATGAAGGATATGGACAAACGCGGTAAGATTATCAACGTAGCCTTTGCTGTATCTGCTTCCTTTGTTATCGGAGATCACCTAGGCTTCACAGCCGGTCAAAAACCGGAAATGATTGTGCCGATGATGATTGGTAAATTTGTCGGCGGTATCACAGCGGTATTACTGGCTTTCTTCTTAACGAAAAAGGAAGCTTAGACTTGGAGGTATGAAGTATGGCAGATATTAATCGTTCTGACCTAGAAACATTGGTTCGTAAGATTTTATTGGAAGAATTAGCCACTAAAGATGGCGGGAAGAAAGTCAGTAAGGCAGGAGTGGCTTCTATCGCCCTGCCAGGTCTAGATGTTCGTCCAGAAGATCGCTTGGATACAGGTGATGCGAGTCATCAAGTTTATACACGAGACTTGCTGACTTTAGACGAAAGCCCACGATTGGGCTTGGGTCTGATGACCATGGAAAAGACAACTTTCCCTTGGCATCTGGACTATGATGAAGTGGATTATGTCATTGAAGGGCGTCTTGATATTATCGTTGGTGACGAAGTCATGACAGCTGGTCCTGGCGAAGTACTCTTTATCCCTAAAGGCAGCGACATTCAATTCTCTGTTAGAGATAAGGCCCGCTTTATCTATGTGACCTATCCGGCTGACTGGCAAGGCTAGTTTGTTGGAAGATTGAACTATCAGATTTACTAGAATGGCAGGACAGCGGCCTGCTGTCCTGCCATTCTGTAATGATGGAAAATAAAAAAACAGATAGAAGATGAGCAACCCTGCGAAAAGTTTATCATCTGTTATCTGTCTCTGCGATTGTTATTTCTGAAGGGAAAGGCCTGTCAAGTATATTTCTTGTAGGCTTAGCTTGGCATTCCTAAAAAGTTGGTTAGGCTCTTTTTGAGAATGCAGAATTTTTTCCTTTATAAAAAACAACCATATTCATTCTAACAGAAAACCTTAGAATAATCTATTCTTTTGACCCCAAAAAAGTAAAAAAATGGAATCAGAAAGAGGCGTATAGTTATGGTGCTCCTCTTATCTGATTTCCTTACCCCCTAAAATTGTAAGCGCTTCAAAATATATGTCAGCGAAAGGAGCTGTCTTATGGAAAACAAATGCAATATTACAGAATTTGTCGGTGTTAATCCGATAGGCGATACAATTGGACTTGTCATTGCCAATGTGGACCAGCAGGTGCTGGATGCTATGAAGCTAGAAAAGAGCTATCGCTCAATTGGTGTAGTCGGTGCTCGTACTGGTGCAGGTCCTCATATCATGGCCGCAGATGAAGCAGTCAAAGCAACCAATACAGAAATTGTTAAAATCGAACTGCCTCGTGATACTAAGGGCGGTGCTGGACATGGAAGCTTGATTATCTTCGGTGGTGAAGATGTATCAGATGTCAGACGAGCTGTGGAAGTAACCTTGAAGGAAGTGGATCGAACCTTTGGCGATGTTTATGCTAATGATGCAGGGCACATTGAACTCCAATATACTGCGCGTGCTAGCTATGCTTGTCAGACTGCCTTTGGTGCTGAATATGGCCGTGCTTTTGGATTGATTGTCGGAGCACCTGCAGCCATTGGTGTTGTTATGGCGGATACAGCTGTTAAGGCTGCCAACGTTACTGTTGTCGGCTATGCTTCTCCAGGAAATGGTGGTACCAGCCACTCAAACGAAGCCATCCTCTTTATCAGTGGGGATTCTGGAGCAGTTAGACAATCAGTTATCTCAGCGCGTGAAGTTGGACTGGCACTTTTAGGCAGTATGGGTGACGAGCCAACCAACTCACAGCCATCTTACATTTAAGAGTGAGAGGGAGGAAACGGTATGAGATCCAAACGTTTTGAAGTATTAAGCGAACGCCCTATCAACCAAGATGGATTTGTAAAAGAATGGGTTGAAGAAGGTTTAGTGGCTATGGAAAGCCCCAATGACCCTAAACCCAGCATCAAAATTCAAAATGGGAAAGTAGTTGAGTTAGACGGCAAACCAAAAGAAGAATTTGACCTGATTGACCAGTTCATTGCCAACTACGGGATTGACTTGAGCTGCGCTGAAGAAGTTATTCAGATGGACTCACGAGAGATTGCCAATAAAATATTGACACCGAATGTGCCTCGGACAGAAATCATCAAGCTAACCAAGGCCATGACTCCGGCTAAAATCATTGAAGTAGTCAATCAGATGAATGTCGTGGAAATCATGATGTGTCTGCAAAAGATGCGGACCCGTAAGCAAACAGCTACGCAAGCCCACGTCACTAACGTCAATGATAATCCAGTTCAGATTGCTGCAGATGCAGCTGAAGGAGCTCTGCGTGGTTTTGCAGAGCAGGAAACAACGGTTGCCGTAGTGCGTTACGCTCCTTTTAATGCCCTGTCTCTGATGATTGGCTCCCAAGTGGGCCGTCCTGGGGTACTGACTCAGTGCTCCTTGGAAGAAGCGACAGAACTAGAATTTGGTATGCGTGGCTTTACGGCCTATGCTGAGACCATCTCTGTTTATGGTACAGAAGATGTCTTCACCGATGGAGATGATACACCTTGGTCTAAAGCATTTCTGGCTTCAGCCTATGCTTCTCGGGGACTCAAGATGCGCTTCACTTCTGGTACAGGGTCTGAAGTACAGATGGGACAAGCCGAAGGCAAGTCCATGCTCTATCTAGAAGCTCGCTGTCTTTATGTCACGAAAGCGGCTGGTGTTCAAGGAACGCAGAATGGTTCAGTTAGCTGTATAGGTATTCCAGCAGCTGTTCCGAGTGGTATTCGGGCGGTCGTTGCTGAAAACTTGATTGCCAGCATGCTTGACTTGGAATGTGCTTCATCAAATGACCAAACCTTTACTCACTCAGACTTACGTCGCTCTGTTCGGACTTTGATGCAGTTTGCGCCAGGTACAGACTTTATCAACTCTGGCTACTCTGCTACGCCAAACTATGACAATATGTTTGCCGGCTCTAACTGGGATGCGGAAGACTTTGACGACTACAATGTCCTGCAACGTGACCTACGGGTAGACGGTGGTCTTCGTCCTGTACGAGAAGAGGAAGTTGTGAAGGTTCGGAACAAGGCAGCACGCGTTATGCAAGCTCTTTTCAAAGGCTTGGGCCTGCCGCCGATTACCGACGAAGAAGTCGAAGCAGCGACCTATGCTCATGGCTCTAAAGATATGCCAGAGCGGGATAAGGTTGAAGACATCAAGGCTGCTCAAGGTATTCTGGAACGCGGAGTTCAAGGGGCTGATTTGATCAAAGCCTTGGCTAATAATGGCTTCCCAGAAGTTGCCAATGAGCTGCTCAATTTGTTCAAGCAACGTGTAGCAGGGGATTTCCTGCAAACATCTGCTATCTTTGATCAGGATTGGAATGTTATTTCAGCGGTGAATTCACCGAATGACTATGTTGGTGTCGGTACAGGCCATCGTCTGGTCGGCGAAGAATGGGAAAAAGTCAAAGACATTCCTAAAGCGATTGACCCGCGTGATGTATAGGAGGAGCTAAGATGACAGAGATAAATGAAACTTTACTGCGCTCCATTATTGCAGAAGTGATGAAAGAGATGAGCGTCAATACCAACGAAACAGTTGCTGAAACAAGCGAAAAGCCTGTTACAAAGCCTGTGTCCAATGAAAAAGCTGTCATCCGTACAGTTGGTGTGGCTAAGCCTAGCCAGTCAACGGATGAAGTCGTTATTGCAGTTGGACCTGCCTTTGGGGAACAGCAGGTGAAGACGATGGTGGACATTCCTCATACGGAAGTACTGCGTCAGCTGGTGGCTGGTATCGAAGAAGAAGGGCTCAAGGCTCGCATTGTCAAGGTCTATCGTTCTTCTGACGTTGCCTTTGTAGCAGTAGAAGGAGACCACCTGTCTGGTTCTGGCATTTCTATCGGTGTTCAGTCTAAGGGAACAACGGTTATTCACCAACGTGATTTGCCACCGCTCAGTAATCTGGAACTCTTCCCGCAGGCACCTTTGTTAACTCCTGAAACCTATCGTTTGATTGGTAAAAATGCTGCTAAGTATGCCAAGGGTGAAACACCAAATCCGGTGCCAACCCTTAACGACCAAATGGCTCGTCCTAAGTATCAGGCTTACTCAGCCTTGCTGCATATCAAGGAAACGAAACTGGTTAAAAGAGGAAAACCAGCTGATGAATGTCAGGTGATTTGATGCATATGATGTCTACAAGGAGAAATCAGAATGAGTGAATCAGTAGAAACATTAGTAAAACAAATATTAGCCGAGCTAAGCGACAGCGGCTCAACTAATCAAGGAGCAGCCAATCGTCCTGTCAGTTCTGATGAAGCGACAGCGGCTGATTATCCTATTTCTAAAAAACACCCAGACTGGATAAAGGTTGGTCAGGATAAGAAATTCGAAGATATTACACTGGAAAATATCTTGTCTGGCTATGTAACTGCAGAGGATTTGCGGATTAAGCCAGAGATTTTGATTAAGCAAGGCGAAATTGCTAAGAATGCCGGCCGCGAAGCAATCCAGTATAACTTTTCTCGGGCTGCGGAACTGACCAAGGTTCCGGATGCGCGTGTGCTGGAAATCTACAATGCCCTGCGTCCTTACCGGTCTTCCAAGCAGGAATTATTGGACATTGCCAATGAATTGGAAAACCAATATGGAGCTGTTATCTGTGCAGGCTTTGTCAGAGAAGCCGCTGAAAATTATGAGCGCCGCAAGAAGTTGAAAGGTGACAACTAATCCGGTTTTACCAAGGCTATTTTGGGTTGAAAAAAGATTATAGCCACTTCTTTTATAAATGCTGCTCAAAATAGCCTAATCTTGGTGGAGGTGAAAATGTGAAACGAATCATTGGAGTAGACATAGGAAATTCTTCGACCGAGTCTGCCTTAGCTGAAGTGCAAGATGATGGAAGCATTCACTTTCTTGCCTCAGCCATTGCGGATACAACAGGTATCAAGGGGACCAAGGAAAATGTCCACGGGATTTATCAATCTCTGAGAAAATTGATGGAGCAAACACCGCTTGAGTTGGGACAAGTTGATTTGATTCGGATCAATGAAGCGACGCCTGTTATCGGCGATGTTGCCATGGAAACCATCACAGAGACGGTCATTACTGAGTCTACCATGATAGGTCATAATCCCCGTACTCCTGGCGGTCTGGGATTGGGGATTGGACTGACAGTGGATATTCTCGACTTGGTTCATCATCCGATTGATGGGAAATACATCGTGGTAGTGCCGAAGATTATTGATTTTGACTTGGTTGCCCAGCTGATCAATGCCTATCTAGCCAAGGGCTATCAGATTACCGCTGCCATTTTGCAGGCGGATGATGGGGTTCTGGTCAACAACCGCATTAGCCAGAAGATTCCAATCGTGGATGAGATTCTCTTTATCGACAAGGTTCCTTTGGGCATGCAAGCTGCTGTTGAAGTGGTAGAGCAAGGAAAGGTGATTTCCCAATTATCCAATCCCTATGGCATTGCGACGGTCTTCGGCTTGAGCGCAGAAGAGACGAAAAGCATCGTTCCCATTGCCCGTGCCCTCATTGGCAACCGCTCGGCTGTCGTAATTAAGACACCAGCAGGTGACGTTCAGGCTCGGACGATTCCAGCAGGCAGTATCCAAATTATCGGCAAGGAGCATACCTTAAAGGTGGATATTTCCAAGGGCGCCGATGAGATTATGGAAAAAATCGTCTACGCCGGCGAGATTAGCAATGTTGTCGGAGAAGCAGGGACCAATGTTGGTGGCATGCTGGAGAAAGTGCGCCAAACTATGGCTAACCTGACCGAGAAAGAGCCTTCTGATATTTATATCCGTGACTTACTGGCCGTCAATACATTTGCTCCGATTTCTGTGCGCGGTGGTGTGGCTGGAGAATTTTCTATGGAGCAGGCTGTCGGCATTGCCTCTATGGTAAATTCTGACAAGCTGCAAATGTCCATCATTGCCCAAGAAGTCGAACGAGAGCTGGGTATTACCGTAGAAATCGGTGGAGCAGAAGCTGAATCAGCTATCCTCGGGGCTCTGACTACACCAGGGACGGATCGCCCCTTGGCTATTTTGGACTTAGGAGCAGGCTCGACAGATGCTTCCATTATCGATAGCAGGGGTCAAATCTTGGCTGTCCATCTAGCCGGTGCCGGTGATATGGTAACCATGCTGATCAATTCGGAGTTGGGACTGGAAAATCATCATCTGGCAGAGGACATCAAACGATATCCTTTGGCTAAGGTAGAAAGTCTTTTCCATATCCGGCATGAAGACGGCACTGTTCAATTTTTTGACAAGCCGCTGTCTGGAGATTTGTTTGCCAGAGTCGTCATCGTCAAGGAAAATGATGAATTTGTTCCTATTGATGACGGAGACTACTCTATCGAAAAAATCAAACTCGTTCGACAGTCTGCCAAGGAAAGAGTCTTTGTTACCAATGCAGTTCGGGCTCTCAAGCGTGTCAGTCCTACTCAGAATATTCGAGACATTCCTTTCGTTGTCATCGTGGGTGGCTCAGCTTTGGACTTTGAAATACCTCAGCTAGTGACTGAAGCCCTCTCTCAGCATGCCATTGTAGCTGGTCGAGGTAATGTGCGTGGCTTGGTAGGGCCTCGAAATGCAGTAGCGACCGGACTGATTTTGACCTATGTCAGAGAGAAATGGGGGGCCGACTATGGAATTAGCTTATACTAGAAAGCCCACCATTAGGCTGATAGCTACGGACAATGCTCCTGCGGATAAGGTGGCACAAATCGGCTACGGTATCGAAGAGGAAGGTATCCCATTTAGTCTAATCAGCCCAGATGAACTTAGCGATCCTGTATCACTAGCGCATGTGGCTGCCAATCAATCCCAGCTGTTAGTAGGGATTGCCTGTGACGGACGAGATGCAGTCCTCCATTATCGTAACTTGCCGCTTGAAAAATTTATCTATCGCATCAAAGATTATTCCGCTATACCAGACCACGTTTTGCGCCTATTTGGCTCAAATGCAGCGCGTTTGGTCAAGGGAGTCCCGTTTAAAAAATCTGACCTGTTAGAAGCATCTTTTTGACTTGTTCCGATCAATTCAAAAAGATGTCCGTATCAACTACTGAAAAGAGGTGAAATGGATGGCTAGAGATAGAGAGAAAGACGAGCTCAGCAGTCCAGAACTATCAAGCTGGGAAGGAAACTCAGAATTGCAGGACAGCATTATCCAAAAAGTTCTTGCCAGATGCCAAACCTTACTGGATAAAGAGCCTGTTCTTTTCACAAATATCTATCAGGATGCCTGGGAATTGGTAACAAGGGCCAGACGCAAGGCTGAAGAGCTGGGACTAGCTGTTGTGATAACGGTGGTTGATCCAGCAGCACAAGTCGTGATGACCTATCGTATGGAAAATGCCTTGTTAGTGAGTAACGATATGGCTTATAAGAAAGCTTACACAGCTGTTGGCATGAGGATGCAGTCCAAGGATTTAGCACCTTTAACTCAGCCTGGCCAGTGGCTCTACCAGCTGGAAACGATGACTGACAATAAGGTTGTTAGTTTAGCTGGTGGCATTCCTATTTATTGCCAGTCAGAGATGATTGGCGGTATCGGCGTCAGCGGAGGAAGTTCTGAAGAAGACCAGTCCATTGCTGAGTATGCTGTAGGACTGTAGAGAAGCAATCTAGCAAATTAAATAATATCAGAGGAGAGAATACCGCTTGCAATCCATGCTTTGGAGCTAGGGATTTTCTCCTATTTCACGAGCATATTTCTCTTATACTTTCTTAGACTCTATATTGCGCTGTAGAAGCAATATAGAGGAGAGAGTATAAAGTATTTCGAAATGAAGGAGTATGGAGTATGGAAAAATATCTAGGTGAATTTTTAGGCACCATGGTTCTGATGGTTTTTGGGAATGGAATCGGAGCGTCTATCAGTCTTAATAAGAGTCTCGCAAAAGGTTTCTCTCCCAACTGGTTTACCGTTGTATTTGGCTGGGGCTTGGCAGTGACCTTGGGTGTCTATACGGCAGGATTTTATAATACTGGCGGTCACCTTAACCCAGCTGTCACTATTGCCTTTGCGGTGGGTGGCATCTTCCCTTGGGAACAAGTGGTGGGCTATATCATCGCTCAGATTCTAGGGGCTTTTGTCGGAGCGGCTATTGTAGTGCTCTTCTATTATCCCCATTTCAAAGAAACCAAGGCAGAAGAAGGCAACTCAGTTGGCGTATTTGCTACTGGACCAGCCATCCAGAATCCAGCATTTAATTTGCTCAGCGAGATCGTTGCGACTTTCTTCTTCATCTTTGCACTTTTGATGATAACGCACGGCGAAATCACGCCTGGACTCACTCCACTCTTAGTTGGCTTCCTCATTATGGCGGTCGGCTTGTCTTTGGGTTCGACGACAGGTTTTGCCCTCAACCCAGCTCGGGACTTCGGTCCGCGCCTTGCTTATGCCCTCTTGCCAGTTCCGAATAAAGGAGATGCAAACTGGGCTTATGCTTGGGTGCCAATTGTAGGACCGACTATCGGCGCTGTCTTGGCTGTCTTGGCAGTCAATGTTATGTAATATATAAAATAGTAAATAAGCTAGCCGACCAGTTGAAGCTAGCTTATTTATCTAACAAGTAGCAATGGAAAATTTCAGTTTTCAAAAAACGTTATTTGAAAAAATCACTGTTTTCATTGCTCAGGAGAAAAATATGTCTAAAAAAATTTTTGCGATTAATGCGGGCAGTTCGTCATTGAAATTTCAACTGCTCAGTATGCCCGACGAAAGCCTTTTGGTGAAAGGGATTTTTGAAAAGATTGGCTTAAAGGAAGGTATTTTTAAAATTGAATTTGAAGGTCAAAAAGAAAAGGAACTGTTGGTTATTCCTTCGCATCAATTTGCCGTGGATTACTTGCTGAACTTTCTTTTGGAGCGGAAGCTGATTGCTTCTCTGGACGAGATAGATGGAGTCGGTCATCGCGTAGCTCATGGCGGAGAATCCTTTGATGATTCTGCTTTGATAGATGAGCAAGTGCTATCCATCATTGAGAAGCTGTCTTTCTTGGCTCCTAGTCATAACCCTGTCAACTTGGTAGGGATTCGAGCTTTCCAAAAGGCTTTGCCGGAGACAGGACAAGTGGCTGTGTTTGATACAGCTTTTCATCAAAGCCTTTCAGAAGCTTATTATCTTTATCCTCTTTCCTGGGATTACTATCATAAATACGGTTTGAGAAAGTATGGTTTCCATGGAACGAGTCACAAGTATATTGCTCAAAAGGTACAGGAGATTTGGGAAGGGCAAGGAGAAGCTGCGGAGCATTTGAAGATTATCAATTGCCATTTGGGCAATGGTGCTAGTATCTGCGCCATTAAAAATGGTCAGTCTGTCAATACTTCGATGGGATTCACCCCCTTGGCTGGCCTGATGATGGGCTCCCGCTCAGGTGATATTGACCCTATGATTCTCCCTTTCCTGCTAGAACAGGAAAAATTATCAGCTCAGCAATTAAGTGATGTCCTCAATAAAGAATCCGGTCTGCTAGCGATCTCCCAGCTTAGCAATGATTTAAGAGATGTTTTGGAGGCTTGTGACAGAGGCGATGAAAAAGCTAGTCTAGCAGTTAATATGTTTGTCAACCGTATCGCTCAGACTATTGCAAGCTACATCACAGATTTAGATGGTCTGGATGCCTTGGTCTTTACCGCTGGAATCGGGGAGAATTCAGCCTTGATCCGTAGCTTGGTCGTTCAAAAGCTCAATTGCTTAGGACTTTCTTTAAATCAGGCAGCTAACGAGCAAGGTCAGCTCTTTATTCAAAATTCTCAGTCGCAGGCTAAAATTCTCATTCTTCCAACCAACGAAGAATTGATGATTGCCCAAGACACCATGCGCTTGCTGGAATTTAAGTAGCCAGAAGAGCGGTAGAGTGTCCAAGGAGTGATAGACACTATCGGAAAAAGGTCTCTTTATCAAAAAAACACTTGTTTATCCTTGTGCTGTTTGGACTCGAAAAGACAGAGTAAAACCTCTGCCTTTTCTTTTTTTATCCTCTAATCTCCTGCTATCTCCCAGTTCTGTAAGCACAGTCTGATGGAGCTTTTTTGCTTTTTTCATTCTTGAAAGATATAGGAAAACATGCTATAATGAAAAGAACATTCTAAAAATCAGAAAGATTATTATATAGTAAGGAAAAAAATGGCGAATATTTTAAAGACTATCATTGAAAATGATAAAGGTGAATTAAGAAAATTAGAAAAAATGGCTGACAAGGTCTTGGCTTATGAAGACGAGATGGCTGCCTTGTCTGATGAAGAACTTCAGGCAAAAACAGAAGAATTCAAGAAACGCTATGCTGATGGTGAAACTCTAGATCAGCTCTTATTTGAAGCTTTTGCGGTTGTCCGTGAAGGAGCTAAGCGAGTGTTGGGCCTTTTCCCTTATAAGGTTCAGGTTATGGGAGGGATTGTTCTCCATCATGGTGACGTTCCAGAGATGCGTACCGGTGAAGGAAAAACCTTGACAGCGACGATGCCAGTTTACCTAAATGCCCTTGCAGGAAAAGGTGTGCACGTTGTCACAGTCAATGAATACCTGACTGAGCGTGACGCGACCGAAATGGGTGAACTCTATTCTTGGCTGGGCCTTTCTGTTGGTATCAATCTGGCAGCTAAGTCTCCATCTGAGAAAAAAGAAGCATACGCTTGTGATATTACCTATTCAACCAATGCTGAGATTGGCTTTGACTACCTGCGTGATAACATGGTAGTTCGAGCTGAAAACATGGTACAGCGCCCACTCAATTATGCCTTGGTCGATGAGGTGGACTCAATCCTGATTGACGAAGCTCGGACACCGCTGATTGTTTCAGGACCGGTTTCTTCAGATACCAACCAGCTTTATCATATGGCTGACCACTATGTCAAATCTCTGGATAAGGACGACTACATCATCGATGTTCAGTCTAAGACGATTGGTCTGTCTGATTCAGGGATTGACAAGGCAGAAAGCTACTTCAAGCTGGACAATCTCTATGATATTGAAAATGTTGCCCTGACTCACTTTATCGACAATGCCCTGCGAGCTAACTACATCATGCTCCTTGACATTGACTATGTGGTCAGTGAAGATCATGAAATTCTGATTGTCGATCAGTTTACCGGTCGGACAATGGAAGGACGTCGTTACTCTGACGGTCTCCACCAAGCGATTGAAGCTAAAGAAGGTGTGCCGATTCAGGAAGAAACAAAGACTTCTGCTTCCATTACTTATCAGAACCTCTTCCGTATGTATAAGAAGCTGTCCGGTATGACAGGTACAGCTAAGACGGAGGAAGAAGAGTTCCGCGAAACATATAACATTCGTGTTATTCCGATTCCAACCAACCGTCCGGTAGCGCGTATTGACCATTCTGACCTGCTTTACCCAAGTATTGATTCTAAGTTTAAGGCAGTTGTTCAGGATGTTAAAGAGCGTCATGAAAAAGGCCAGCCAGTTCTGGTCGGTACCGTTGCGGTTGAAACCAGTGATTATATTTCTAAGAAATTGGTAGAAGCTGGGGTTCCTCACGAAGTCCTCAATGCGAAAAACCACTATAAAGAAGCACAAATTATCATGAACGCCGGCCAACGTGGTGCGGTTACTATTGCGACCAATATGGCCGGACGGGGAACCGACATCAAGTTGGGTGAAGGTGTTCGCGAACTGGGGGGACTCTGCGTTATCGGTACAGAGCGCCATGAAAGCCGCCGGATTGATAATCAGCTGCGTGGACGTTCAGGTCGTCAGGGTGATCCAGGTGAGTCACAGTTCTATCTATCACTGGAAGATGAGCTGATGCGCCGCTTTGGTTCAGAGCGCATTAAAGCCCTCTTGGATCGAATGAACCTTAGTGACGAAGATTCTGTTATCAAGTCTGGCATGCTGACCCGTCAGGTAGAGGCAGCTCAGAAGCGTGTCGAAGGAAATAACTACGATACACGGAAACAAGTCTTGCAGTATGATGACGTAATGCGTGAGCAGCGGGAAATTATCTATGCTGAGCGCCACGATGTCATTACTGCTGACCGTGACCTCAGTCCTGAAATCCATGCTATGATTAAACGGACGATCAACCGTATCGTTGATGGTAGCAGCCACTCTGATCAGGATGATAAGATTGAAGCGATTTTAAACTTTGCTAAGTATAACTTGGTTTCAGAAGATTCCATTTCTGACAGTGATTTGGAAGGCAAGTCTGATCAAGAAATCAAAGATTATCTGTTTGAACGTGCATTGGAAGTCTATGACAGTCAGATTGCTAAGCTGCGAGATGAAGAAGCTGTGCGTGAATTCCAGAAGGTCTTGATTCTGCGCGTGGTGGACAGCAAGTGGACTGACCATATCGACGCCCTTGACCAGCTGCGCAATGCTGTTGGACTGCGCGGTTATGCACAAAATAACCCAGTTGTCGAATATCAAGCAGAAAGCTTCCGTATGTTCAACGACATGATTGGCTCTATTGAATTCGATGTAACTCGTCTGATGATGAAAGCGCAGATTCATGAGCAAGAGCGCCCTCGGACAGAGCGGGCTATCAATACCACAGCTACCCGCAATATCTCTGCCAAGGCGCCAAATATGCCTGAGAATGTAAACCTGTCTAATGTAAAGAGAAATGACCCTTGTCCATGTGGTTCTGGCAAGAAGTTCAAGAACTGTCACGGCCGCAAAAAGTAAAACATAAAAGAAGGAGAATAGATGACCTTTAAAGCAACTAGTCAACCCATTGATGTGGCAGAAGTTCGCCAACTTGCTAAGCTAGAAGGCGACATGTTAGCTCGCAAGGAAAAGCGTGACCGAGAGTTGGAAGCAATTCTGCGTGGCCAAGATGACCGCATTCTCTTGGTTATCGGTCCCTGCTCTTCAGATAATGAAGAAGCGGTGTTGGAGTATGCCAAGCGTCTATCTGCTCTCCAAGAAGAAGTAAAAGACCGCATTTTCATGGTCATGCGGGTTTATACTGCTAAGCCTCGGACGAACGGAGATGGCTACAAAGGGCTTATTCATCAGCCTAATGCGACAGCCGCTCCTAGTCTGATTAACGGCATTAAGGCAGTCCGCAATCTGCACTATCGGGTTATTTCTGAAACGGGCATGACCACAGCTGATGAGATGCTCTATCCAGAAAATCTGCCTCTGGTAGATGATTTGATTTCTTACATGGCTGTGGGAGCTCGCTCGGTCGAAGACCAGCAGCACCGCTTTGTGGCTAGTGGAGCAGATCTGCCGACTGGTTTGAAAAATCCGACTTCTGGTAATCTCAATGTCATGTTTAACGGTATCTATGCAGCTCAGAACAAGCAGAGTTTTCTATTCGCTGGTAAGGAAGTCGAAACGTCTGGCAACCCTTTGGCGCATGCCATCTTGCGCGGTGCTCTGAATGAATACGGCAAGAATATTCCCAATTACTATTATGATAACCTGCTGGATACCATTGCTCAGTATGAAAAAATGGGCTTAGAAAATCCCTTTATCATCATTGACACCAATCATGATAACTCTGGTAAGCAGTATCTGGAGCAGGTTCGTATCGTTCGCCAGACTCTGATTAACCGAGACTGGAATGAAAAGATTAAGGCTACCGTACGGGGCTTTATGATTGAGTCTTACCTGGAAGACGGCCGTCAGGACGAGCCAGAAGTCTTTGGTAAGTCCATTACTGACCCTTGTCTGGGCTGGGCTAATACAGAACAGCTGGTTCGTGAAATTTATGATACATTAGGAAAATAGTATGGCATTTATCGAAAAAGGTCAGAAGATTGACATTGAGCAGATTAAGTCCAGAACCAGACTGACTGGTCAGGCCTTGACTCATAAAAACAAGCGAGACCAAGAACTAGCTGAGATTCTCAGTGGGGAAGACGAGCGTATTCTCTTGGTGATTGGTCCTTGCTCATCAGACAATGAAGAGGCTGTGCTGGAGTATGCCCGCCGCTTGTCAGAGCTGCAGAAGAAGGTCGCAGATAAGATTTTTATCGTCATGCGCGTCTATACTGCTAAGCCGCGGACCAATGGGGATGGCTATAAGGGCTTGGTTCACCAGCCGGATACTTCTAAAGCACCTAGCCTTATCAATGGTTTGCAGGCTGTTCGTCAGCTGCACTACCGTGTCATTACAGAGACTGGTCTGACGACGGCTGATGAGATGCTCTATCCGTCCAATCTTGTGCTGGTAGACGACTTGGTCAGCTATCATGCTGTGGGAGCTCGCTCAGTTGAAGACCAGGAGCATCGCTTTGTAGCGTCTGGGATTGACGCTCCGGTCGGCATGAAAAATCCAACTTCTGGCAATCTGGGGGTTATGTTTAATGCTGTCTATGCAGCACAAAATAAGCAGACTTTCCTTTTTCATGGTCAGGAAGTAGAAACCTCTGGGAATCCTTTGGCTCATGTTATTCTGCGTGGGGCTACCAATGAATACGGTAAAAATATCCCAAATTTCTACTATGAGAATATGCTGGATGCCATTTCCTACTATGAAAAGATGGGCTTGGAGAATCCTTTCATCGTCATCGATACCAATCACGATAACTCTGGCAAGCAGTATCTGGAACAGATTAGGATTGTACGTCAGACCTTGCTGAATCGGGATTGGAACGAAAAGATTAAGAGAGCGGTTCGTGGTTTTATGATTGAGTCTTATCTGGAGGACGGTCGGCAAAATGAGCCGGAAGTCTTTGGTAAATCTATCACAGACCCTTGCCTGGGTTGGGATAATACAGTTCAGCTCATTGAAGAAATTTACAACACTTTAGATAAATAAGGAAAATTGAAAGGGACAGTCTTGACCTGTAAAGAGGACTAACTGTCGGGTGAAGACGAACTCAGCTGGCGGCCCAGCTGAGTTTTGTCACCTTTCCAGAGAATGATATGATAAAAGGACACGGAATTGACATAGAAGAGCTGGCTGCCATTGAGCGAGCCTATCTGAAAAATGCCCGCTTTGCAAAGAAGGTGCTGACCGAGGCGGAGCTTTCTCGTTTTGAGGAGTTATCCGGTAAGCGGAAAATCGAATTTCTAGCTGGCCGTTGGGCTGCCAAGGAGGCTTTTTCTAAAGCTTGGGGAACTGGCATCGGTAAGCTCAGGTTTCAGGACTTAGAGATTTTAAATGACCGTCAGGGAGCGCCTTATTTCAGCCGGTCACCTTTTACTGGCAAGGTTTGGATTTCGCTCAGCCATGCTGTTGGCCTAGTTACAGCCAGCGTTATTTTGGAGGAAAATGATGAAAGCTAGTCTGCATAGACCTAGCAAGGCAGTGATTGATTTAGCTGCCATTGCTTTTAATATTAGACAACTGAGTGCCCATCTGCCTCAGACGACTGAGAAGTGGGCTGTCGTTAAAGCCAATGCTTATGGTCATGGAGCTATTGAGGTTTCTAGGCATATTGAGCCCCTTGTAGATGGATTTTGTGTGTCTAATATCGATGAAGCCTTGGAGCTGCGCTCAGCTGGTATCGGCAAAAAAATTCTGGTGCTAGGAGTATCAGATCTGTCTGCGCTTCCGCTGGCTAGAAAGGGAAAGGTCTCTCTGACTGTAGCCAGTCTGGAGTGGTTGGATTTAGCTTTAGCTGCGGAAAAAGACTTAACAGGATTGAATTTTCATATCAAGATTGACTCTGGTATGAGGCGGATTGGTTTTCGAGATAGTCAGGAAGCTCAGGAGGCAGTCCATCGCTTGCAGGCTGCTGGGGCTGTCGCAGAGGGAATTTTTACCCACTTTGCAACGGCAGATGAAGTGGATCACTATAAGTTTGAAGCCCAGCTGGCTCGTTTCCATCAGATCTTATCTGAGCTGGACAGTGTTCCTCCTCTCGTTCACGCTAGTAATTCTGCCACCTCTCTCTGGCACAGTGAGACTGTTCTAAATGCCGTCCGGCTGGGGGATATCATTTATGGCCTCAACCCTAGCGGAACTGTTTTAAAACTTCCTTACGAATTCAAGCCGGCTCTGTCTCTGGTCTCAGAATTGGTACATATCAAGGAAGTAGAGGCTGGAGCAGATGTTGGCTATGGAGCCACCTACACCAGCGAGTCTCAAGAGTGGATTGGCACCATTCCTTTGGGTTATGCGGATGGCTGGACACGCGATATGCAGGGCTTTGATGTCTTGATTGATGGTCAGCGCTGCCCTATTGTTGGCCGCGTTTCCATGGACCAAATTACAGTGCGCCTGCCTCAGGCTTATCCCCTTGGCACGCCGGTTGTGTTGATTGGAAATAGCGGAGCGGAGACCATTACGGCGACAGACGTGGCAGAAAAGCGCGGCACCATTAACTATGAGGTGGTTTGCTTGATTAGCGACCGTGTACTGAGGGTCTATAAAGACTAAGAACATTAATGCAGGGAACCGCTTGAAGTACTTGATAATGTTCTAGCTTGGTCCCGCCTGTCTGTGATTTTAGCTCCGCAGCATTATCAGAACTGAAAGAGGAATTATGAATTTACACCAACCTTTGACGGTTCTGCCTGGTGTGGGACCGAAATCAGCAGAAAAATTTACCAAGCTGGGTCTAGAGACCTTGCAGGATTTACTGCTTTATTTTCCTTTTCGTTATGAGGATTTTAAGAGTAAGAATGTCCTAGACCTGGAGGATGGAGAAAAGGCGGTTGTTTCTGGTCAGGTAGTGACTCCGGCTAATGTCCAGTATTATGGCTACAAACGCAACCGCCTGCGCTTTACTATCAAGCAGGGAGAAGTCGCTCTGGCAGTTAACTTCTTTAACCAGCCTTATCTGGCAGATAAGATTGAAGTGGGAGCTAATATAGCCGTCTTTGGCAAGTGGGACAAAGCCAAGGCCAGTCTGACTGGCATGAAACTGCTGGCTCAGGTAGAGGACGACTTGCAGCCTGTCTATCGGCTGGCTCAGGGAATTAGTCAGGCCAGTTTGGTCAAACTGATTAAGACTGCCTTTGACCAAGGATTGGATTTGCTCTTAGAGGAAAATCTGCCCCAGCCCCTGCTGGAACGCTACCAGCTAGTGAGCAGAGTGGAGGCTGTGCGGGCTATGCATTTTCCAAAGGACTTGGCGGACTACAAGCAAGCTCTTCGGCGGGTTAAATTTGAAGAACTCTTTTATTTCCAAATGCAGCTGCAGGTCTTAAAGAGAGAAACCAAGGCTGTCAGCAATGGATTAAAAATTGATTGGCAGTCGGATGCTGTAGCCGAGAAAAAGCAGAGCTTACCTTTTGAGCTGACTTCGGCTCAGGAGCGCAGTCTGACAGAGATTTTGCAGGATTTGCGGTCGCCTGGACACATGAATCGTCTGCTGCAGGGGGATGTGGGAAGTGGAAAGACTGTTGTCGCTGGTTTGGCTATGTATGCTGTTTATACAGCTGGCTTTCAGTCAGCTCTGATGGTTCCAACAGAAATTTTGGCTGAGCAGCATTTTGACAGTCTAGCTCAGCTTTTTCCAGAATTGAAGCTTGCCCTGCTAACTGGTGGGATGAAAGCAGCTGAGCGCCGGGAAACCTTGGCAGCGATTGAAAACGGTCAGGTGGACATGATTGTCGGAACTCATGCCTTGATTCAGGAAGCAGTCCGTTACCATGCATTGGGCTTGGTCATTATTGACGAGCAGCATCGCTTTGGGGTGGAGCAGCGCCGGATTTTACGGGAAAAGGGAGACAATCCTGATGTCCTCATGATGACGGCGACACCAATTCCCAGAACCCTTGCTATTACAGCTTTTGGTGATATGGATGTGTCCATTATTGACCAGATGCCGGCAGGACGCAAGCCTATCATCACTCGCTGGGTCAAGCATGAGCAGCTGGAAGTCGTCCTCGACTGGCTGAAAAAAGAGCTCCACAAGGGCGCTCAGGTCTACTTTATTTCTCCCTTGATTGAGGAATCTGAGGCGCTGGATCTTAAGAATGCCATTGCCCTAGAAGAAGAACTGACAGCCTATTTTGGTCGGCAGACCCAAGTGGCTCTGCTTCATGGCAAGATGAAGAACGAGGAAAAAGAGGCGATTATGCAGGACTTCAAGGAAGGACGGACTGATATTCTGGTCTCTACCACGGTCATTGAGGTCGGAGTCAACGTCCCCAATGCTACGGTGATGGTCATTATGGATGCGGACCGCTTCGGGCTCAGCCAGCTTCATCAGCTGAGAGGCCGTGTCGGCCGAGGGAACAAGCAGTCTTATGCCGTCCTTGTTGCCAATCCTAAGACGGAGTCGGGCAAGCGCCGCATGAAAATCATGACTGAGACGACCGATGGTTTCCTGCTGGCTGAGGAGGATCTGAAAATGCGAGGCTCTGGAGAAATCTTTGGCACTCGGCAGTCTGGTATTCCTGAGTTTCAAGTGGCAGACATCGTGGAAGATTATCCGATTTTAGAAGAAGCCAGAAAGGTTGCCAGCCAGATTACAGCTGATCCGAACTGGCGGACAGATCCTAATTGGCACTTGATCGCTCTTCATTTGGACAAGCGAGATTACCTAGATTAAAGGTTCTTTGAATTAAGTTTCCTGCAAGTTATTTATAAGTGGGCTTTAAGTTTGAGGGATTATACTATTGTCAAATCAAAGAAAGAGGTAGGACCAATGACAATGTAAACATCCCTTAAAGTCCTGTAACCAAAGCTTGAAGACTAGAAGACTTGCGAGGTATGAGCCACTCAAAGAATAAGAATAATTTAGAATTTTTTCATCATAAATCTCCTAACAAATCACAAGCTTCACCCAATTGGTGAAGTTTTTTTGTATTTAATTGAAAAGACTTGTTCGTTTCAAATAGTAGATAGGGATTGCTGTCGGACTTCTTTGACTATAAGCTTTCACTAAGAAATCTATAAGAGATTCTTAAGTTTAGGGCTGTATCCTTATATCCAAGTAAGAACAAAAAGATTAAGTACCAAACTTGAGGTCAAACGCTCCAAGAGTTTCGTTTTTGCTCTTAAAGAATGAATGATAAGCGAGGTAAAAGCTATGAAAGTTACAATCAAAGTCCACTATCCGAAGACATTTAAGCAAGCTAAGAAAATGGAGGTGACCTATGGTAAGTGATTATATTTTTGAAATTTTAGAGTCTCTGTTTGAGGTTATCTTCTAAGGCCAGTGATTCAATGAAGTTTTCCCAATGTTAGAATATGAAAGAGTCAAAAAAGTGCTAAGCAACCTTAGCACTTTTTGATTTAAAGAAAGTAAATAGGGACTTTTTCTCTCAGCCTTCCATATAATCTCGGAGTTCTTGGTCTTTGAGTCCAGCATTCAGGGCGATGAGCAGTTTGATTCTGGCTTTTTGAGCATTGAGCTCTTTGACGAAGAAGATACCAGCCTGGTGCAGCTGGACGCCGCCTCCTTCATAAGCATAGACTGGCTCAGCAATTCCGTTAAAACAGCGAGAGACCAGAGCGATTGGCAGTCCGGCTGCTATCATATCAGCCAGTTTGTCAGCTACTTCCTTGGGGAGGTTGCCAGCACCGAACGCCTCTATGATGAGGCCGTCTATCTTGTCTAAATCCAGCATGTCCAGAAGCTCTGTCTTCATACCCGCATAAGCTGGAATGATGGGCACCAGACCAGAGATGCTGTTTAAGTCAAAGCGGACCCGAGGCTCCGCTGTCTTAAAATAGAGAATTTCCTGCTTCATAATCAAGCCGAGCGGTCCGTGAGTCGGTGTCTGGAAGGTGCTGACATTGGTCGTGTGGGTCTTGGTTACATACTTTGCAGCATGTGCCTCGTCATTCATAACGACAAGTACACCTTTATCACAGGCTTTTTCATCACTTGCAACCCGCAGGGCTGTCAGGTAGTTATAGACTCCGTCGCTCCCCAGCTCATTGGAACTGCGCATAGCTCCGGTCAGAACGATTGGAATCTTCGGCAACTGCATAGTATCCAGAAAGTAAGCCGTCTCTTCTAAAGTGTCCGTCCCATGAGTAATGACTACTCCGTCAAATTGGTCAGCACTGGCTTTGATTTTTTGATAAAGCTTGAGCATGTGCTGGGGCGTGATATGAGGACTGGGAATATTAAAAAAGTCAATGACTTCCGTCTCTATTCCCTCAAGCGGAACGGTCACATGGTTCATAGGGTTATCAGCATTGGTGACGACAGCACCAGAGCCGTCAGCCTGCATGGAAATGGTTCCTCCTGTATGCAGGACCAATATTTTCTTCGTCATAAATCCTTTTTCTCCTTGTAGTTATGATGCAGATTCGAAAACTTACATTCTGTTTTCATAGAGTTTTCAATTCTGTTGCATAGATATTACTCCAGCTTTTCTTTTCTGCAATTCATGTGATTGTGTGTCGTTTTTGTGTTATAATTTATTGTATCATAAAAGGAAAGAATGAGAAAATCAATGGAAGTAAAGGCCGTCTTTTTCGATATCGATGGGACACTGGTCAATGACAGTCGAACGGTTTTGAAATCTACAGAAAAGGCTATTCAGAGTTTAAAGGAACAAGGAATATTAGTCGGTTTGGCAACCGGCCGAGGTCCTTTCTTTGTCAAACCTTTTATGGAGCAATTGGACTTAGATTTTGCTGTGACCTATAATGGCCAGTACATTTTTTCAAGAGACAGAGTGATTTCTGCGAGTCCCATTGACAAGCAGAGTTTGCGGGATTTAATCGCCTATGCTAAGAAGCATCGGAAAGAGATTTCCTTGGGAACGGCTGAGGCTATGCTGGGCTCCAAGATTATGTCCTTCGGCATGAGTCCTTTCTCCCAGTGGACTAGCCGCTTCATCCCTAAGAGAATGGCGAGAACAGTCAGTCATGGATTTAATAAGGTCATCAGCAAGGCCTTGCCCCAGCATGAAAAGGATCTCCTTCAGTTGATACAGGAGCCGATTTACCAAGCATTGATTTTGGCCAGCCCAGAAGAAAGCCGCAAGATTGAAGCAGACTTCCCTGATTTGAAATTTACCCGCAGCAGCCCCTATGCGGTCGATATTATCAATAAAGACACGTCTAAGCTAGAGGGGATTCGCCGAGTCGGTAAGGAATACGGTTTTGACATTCATCAGGTCATGGCCTTCGGTGATTCTGACAATGACTTGGAAATGCTATCGGGAGTTGGCCTGTCCATTGCTATGGGAAATGGAACCAACTCGGTCAAGGAAGTGGCCAAGCATACAACCACCAGCAATAGTCAGGATGGGATTCACAAGGCTCTGGAGCATTTTGGTATCCTAGCGAGGGAAAAGGTCTTTACCAGCAGCGACCATCACTTTAATAAGGTTAAAGAGTTCCATAGTGTCATGGATGAAAGCACTCAGGAAGAGCCGATTGCTTGGTCGCCTCAGGACGCTCGCTATCGGGCAGGCTTCAAACTGGAAGAGCTGGTCGAATTTCTGCGAGCAGCTAGTAATTCAGAGGAAGACTTTAACAGTTCTGTAGCCTATCTCCATCAAGCGCTTGACAAGGCTGCTGACAAGGTTCGTTCCAAGAGTCAGGCTGAGGTTTCTCTAGTCGGTCAGGTAGATGCCTTGATTGATACTCTTTACTTCACTTATGGCAGCTTTGTCCTGATGGGAGTGGATCCAGAGCAGCTGTTCGATATTGTCCATCGGGCTAATATGGGCAAAATTTTCCCAGACGGGAAGGCTCACTTTGACCCCGTCACCCATAAAATTCTCAAACCAGACGATTGGGAAGAAAAATACGCTCCCGAAGGAGCTATTAAAGAAGAACTGGAACGACAGATTCAGGCCTACCAGCGTACCATAGAGCAGAAAGAAGAAAACTAGAGCAGTCATTGAACTGCTCTAGTTTTTATAAAGTTTTTTCTGGGTCTCTGACCACCAGCAAGTCAACCTTGGCGTGGCGCAGGATATATTCGGAGGAAGAACCGACTAGCAGCCGTTCAAAGGCATTGAGACCGGTAGCACCGACCATGATCAGATCTACCTTGTGCTCTTCTGGGATATCTGTTGCCAAGAGAGTCTTGGGATTGCCCATCTCAATAACAATGTCAACATACTTGATACCGGATTTTTGAGCCTTTTCTTTCAACTCAGCTGTCAGCTTTTTGGCATCTTCTTGTAAGTCCTCATAGACATCTGCATCAAAGGTTGAGACACTTTGCAAAGCCCGGGTGTCAATGACGTGGGCGATGGTGAGACGAGAGCCGTTTCGGAGAGCCACGTTAACGCCTTTTTCAAAGGCTAGTTCGGATTCGTGAGAACCATCTACAGCAACCATAATGTTTTCATATTTCTGAGTCATAGAGCTACCTCCTCTAAAATGGTCGGCAAAGGACGTCGCATCATTTAAAGAATGATTGGGCTGACCAAAAATCAATCAGTCCATAGCGTCCGAGTGATTTGCAACTATTTTCTTGTTTCTATTGTAACCCTTTTCAGAAAAAAAGTAAAGATAAAATGGAAATGCTGTCAGAAAATTGCAAGCAGAAAAAGATTCCTTTACTTTGAGGGGTTAGAAAAGGAATAGTGCTCTTTATCTTATAAATCGCTTCATAATCGCGTGAAAAGTGAGCTTATTTTTTTTGTTGTCAATCGCTTTTTCTGGTGGTATAATGATAACATTCTGATGAATAGAGGAAAAATAAGAATGAAAGAATTTGACAAGTCCAGCAAGCTGGAACATGTTGCCTATGATATTCGCGGTCCGGTTTTGGATGAAGCTATGCGCATGCGGGCCAACGGTGAAAAGATTCTCCGCCTCAATACAGGAAATCCGGCTGAATTTGGTTTTACCGCTCCTGATGAGGTCATTCATGATTTGATTATGAATGCGCGTGACAGTGAGGGTTACTCTGACTCCAAGGGGATTTTTTCAGCCCGTAAGGCTATCATGCAGTATTGCCAGCTTAAGAATTTTCCTAATGTAGATATTGATGACATTTATCTGGGAAATGGTGTCAGCGAGCTGATTGTCATGTCCATGCAGGGATTGCTTGATGACGGTGATGAGGTGCTGGTGCCAATGCCAGACTACCCACTCTGGACGGCTGCAGTCAGTCTGGCTGGTGGGAATGCTGTTCACTATGTTTGTGATGAGCAGGCAGAATGGTATCCAGATATTGACGATATCAAGTCAAAAATCACATCTAATACCAAGGCAATCATTATCATTAACCCTAATAATCCAACGGGAGCGCTTTATCCTAAGGAATTGCTGCTGGAAATTGTGGAAATTGCTCGTCAAAATAATCTCATTATCTTTGCGGATGAAATCTACGACCGCATGGTGATGGATGGCAATGTCCATACGTCTGTGGCTAGTCTGGCTCCTGATATCTTCTGTGTCAGCATGAATGGTCTTTCTAAGTCGCACCGAATCGCAGGCTTCCGTGTTGGCTGGATGGTGCTATCTGGACCTAAGCATCATGTTAAGGGTTATATCGAAGGGTTAAACATGCTCTCCAACATGCGCCTGTGCTCCAATGTCTTGGCTCAGCAAGTCGTCCAAACCTCACTTGGCGGTCATCAGTCTGTGGATGAACTGCTTTTGCCAGGTGGTCGTATCTATGAGCAGCGTAATTTCATCTATCAGGCTATTCAGGACATCCCGGGACTGTCAGCTGTAAAACCTAAAGCTGGTCTCTATATTTTCCCGAAAATTGACCGGAACATGTATCATATCGACGATGATGAGCAGTTTGTGCTCAATTTCCTCAAGCAGGAAAAAGTCCTTCTCGTCCATGGACGAGGCTTTAACTGGAAAGACCCAGATCATTTCCGAATCGTTTATCTGCCTCGAGTAGATGAGCTAGCTCAAATCCAAGAAAAAATGACGCGCTTCTTGCGCCAATATCGCCGTTAATAAGCGGATGCTACAAAAAGACTGGACAAAGTTCCGGCCTTTTTCTTATCTATCTTACATATTTTTTATTTCGACTACTGTCTTTGAATTGCAAAAATAAAAAAATCAAGATGCTCTGGAACCCGAATTTGAGGTCGATTGGTAAAAATTATAGGCGACTTTACCGACATTTTTTAGGATTTTGTCCAACATTTTTTATGTATCTGTCCAAAAATGCTTAAAAAAATGTGTTAGCGTCTTCCTTCCAGAAGACAAACATGGTAGAATGTGTTTGTCAATGTTTTTAACAATGATGAAAAAGTGGAGGAGATTATATTGACAATGAAAAAGACACTTAGTGCTTTTTCTGTCAGTGCAGCGGCATTGTCTTTGGTGCTCGCAGAAGGAGTTCAGGCTGATCAATTAGTTGATAATCAGTCTTATTCTGATGCGCCCGTTAGTCAAAGCCAACCACAGGCAGAAAACACACAAAAGGATGAATCTGTTTCGAAAGAACAGGTAGATGCTGCTCAGGCTCTTGTAAAAGAAGCCGACAGCAATGTTGCACAAGTGAAAGCTGATTTGGCTCAAGCTCAAGCAAATACTGCTGCCGCTCAAAGTCAGGTCGAGCAAGCACAAGCTGAAGCTAACCGGGCACAGGAGGCAGCTGATAAAGCTGGTCCGGAAGCTATTGAAACAGCTAAGCAAGAAGAGAGCAATCAAAAAGCTCAAGTGGACAGCAACAAGTCAGAATTGGCTAAAGCTGACCAAGCAACTAAGACGGCTGAAGCTGAGCGCGATGCCCAGGCAGCCAAGACTAAAGAAGCTCAAGAGCAAGCGAAAACTCAAGAAGGACGTCTTGCTAAAGCTCAAAATGACGTGAAGGAAGCTCAGGCCAACCTAAGTGGGGACGCTACAGCTAAAGCAGAAAAAAATGTGAAAGCAGCCCAAGACAAGGTGGCAGCTGACCAGTCTGCTGTTGAAACAGCTCAAGCAAAAGTAGCTACAGCTCGTCAGACTGACAGTCAGAAGCAGGCTGAGGTTGCAAAAGCTCAGACCAACCAGACTCAGGCTAAGACGGCTCGTGATGCTTCTCAAAAGAACTTGCAGGAAAAAACTGCTGCAGCTGAGAAGACTCAGTCGGATCTGAACCAAGCTCAACAGGCTTTGCAAAAGGCTCAAGCTGGAAAAATTACTACTGAAGCTTCTAGCAATAAAAACCGTGTGTCAATGACGCCGGAATACATTGCAGCCTTGAGAGAGCTAATCGCACCGAATTTATCAGAGCAAAAAACTAATGAGATTCAAAATAGACTGGCTGCACTTAATGCCAGTGCTAAGGCTCTCAATCGTTATGTAGCAGATCCTACAGATAGCAAAGCTTTGATTGATACCAACAATATTCCACAGAATGTTCGTCAGGAACTTTCACAGTTTGCTTCAGAACTCATCAACCAGCTGCGTGCTCAGATGGGAACTGGTGAAGTGGCTGTGACACCGTCATCAATTGATTTCGCTGATAAGGTGGCGACAGAATATCGCAAAGACAACTGGAACTGGGATTTGATGGAGAAATACCATCACGATGCTAAAGCAATTAACCGCGTAGCGCGTGAATATGGTTTAATGACCACAAGTGCTGAGCAAGAGAGCAAAGGTCTCCAGTATTATGAAAACGCTTATATTTGGAGAGAAAAAGCTGGCCAAATGAGTGTGGCTGAAATGAAGAGACGAATCTATGATTCTGTTGTTGAATTCATGTTTAATGGCTATGAATGGCTGCATGCTACATCTATTTCTGGTCTCAATACTGGTCGCCAGAAAAACTATCTGGGAGTCGATTTCTCAATGGAAGGTGACATCACTATGGCCCATTTCACCATGGTGTCAGAAGATCAAGTCAAATATGCCAGCAAAAAGAACTTCAATGCCAGCCCGATTACAGGCAAAGCTGCAACAGCAAAAGTAGATCCACAGGAAGTAGCTCAGGCTCAAACTGCCTATGACGCTGCCTTCAAGGCTAATCAACTGGCTCTGGCATCTAAGGGAGTTGCTCAGACTACTTACAATCGGAAGGCTGCAGCTCTAGAGCAAGCCAACCAGCAACTGGCTCAGGCACAAGCTCAAGCAGGTGAGTCAGCAACTGCTCAGGCCCAAGCAGCTCTTGCTGCAGCTCAAGCGGATTTGGCAGCTGATCAAGCGGATTTGGCAGCAGCACAAGCAGCCCTGCAAAACTCAAACTTGGATGACAAGACTAAAGCAGAAAAATTAACTCAGGCCCAAGCAGCTCTGACTGCTGTTCAAGCGACAGTTGCCGCAGCTCAAGAAGCTCTAAAAACTGAATCAGATAAGTTGGCTCAGCTAGACGCAGCTTTGAATGCAGCAAAAGAAAGAAAGACTAATCTTGAAAAAGCTGTTACAGATGCTGAAGCAGCATTGCAAATGGCTAAAGAGTCATTGTCAAATCTTGAAAATGCAGAAGAAAACTTGGAACAAGCTAAAACTAAACTAGCCGCAGCTCAGGCTGCTTACCAAGCAGCTCTTACAGCTCAAACAGATCAAGAAGCAAAAGTAGCAGTTTTAACTGCGGTTCAAGCACAAGCTAAGGCGACATATGACTTGCTAGCTCAAACTTATGCTGAGCAGAATAAGGAAGAAGATATTCGCTATTACCAATCTGTTTTGGCTCACACAGAGGAGCGTTTCGCTCGCTCTCCGCTTGCTGGACAAGTAGGAGATCCTCAGCATACAGCTCTTGGAACTACTGGAAATGCTGGAAGTGCTAGCTCTGGAAATCATAAGCAGACAGCTGCTTCAGGTCATGCCTTGCCTAAGACAGGAGAAAACTCTTCTTGGCTTCTTCTAGCAGGCCAAATGCTTCTGCTCATGGCTATGAAATTGTTCTACAAGAAACGTTCTCTTGATTAGAAAGAACAAAAGTAATCAAAAACAGTCAAATTCTTGACTGTTTTTTTGTTTAATATGGCTTGATATATCAAGTCATATACTTGAAAAATTCTTTATTTTATAGAATTGTATGTAATTGTTTTTCAATAAAAAATTTTCAGATAATTATTGAAATTTCACGGCTTTTATGTTACAATGAAGCTAATAAATATGAGGTAAAAATATGGCCGATTTACTAGAAAAAACACGAAAAATTACGTCTATTCTGAAGCGCTCGGAAGAGCAGATGCAGGAAGATTTGCCCTATAATGCTATTACGCGTCAGTTGGCTGATATTATCCACTGCAATGCCTGCATTATCAATAGCAAAGGACGTCTTCTAGGCTATTTCATGCGCTACAAGACCAATAATGACCGTGTAGAAGCTTTTTTTCAAGATAAGAATTTCCCAGAGGAGTATGTCCAAGAAGCCAACCTGGTTTATGAAACGGAGGCTAATCTGCCGGTTACGCATGATTTGACGATTTTTCCGGTAGAGACCAAGGATGATTTTCCAGATGGCCTGACTACTATTGCTCCCATTCATGTTTCAGGGATTCGTTTGGGCTCATTGATTATCTGGCGTAATGACAAGGAATTTGCGGACGATGATCTGATTTTGGTTGAGATTGCCAGCACAGTGGTTGGTATCCAGCTGCTTAACTTCCAGCGGGAAGAGGATGAGAAAAATATCCGCCGCCGGACAGCTGTGACCATGGCGGTCAATACTCTGTCTTACTCAGAACTGAGAGCTGTTTCAGCAATTTTGGGAGAGCTGAATGGCAATGAAGGCCAGCTGACAGCATCTGTCATTGCTGACCGTATCGGGATTACCCGCTCAGTGATTGTTAATGCCTTGCGTAAGCTGGAAAGTGCTGGGATTATTGAAAGCCGCTCACTGGGGATGAAGGGAACTTATCTGAAAGTCCTGATTCCAGATGTCTTTGATGAAATTAAAAAGAGGGACTACTAATGGCTAAAGCACTGATTTCCATTGATTATACAGTTGATTTTGTCGCAGATGAGGGCAAGTTGACAGCAGGAGCGCCAGCACAGGCAATTTCTGAAGCCATTGCTCAAGTGACGGAGGCAGCTTTTGACCGAGGAGATTATATCTTCTTTACTATTGATGCTCATGATGAGAATGATGCCTTTCACCCAGAGAGCAAGCTGTTTCCACCTCATAATATCAAAGGGACCAGCGGTCGTAATCTTTATGGTCCTTTGGCTGATTTTTATGAGAAGCATCAAGCATACTCTCGGGTCTTTTGGATGGATAAGCGTCATTATTCTGCCTTTTCCGGCACGGATTTAGATATTCGATTGCGGGAAAGAAAGGTAGATACGGTCATTTTGACTGGAGTCTTGACGGATATTTGTGTCTTGCATACAGCGATTGATGCCTATAATCTTGGTTATAAGATTCAAGTGGTAGAGCCAGCTGTGGCTTCTCTGTCAGAGGAAAATCACAAATTTGCCTTAAACCACTTGCAAAATGTTCTGGGTTCGACTATAATAGATACAATTTAAGAGTAAAAGAGAAGCAGAGTAGGCTTGCTGGCTTGCACAGAGAGTGCTGATAGCTGAGAGCAGTACCAAGAAAGCAAAAACCGAAGAACATGTTTCGTAATCTTTTGTGTGATTAAGCACAAACGTCGCTCACGTTACGAGTTCAGAGGCTGCCTTTTAGGGCGGCGAATAACAGTGGTACCACGGCTTTCGTCTGTTTTAGAGACGGAAGTTTTTTATTTTGCAGTAGGTCAGGTGAAGGCGGTTGGGAAATATTGCTAATAACCTGAACAATAGGGCGGAGCTACTAATTGATTTGAGAGGGAAAGAACATGAAAGAAATTTTTATCGGAAACTATGGTTTAGAGCAGGTCGGACAGACCATGACCGCAACTGGCTGGGTGGCCAATATCCGCAATCACGGCAAACTAGCCTTTATTGAGTTGCGGGACCGCGAGGGCTTGCTTCAGGTCTTCGTTGGCGGTGAGATTGAAGATTTTGCTAAGTTGGAAGACATTGGCAAAGAGGATATCATTGCAGTGACGGGGCAAGTAGTTCAGCGGGAAGAGCGTTTCGTCAATAAGTCCATCAAGTCTGGTCAGGTTGAGCTGAGAGCTGAAAAGATTGAGGTTATTGCTAGCAGCAAGGCATTGCCTTTTGAGCTGGACCAGCATGCCCATACGGGGGAAGACCTACGTCAGAAATACCGCTACCTAGACTTGCGGCGTGAGAAGATGACACATAACCTCAAACTACGTCACCAGGTCACCTCAACCATTCGGGAATATTTGAATGGTTTGGACTTTTTGGAAGTGGAGACGCCTTATCTGACCAAGTCAACACCAGAAGGGGCTAGAGACTTTTTAGTTCCTAGTCGGGTCTTTAAAAACCAATTCTACGCGCTGCCTCAGAGCCCGCAGATGCTTAAGCAGTTATTGATGGGCGCTGGCCTTGAGCGCTATTATCAGATTGTTCGTTGTTTCCGTGACGAAGACCTGCGGGGCGATCGTCAGCCAGAATTTACCCAGGTGGACTTGGAGTTGAGTTTTGCAAGCGAAGAAGAAATCCGAGCTCTGGTTGAAGCCATGCTCAAGGCTGTTGTCAAGAAAACTCATGGTTTAGAGTTGACAGAAGCTTTTCCGACTATCAGTTATGAAGAGGCTATGAGCCGCTTTGGTTCTGATAAGCCAGATACGCGCTTTGGTTTAGAGCTGAAGAGTTTAACGGATTTGTGCCAGTCCAATGATTCGCTTCTCATCAAGAAAGTCTTGGATAACCAAGAGGAAGTGATGGGAATCTGTGTGCTAGATGCGGCTAGTGCTTTTAGTAAGAAACAACTGAGTCATTACTATCAGGAAATGAAGGAATTTGGCTGCAGTCGTTTCGCCAGTCTAAAGGTTGGAAATGGCCAGTTAGTTGGTGATTTGGCTAGTACCTTTGAAGCTGAAAGTCAGGAGTTGCTGGAACGTTTTGAGGCCAAGGATGGAGATTTGATTCTGCTAGTCATGTCTAAGAAGCGTCGGGCTCAGGAAGCTTTGGGACATCTACGTATAGAAGTCGCAAAAGCTTTAGATTTGATTGATCCGAGTTTGCTTCATTTCCTTTGGGTTGTGGATTGGCCGCTGCTGGAGTGGAATGAAGACCAAAACCGCTATCAAGCCATGCACCATCCTTTCACACAGGGCATCTTTGAAGATGGACAAGAGCCAGACCAATTCCGTAGCCATGCCTACGACATCGTCTTGAATGGCTATGAAATCGGCGGTGGGAGTCTGCGGATTCATGACCGGAAGGCTCAGGAAGCTATGTTTGAGCTTTTAGGCATGAGCCGAGAAGACTATGAACGGGACTTTGGTTTCTTCCTGGAAGCCTTAGAATACGGCTTCCCACCACACGGCGGCTTGGCTCTGGGCTTAGATCGCTTGGTTATGATTTTGGCTGGGGAAGAAAATATCCGGCAAGTCATCGCCTTTCCGAAAAATGGTACTGGCTTTGATCCTATGCTGGAAAGTCCAAGTTTGGTGGATCTAAGACAGCTCAAAGAACTGCATTTGGAATTGAAGAATTAGCCTGAAATATGGTAAAATGAAATGATGCGAATTCCTGAAGAATGGCAGGAAGAAGCTGAAGAAAAGAGCTAGCGGATGGTAAATAAATCAGCATCCCTGGCTTGTCAAAGTAAAGGTGAGCTGAAGCTTGGAAATAAAGATATCATCTAGAAATTGTTATTTTTAGTCGCTAAAGCTCACATATCTTATGAAAGGAATCAGAGATGAAGATTACTCAAGAAGAAGTAAGTCACGTTGCTAAGCTGTCAAAACTGGCTTTTTCACCAGAAGAAACTGCTGAGTTTGCGACGACCTTAACCAAGATTGTCGACATGGTCGAATTGCTCAATGAAGTGGACACGGAGGGTGTGCCTTTCACTTCTAATGTAGCTGCTAATATCAACTATATGCGAGAAGATGTGGCTCAGCCAGGTTGGAACCGGGAAGAGCTTTTCCAAAATGTACCTGAAAAAGAGCGGGGCTACATCAAAGTGCCTGCCATCCTAGATGACGGAGGAGATGCCTAATGACTTTTAATCACAAGACTATTGAAGAGTTGCATGATTTGCTGGTCAAGAAAGAAATTTCTGCGGTAGAGTTAACTCAGGCGACTTTGGCAGATATCAAAGAACGTGAAGCGGCTGTGGACAGCTTCATTACTGTCAGCGAAGAAGAGGCTTTGGCTCAGGCTGCGGCTCTGGATGTTAAGGGCATTGATGTGGACAATCTTATGAGCGGAATTCCGCTGGCAGTCAAGGATAATATCTCAACCAAGGGGATTTTGACGACGGCTGCTTCTAAGATACTCTACAATTACAAGCCGATTTTCGATGCGACTAGCGTAGAGAAGCTTTACGGTAAGGATATGATTATCGTCGGGAAGACCAACATGGACGAGTTCGCCATGGGTGGATCCAGTGAAAACTCTTACTTTAAGACGACTAAGAATGCTTGGGACAGCAGCAAGGTTCCTGGTGGGTCATCTGGTGGATCAGCGACAGCTGTTGCCTCAGGTCAGGTTCGTCTGTCACTGGGTTCAGATACGGGTGGTTCTATTCGCCAGCCTGCTTCTTTTAACGGTGTAGTCGGCCTCAAGCCAACCTACGGCCGGGTTTCGCGTTTTGGTCTCATTGCTTTTGGTTCGTCTTTAGACCAGATAGGGCCTTTCTCTCAGACAGTTAAGGAAAATGCACAGCTTCTGAATGTTATTTCTGGTAATGATCCTAAGGACTCTACATCATCACAAGAAGCAGTGCCAGACTTTACCAGCAAGATTGGCCAAGACATCAAGGGGATGAAGATTGCCCTGCCTAAGGAATACATGGGTGAGGGAATTGACAGTAAGGTCAAGGAAACAATTTTAGCAGCAGCGAAGCACTTGGAAAGTCTAGGAGCTATCGTTGAAGAAGTCAGTCTGCCCCACAGCAAGTACGGCGTGGCTGTTTACTATATCATTGCTTCTTCTGAAGCCAGCTCTAACCTGCAGCGTTTTGATGGCATTCGCTATGGCTATCGTGCGGAAGGCATTGAAAATCTAGAAGATGTCTATGTCAAATCTCGCAGTGAAGGCTTTGGTGAAGAGGTGAAACGCCGCATCATGCTGGGAACTTTCAGTCTGTCATCTGGTTACTACGATGCCTACTTCAAGAAAGCTGGTCAGGTTCGGACCTTGATTATGCAGGATTTTGCCAAGGTTTTTGAAAAATATGATTTGATCTTAGGTCCAACTGCACCAACTGTAGCTTATGACTTGGGCAGTCAAAACCAAGATCCAGTGGCTATGTATCTGGCTGACCTTTTGACCATTCCAGTCAATCTGGCTGGCCTGCCGGGCATTTCAATCCCAGCTGGCTTTGCAGATGGTCTTCCTGTCGGCTTGCAACTGATTGGTAACCACTTTGATGAAGAGACCATCTATCAGGCAGCCGCAGCATTTGAAGCAACGACTGACTACCACAAACAGCAGCCAGTTATCTTTGGAGGTGAAAAATAATGAACTTTGAAACAGTTATCGGACTGGAAGTCCATGTTGAATTGAAGACCAATTCAAAAATTTTCTCTCCGGCTCCAGCTCACTTCGGTGAAGATCCAAATGCCAACACCAATATCATTGACTGGTCCTTCCCAGGTGTTTTGCCTGTTATGAACAAGGGTGTTATTGACTATGGTATCAAGGCTGCTCTGGCTTTGAACATGGATATTCACCAGAAGATGCACTTTGACCGCAAGAATTACTTTTATCCGGACAATCCAAAAGCCTATCAAATTTCTCAGTTTGATGAGCCGATTGGCTACAATGGCTGGATTGAGATTGAGCTAGAAGATGGCACGACCAAGAAAATCCGTATCGAGCGGGCCCACTTGGAAGAAGATGCCGGAAAGAATACCCATGGCAGCGATGGTTACTCTTATGTGGACCTCAACCGTCAAGGGGTGCCGCTGATTGAGATTGTATCGGAAGCAGATATGCGCAGTCCAGAAGAAGCTTATGCCTATCTGACTGCCCTCAAGGAAATCATCCAGTACACGGGTATTTCGGATGTCAAGATGGAAGAGGGCTCCATGCGGGTGGATGCCAATATTTCTATCCGTCCTTACGGTCAGGAAGAATTTGGTACCAAGACTGAGCTGAAAAACCTTAACTCCTTCAACTTTGTCCGCAAGGGTCTGGCATTTGAGGAAAAGCGCCAAGCTGAAATCCTACGCAGCGGTGGTCAAATTCGTCAGGAAACCCGTCGTTATGACGAAGCAACTGGCGAAACCCTGCTCATGCGGGTTAAGGAAGGTTCAGCGGACTACCGTTACTTCCCAGAGCCTGATTTGCCAATCTTTGAGATTGAGGATGCTTGGATTGAGCAAGTGCGCAGTAGCCTGCCAGCCTTTCCAAAAGAACGCCGAGCTAAGTATGTGGGCGACTACGGTCTGTCTGACTACGATGCCAAGCAGCTGACAGCGACCAAGGCTGTGTCAGACTTCTTTGAAGCAGCTCTTGCAGCAGGCGGTGACGCCAAGGCTGTCTCTAACTGGCTCCAAGGGGAAGTGGCTCAATACCTCAATGCCGAAGGCAAGACCATCTCTGAGATTGAGCTGACACCTGAGAACCTGACTGAAATGATTGCATTGATTTCAGACGGAACGATTTCTTCTAAGATTGCTAAGAAGGTCTTTGTCCATCTAGCTAAAAACGGTGGCTCTGCCAAGGAATATGTGCAGAAAGCAGGCCTGATTCAAATCTCAGACCCAGCCCAGCTTCTTCCAATCATCCAGCAAGTCTTTGCGGATAATGAAAAAGCTATCAATGACTATAAGGGTGGCAATAAGAATGCGGCCAAGTCACTGATCGGTCAGCTCATGAAGGCTACTAAGGGTCAAGCCAATCCACAAGTAGCACAAAAACTGCTCAATGAAGAGTTGGAGAAACTTTAAAAAAGATAGAAAACCAGCCTCAAGGCTGGTTTTCTATCTTTTATTTAGCCATTAGTTATGTTAAAATAATAGAAAAAACAAAGGAGTCTTTTATGTCAGAAATTAAAATCAAACGCGAGACAGGTTTTGTAGGGATTATTGGTAAGTTTCCAGTCTTTATCGATGGTCAGAAAGTTGGCGCAATCAAAAACGGAGAAGAGGTTGTTTTTCCAATTGCGGCTAATGAAGCAGAAGTCCGTGCGGGATCTGCTCCTATGAAAACCAAGCCAGTGACAGTTAAAGCAGGCCAAACCTTGCTGATTGAAACTAATTTTACTAATTTTTCCGTTTATTTAGTAACTTTAGTGGTTGCGCTTCTATTTGGCGGATGGCTTCGTGTGATTCTCTTGATTCTGTGCATTAGCTTCCTGTTCCTTCTGCCTTTTTATACTGCTAGAATTGCAGAATAAGTCTATGACCAGCTGATGCTGGTTTTTTGTATGCTATTTTTTGAAAATGTAGCTAATCTTTTGACAAGATTTCTGAAAGGGTTTACAATAAAACTAATAAATTATAAAGCGAGGTATGTTTATGGCAAAAATGAATGCTGCGCGTTGGTATGGCGCTAAAGATGTTCGTATTGAAGAAGTGGATGTACCAGAAGTCAAACCGCATCAGGTCAAGATTGCGGTCAAGTTCACAGGAATCTGTGGAACTGACTTGCATGAATATCTGGACGGACCGATTTTTATTCCGACGGAAACAGAGCATGTCTACTCTGGCCAGAAGGCACCTGTAACTTTAGGACATGAGTTTGCTGGGGAAATTGTTGAGGTCGGCAGTGCTGTGACACGGGTCAAAGTTGGCGATCGGGTGACAGTAGAGCCTATTTTGGCTAAGCATAATCTTGTCGGTGACTATAATCTGGACCCTAATCTAAACTTTGTCGGTTTGGCGGCAGACGGAGGTTTTGCCAAATACTGTGTTTTGGACGGAGACATTGTTCACAAAGTTCCAGACAGCCTTAGCTATGAGCAGGCAGCCTTGACAGAACCAGCTGCTGTGGCTGTTTACGCGGTCCGTCAGTCAGCTCTTAAGACGGGCGATACTGCGGTGGTCTTCGGTTTGGGACCAATCGGGCTCTTGATTGTTGAGGCTTTGCGGGCGGCCGGTGCCTCTAAGATTTATGGTGTTGAGTTATCTCCAGAACGCCAAGCCAAGGCAGAGGAGCTTGGGGCCATCATTGTGCGACCAGAAGAGGGTGAAGACGTGGTAGCTGCTATTCATCGTTTAACTGGTGGCGGGGCAGATGTATCTTATGAAGTGACCGGGGTGCCGGTTGTGCTGGGACAAGCTTTGGCTGCTGTCCACAAGGCTGGAGAATGCATGGTAGTTTCTATCTGGGAACGAGAAGCCAGCATTAATCCAAATGAATTTGCCATTCAAGAAAAAACGCTCAAGGGCATTATCGCTTACCGGCATATTTTCCCTAAGGTGCTGGAACTGATGGAGCAGGGCTATTTCTCTGCTGACAAGCTTGTGACCAAGAAGATTAAGCTGGAGGATATTGTAAAAGAAGGCTTTATCGAGCTGACTCAGGATAAGTCACAGATTAAGATTTTAGTATCACCAGAATAAATCTTTGCATAATCATGAGAAGAAAAATCAGTCAAAACTGGCTGATTTTTCTTTATGGATTGTGCTATAATAAGTAAAGATATAGAAAGAGATTGGGATGTCAAAAGTTTTGAAAAGGACCATATTTTCCTACACGGTCTTTTTTAAGGGTACTTCCCTGATAGGTCCTGTCAAATCCAGTCTTCTAGCTTCTATTGAGCCTATTTCAACGTTCTTCTTTGCTTTTTTCTGATGAAAGAGAGCTTTTATGTTATTGTTCTGATAGGGATTGCTATGATTTTAATAGCTGTTTCACTCATTTCCCTTAAAGACTTGTGGCTGCAAAAAAAAGTCCTGCAGCCTCTCCTAGTTGAACCACTATATATGGGAGACAAAAAGGATAAATAAAAAAGGAGTTGACTCTTCAATCAACTTCTTTTTATTTGGAGACCATTTTCCAGAAAAAATCAATGATATAGGTCAGTCCGTAGGTATAGATGACGAGAGTGATGGGCTTGCAAAGAAGGATAATCAGCATGTACTTTTTGAAAGTCATCTTAGTCAAGGCTGCCAGCATGCAGAGAAAGTCGGCTGGACTGATGGGCCAAATCATCATGAAAATAAAGAAGCGCTCAAAGCGGTTGCCCTTATCCAGCCAGCCGATATATTTATAATAAGTACGCTTGCTGACGACAGACTGAACAAAAGCCGGACCGTAGGTGCGCGCCAGATAAAATATAATGGCGCAGCCAATGACAATACCGATATAGTTATAAATGGTGCCGACGATATGGCCGTAGATGAAAACACCAGCGACAGAGGTCAGGGCTCCGGGGATAATAGGCACGACCGTCTGTAGAATCTGCAGGAAGATAAAGAGAGGAGGTCCCCAAATGCCCGCCTGCTGGATAAAGGCTGAGAGAGTTTCCTTGGACTGGAGAATGCCTGCGAAATATGCCCAAAGACAAAAGGCCACCGTTCCTAGAGCGCCAATGGCGGACGACCAGTTGATAATCTTTTGCAAAAGAGGGGAAACAGCCTGCATCTGCCTATTTTTTTCTGTCATACAAACCTCCAGGACATTTATACTATCACTACTATAATATCATCTTTTGTCCTTTTTGTAACTCTTGAGGCTGAAGGTGCCAAAAAGCCCATTTTATGCTATAATAATGAGAATACGAATTTTTGGAGAGAGATGTGGCGATTGAAGATTATATGCCAGACTTTGCGGTCGAGGCAGTTTACGATTTGACGATAGAGAGTCTAAAAAGGCAGGGCATCAAAGCGGTTTTGGTTGATTTAGATAACACCCTGATTGCTTGGAATAATCCTGATGGGACCCCAGAGATGAAGAAGTGGCTCCATGATTTACGGGATGCGGGCATTCGGATTATCGTGGTGTCTAATAATAACCAAAAACGGGTCAAGCGGGCTGTTGAAAAGTTTGAAATTGACTATATCTACTGGGCCATGAAACCCTTCACTTGGGGAATTGACCGAGCGCTCAAGCTTTTTCATTTTGAAAAAAAGGAAGTGGTCATGGTGGGCGATCAGCTCATGACGGATATTCGAGCTGCTCATCGGGCCGGAATTCGTTCGATTTTGGTTAAACCACTGGTCGAGCACGACTCTATCAAGACCCAGGTCAATCGGGCGCGTGAACGCCGCGTGCTCAAGAAAATTACTGAAAAATACGGCCCAATTCAATACAAAAAAGGAATTTAAGCATGGAAGAACTTCTCTGTATCGGCTGCGGAGCCACTATTCAGACAGAAGATAAGGGCAAGCTAGGCTACACGCCCCAGTCGGCTCTAGAAAAAGGATTGGAGGCAGGCGAACTCTATTGCCAGCGCTGTTTCCGCCTGCGCCATTATAATGAAATCAGCGATGTCCAGCTGACGGATGATGACTTTCTGCGGCTTCTGCATGAGGTTGGAGATAGTGATGCTTTGGTCGTAAATGTTGTCGATATTTTTGATTTTAATGGTTCGGTTATTCCTGGCCTGCCTCGTTTTGTTGCTGGAAACGATGTTCTCTTGGTTGGGAATAAAAAGGACATTTTACCTAAGTCGGTCAAGGATAGCAAGGTGACCCAATGGCTGACAGAGCGGGCTCACGAAGAAGGCCTGCGTCCAGTCGATGTGGTCTTGACTTCTGCTCAGAACAAGCAGGCAATCAAGGACTTGATTGACGAGATTGAGCACTGCCGTAAGGGACGTGATGTTTATGTAGTCGGCGTGACCAATGTGGGCAAGTCCACTTTGATTAACGCCATTATTCAGGAAATCACGGGCGACAAGGATATTATTACGACTTCGCGCTTCCCTGGAACAACTCTGGATAAAATCGAGATTCCTTTGGCAGATGGCAGTCATATCTATGATACACCAGGCATTATCCATCGTCACCAGATGGCTCACTATCTTTCTGCTAAGAATCTCAAATACATTAGTCCCAAAAAGGAAATCAAACCCAAAACCTACCAGCTTAATCCAGAGCAAACCCTCTTTTTGGGTGGTCTAGGCCGTTTCGACTTTGTGGCAGGTGACAAGCAAGGCTTCACGGCTTATTTTGACAATGAGCTTAAGCTCCACCGGACCAAGTTGCAAGGTGCTAGCAACTTTTATGATAAGCATGTCGGCAGTCTCTTGGTGCCGCCAGTTGGCAAGGAAAAGGAAGAATTTCCAGCCTTGGTCAAGCATGAATTTACCATCAAGGACAAGACAGATATCGTCTTCTCTGGTCTGGGTTGGATTCGAGTCAGTGGTCCTGCTCGAGTAGCTGGCTGGGCGCCAGAGGGTGTGGCGGTTGTCACTCGGAAAGCCATTATTTAATACTCAAGAAACCAAGGGGAATAAATCCCCTTAAAATAAGGAAGGAAAAGGCCATGAACAGTTAGGAGACAAGCAGGTCCCAACTGACTCAGGCCTTATAGAAGAACATGACACTAACATCAAAACAACGGGCCTTTCTCAACAGTCAGGCACACAGTCTCAAACCCATCATTCAGATTGGGAAAAATGGACTCAACGACCAAATCAAAACCAGCGTCCGTCAAGCACTGGACGCACGAGAACTGATTAAGGTTACGCTTTTGCAGAATACGGATGAGAATATCCATGAAGTTGCGGAGATTTTGGAAGAAGAGATCGGAGTGGATACAGTGCAGAAGATTGGCCGGATCTTGATTCTCTACAAGCAGTCCAGCAAAAAGGAAAATCGCAAACTCTCTGTCAAAGTCAAGCAAATTTAAGGAAAAATTTCTGTGGAGATGTCAGCCTATGGCTATTGAATTACTAACCCCCTTTACCAAGGTGGAATTAGAACCAGAAGTTAAAGATAAAAAACGCAAGCAGATTGGCATACTAGGCGGGAATTTCAATCCAGTCCACAATGCTCATTTGGTCGTGGCGGATCAGGTCCGGCAACAGTTAGGCTTGGATCAGGTCCTACTCATGCCAGAGTACGAGCCACCCCATGTGGATAAGAAAGAGACCATCGATGAGCAGCATCGGCTGAAAATGCTGGAATTGGCTATCGAGGGCATTGAAGGCCTAGGGATTGAAAACATTGAGCTGGAGCGCAAGGGAATTTCCTATACCTACGACACTATGAAGCTCCTGACAGAGCAACATCCAGATACGGACTATTACTTTATCATCGGTGCGGATATGGTGGACTACCTGCCCAAGTGGTACCGGATTGATGAGCTGGTTGAGCTGGTTCAGTTTGTCGGTGTTCAACGACCGCGCTACAAGGCGGGGACTTCTTACCCTGTTATCTGGGTGGATGTACCCCTTATGGATATTTCCTCCAGTATGGTGCGGGATTTTCTGGCTCAGGGACGGACTCCTAATTTCCTGCTGCCTCAGCCGGTCTTAGACTATATTGAGAAAGAAGGGCTTTACCTATGACCTATGAAAGTTATATCAGTATGAGTCGTGAGGCCTTACTGGCTAAGATGGAAACTGTCATGCCTGAGAAACGCCTGCGGCATTGTCTAGGTGTGGAAAAGGCTGCCCGTGAATTAGCGGAGCGCTTCAGTCTTGACGTCGAAAAAGCGGGTCTGGCAGGACTCTTGCACGACTATGCGAAAAAGGTCTCGGACGAGGATTTTCTTGCCTTGATTGACAAATACCGGCTGGATCCTGACCTAAAAAACTGGGGCAACAATGTCTGGCATGGAATGGTGGGCATTTACAAGATTCAGGAAGATTTAGGCATCGAAGATGCTGAGATACTGCGAGCCATCGAGATTCATACAGTGGGCAGTGATACCATGTCTGAGCTGGACAAGGTGGTCTACGTAGCTGACTACATTGAGCACAACCGAGACTTTCCGGGAGTGGATAAGGCTAGAGAGCTGGCTCAACGGTCGCTTAATCAGGCTGTGGCCTACGAAACAGCAAGGACAGTAGAGCATTTGGCTCACAAAGGAATGCCCATCTATCCGCAGACCTTGGAGACTTACAATGCCTTTGTAGGATATTTGAAGGAAATAGAAGAAAATTAAAGAGGAACTATGAAAGAACAAGAATTATTAGAACTGGTCGTGAAGGCGGCCGATGAAAAGCGTGCAGAAGATATTGTAGCTTTGGATTTGCAAGGTCTGACTACTGTGACAGATTACTTTGTCATCGTCAGCTCGATGAACAGTCGTCAGCTGGATGCAGTCGCTGAAAATATCCGTGAGAAAGCTGCGGCGGCGGGTGTTTCTGCTGGTCATGTTGAGGGAGACGCAGCTGGCGGCTGGGTGCTCTTAGACTTGGGCGGTGTGGTTGTCCATGTCTTTTCAGAGGAGATGCGGGCGCATTACAATCTTGAAAAGTTGTGGCACGAAGCAACTGGTGTGGATGTTGCAGCCTTATTGGAAGAAAAAAACAAGTGATTTTTTGCCCTTAGGCAGAAAGCAGAATTTAGCTCAGTCAGCCTGCTGGCTGAGCTATTTTTGAAAGGAAAAGTATGGCAACTTATGAAACCTTCGCGTCGGTTTACGATGCGATTATGGATGATTCTTTGTATGAGAAGTGGACAGATTTCAGCCTGCGTCATTTTCCCAAGGATAAGAAAAAGCTGCTGGAGCTGGCCTGTGGAACGGGCATTCAGTCTATTTATTTTAAGCAGGCTGGTTTTGATGTGACGGGGTTGGATTTGAGTCAGGAAATGCTGGATTTGGCAGAGAAGCGTAGCAGAGAGGCCGGTTTGGACATTCCCTTTATCCAGGGCAATATGCTGGATTTGAGCGGCGTTGGTCAGTTTGATTTGGTGACTTGTTACTCAGACTCCATTTGCTATATGGAGGACGAAGTCGATGTCGGTCAGGTTTTCACTCAAGTCTACCAGCATCTAAATGAGGGCGGTCGCTTTATCTTTGATGTGCACTCGATTTACCAGATTGACGAGGTTTTTCCTGGCTATTCCTATCACGAAAATGCTGAAACCTTTGCTATGGTCTGGGATTCTTATGCGGACGAACCGCCTCATTCCATCGTGCATGAGCTGACCTTCTTTGTCCAAGAGGAGGATGGGCGTTTCACGCGCCATGATGAGGTGCATGAGGAGCGGACCTATGAGATTCTGACCTATGATATCTTGCTGGAGCAGGCTGGCTTTAAGAATGTCAAGGTTTACGCGGACTTTGAGGACAAGGAGCCGACTGACAAGAGCGCTCGCTGGTTCTTTGTGGCGGAGAAATGAGATGACAGTTACCGGTATTATCGCAGAGTTTAATCCTTTTCATAATGGGCACAAATATCTGCTGGAGCAGGCTTCTGGTCTAAAAATTATCGCTATGAGTGGCAATTTTGTTCAGCGAGGGGAGCCGGCTATCGTGGACAAGTGGACTCGGGCACAGATGGCTTTGGAAGCTGGAGCGGATCTGGTCCTTGAGCTGCCTTTCTTGATCAGCGTTCAGGCGGCGGACTTTTTTGCTAAGGGTGCAGTAGACATCTTAGAGAGACTGGGCATTGATCATCTAATGTTTGGAACTGAGGAAGTGCTGGACTACGAGAGTATTTCCAAGGTCTATGGTGAAAAGGCAGAGCAGATGGAGGCTTATTTGGCCAGCTTGCCTGATTCCCTATCTTATCCTCAGAAGACTCAGGCCATGTGGCAGGAGTTTGCAGGGCTCAATTTCTCAGGCTCTACGCCCAACCATATCTTGGGCTTGGCCTATGCCAAGGCTGTGGCGGGAAGAGATACAAAACTGTGTCCAATTCAACGCCAGGGGGCTGGCTACCATTCCTTATCAGCTAATCAAGAATTTGCCTCTGCAACTGCCCTTCGTCAGAATCTGGATCAGCCAGACTTACTCAAGAAATTCACCCCAGCTCATGAGCTGATTAAGATGGCTCCCAAGGTGACCTGGTCGGACTTTTTTCCCTATCTCCGTTACCAGATAGTGACAAGTCCGGATTTGACAGATTTTTACCAGGTCAATCAGGAGTTGGCCGTCAGGATTAGAGTGGCCTTGAAAAGCAGTGAGACCATAGAAGAGCTAGTTGAACAGGTGGCGACCAAGCGCTATACCAAGGCTCGGGTCCGGCGTCTGCTGACCCATATCCTAGTCGGAGCTAGGCAAGAAGAGCTTCCGTCAGGTGTTCATATTTTAGGCTTTTCCGAGCAGGGGCGCCAGCATTTGTCCCAGCTTAAGGGAAAAGTTGATTTGGTCAGCCGTATCGGCAAGGAGCCATGGGATAGTCTAACCCAGCAGGCTGACAAGGTCTATCAGCTAGGCAATCCCGCACTTTGGGAGCAGAATTTTGGACGGGTTCCGATTATGAAAGACAAGTAAGGCTGAATGTTCAGCCTTTTTGCTTTGTTTGCGATGGTAAATAAAAAATGGTATAATAAAAAAACAAACTTGTTTTCACTAAGGAGCATGATTTGCATTTTAGTGGTTTGATTGTAGGTATGAAAGCTAACATTCGGTCAATAAAACATTGCTATGCTGATTGAATGATTATCTTTCCTATCCATGTCTCAAAGGAGGAAGACTCATGAAATTCAAAAAGATTACCTTTATGGCCCTTACAGCCTTGCTTACGCTTAGTTTAGGGGCTTGTAGCTTGATTGGGCAGAAGCATTCTCAAAAGAATCAAGGTGGTACTGAGAATAGCTCCCGTGAGAGCCAAAAAAATACTTCTTCTGACGATATTGAAGAACTCTTGGAGAAAGCAGAAACTGCGAATGAAGATCTAACTTCAATGAAAATGAAGGTGAAATTATCTATCACTGTAGATGGTTCCAATAAAACTCAAACGATGAGCGGGGATCTTCTCTATGATAAAAGCACGGATGAGCTGGCCAAGGGGCATTTAGTAATAGATGGAAAAGAGAGCGGTCAGGAGAGTTATCAAGAAGCGATTATGCCAGGCGGAGAGGATAAACTTTTGTATACTCGTTCTTCTAAAAATGGAACATGGACTAAGCAAGAAATGGGAAGCGGGGCAGATTATTATGTTCAGCCCGATTATTTCAAACTCATGGATGGCTTTTATCAAATGGCTGATGATGTCACTGTAAAGGAAAGCGGTGATGAATATATCTTTAAATTAAGTAGTAAAAATGCTGATTTACTGGGGCTCTTTGGTGAAGAATTCAAACTAGAGCTGACAGGTGTTACTCAGGCAGATATGGATAAGAAGTTAGAAGTACGCTTGGATAAAAAGACCTTATTCTTAAAAGACTTCAAGCTAGGTCTATCTTATAAGGGTGAAGAAGGTAGTTTGGATGTTCAAACAGATACTCAATATTCTGACTGGAATAAGGTAGAGGAAGATGAGTTTAAGGCGCCTCAGTAAAGCATAAGCAAAACTATTAGCTGAGAAAGAAAGGAAAAGCCATGCCTTTATTGTTTGCTTTTCGCTACCGTAGAGGACTCTATTTGACCATAGTCATCTTGGCATCTGTCTTTTTAGCCTTAAGCCTTATTTTCGGAACTTTAGCTTACTTTATACTATTTTCTTTCGAAAAGGCCATGCCTGGAGCAGGAATACGCTCGTTCAGTTTGCCTTTTATACTTGCTTTTTTCATGACTGCTATAGTCGAAATCTTTGCAATAGTCCATGCGGGGCGCAAGCTGAGTAAAAATTGCTTTGTTCTTGCAGGAACAGAACGGGGCTTGACCGTGCGAGGTGCTTTCTTGAAAGAGCATAGCTTTGCTTGGAATCAACTGGAAAGTGTTTTTTACCGGCCGGCTTGGGGAAGAACTTCTGATGGGCAGGCTTCTTTTCGACTGGGAGTCAGGTACTATCGGAGAGACTACCTATATATCAAGCCTTATCATGGCAAGTCCGTTCGAGTAGATGTTACTTTTTTAGATGGCCGAATAGAAGATGTCTTTGCCTGCTTAAGCAGATGCAAACCGGATTTGCCTATTGTGAAAAATTATCAGTGATATTTTTGATGGATTTCGGCAAAGGTCCGTTATGACAGGCCTGCTAGTTTCAGGAAATAGAATGTACTGTCCAGTTGCTCTTTTAGCGACTGGATTTTTTATGGAATAGAAATAGGTGTAAAGTTAAAGAAACCAAGCTGGTTCTTCTAAAAGCTATCATTTTTTCTTAGTGATTTTTCTGATTCCCTGTGTTATAATAAGAAAGATTAAAAATGTAATTTATCAAAAGGAGAATCTCCAATGGGACGTAAATGGGCCAATATTGTGGCAAAGAAAACGGCCAAAGACGGCGCGAACTCAAAAGTATATGCTAAGTTTGGTGTAGAAATCTATGTAGCAGCTAAAAAGGGTGATCCAGATCCAGAGTCTAACACAGCTTTGAAATTTGTTATTGACCGGGCTAAGCAGGCTCAAGTGCCGAAGCATGTCATTGACAAAGCCATTGATAAGGCAAAAGGAAACACTGACGAAACCTTTACTGAAGGCCGCTATGAAGGATTTGGGCCAAACGGTTCTATGCTGATTGTCGATACTCTGACTTCAAATGTCAATCGGACTGCAGCCAATGTCCGTGCTGCTTTTGGTAAAAATGGCGGCAATATGGGAGCTAGCGGCTCTGTAGCCTATTTATTTGATAATAAAGGCGTGATTGTCTTTGCGGGGGACGACGCTGACAGTGTCTTTGAACAGCTGCTGGAAGCGGATGTGGATGTTGATGATGTTGAAGCAGAAGAAGGAAGCATCACTGTTTATACAGCGCCAACTGACCTTCACAAGGCTATCGTGGCTCTGCGTGAATCTGGCATTCAAGAATTCCAAGTAACCGAGCTTGAAATGATTCCTCAGTCTGAAGTAGAGTTGACCGGTGAAGACCTCGAAACCTTTGAAAAGCTTTATAGCGTTTTAGAAGACGACGAAGATGTCCAAAAAATCTATACGAATGTAGATGGATTCTAAAGATACTTGACCTGTAGTTGGAGCTACAGGTTTTTCTGTGATGAGAAGTCTCAAACTGTATCTACCAGTGCAGCTAAGTATGGTAAAGTACAAAAGTCATAGTATTAACTTATGAAGGAGACGAATTTGGCTGACTGTGCCTTGCTTCCAAACCAGAACGAGATTATCAGTTGAAATTTGTCAAGGCAGATGGCGAGTGGGTCTTGGAGCTTGATTTTTCTTATGAATCCATTGTCATCTCCTTCGAAGGCGATATATCATAATAGCAAAATTAGAGGGCTGATTATTGATTATTTGCTCTCTATTTTTGTTTCTGCGTCCAGCTTTGTGCTATACTGGATGGTAGATAGGTGTATTCGAGTAAAGGAGTCGGCCATGAAAAAATTTTATGATAAACTGATGCAAACGCGGCATTATCTTCATCAGCATCCAGAGCTGTCTGGGCAGGAATTTGAAACGACGGCTTTCCTAAAAGCCTACCTGGAAGATTTGGAGATTAGGATTTTGGAATCTGATCTGAAAACGGGCCTAGTTGCCGAGGTTGGCTCTGGCAAACCGGTTATTGCCCTGAGGACTGATATTGATGCTCTGCCTATTTTGGAGCGAACCGGTCTGCCTTATGCCAGTCAGAATTCAGGCGTCATGCACGCTTGCGGCCATGATTTTCATCAGACCAGCCTTTTGGGGGCAGCGGAGCTGCTCAAGGCTATGGAAGGAGATTTGAGAGGGACAATCCGTCTGATTTTCCAGCCAGCTGAGGAAACTTCTCAGGGAGCCAGTCAGGTTCTTGCGACAGGTCTGCTGGACGATGTGTCAGCTATTATCGGTTTTCACAATATGCCGCAGCTCAAGGCGGGACAGTTGGCACTTAAAGCTGGAGCCATGATGGCTGGGGTTGAGAAGTTCAAGGTGGAGGTAGAAGGAGTCAGCAGCCATGCGGCTAGGCCAGATCTGGGTGTTGATACAGTATTGACCTTGACTGGTATGATTCAAAATCTGCAGGCTCTAGTGGCCCGTACTGTGTCTCCTTTTGAAGCTGCTGTCTTGTCTGTAACCCATATAGAAGCGGGAGCGACCTGGAATGTATTGCCGCAGTCGGGCTTTTTTGAAGGAACGATTCGCAGCTTCAATCCGACCTTGCAGCAGCGTCTCAAGGAAGACTTTATCCGAATTGTAGAGAATACAGCGGAGAATTTTGGGGCTCAAGTCAGGATTTCTTGGGACCATACTCCGCCAGTAACCTATAATGACCCCGAATTGGCCGAGCTGCTCTATGAGCACTCACAGAATCTGGCAGAGATCCTGCCAGCCAGTCCTTCCTCGGCTGGAGAAGATTTTGCCTTTTATCAGGAGAAGCTTCCAGGCGTTTTTGCCTTTATCGGCTCAAATGGGGCAGAAAATGCTCCTGACCTCCATCACGACAGCATGGTCATTGACGACGAAGCTTTCAAAGTTTCCGTTCCTTACTATGTCGAAAGTGCCCTCTTTCTCCTGCAGCACTACAGGCAGAAAGCTTAAATAATGACTGCCTCAAAGCTGATAAAGAAAAGCTATCACCTCCATAAAAAATATATAATGGTCAAGTTTCTCCTTATTTGATATGATAAAGAAAGACTTTTTAGGAGGAATTCGAAATATGAACCTGAAGAAAACCTTGAAATACTTCTCTCTGGCAGCCGTCAGTGTCTTGGCTATTGGTGCCTTGGTGGCTTGCTCATCATCAAGTGAGAAGAAAACAGAGAAAACAAAGGTAGAAGTCGGAACAGTGGGAACGACCAAACCATTTTCATACGAGGATAAAGACGGTAAACTGACTGGCTACGATATCGAAGTCCTTCGTGCTATCTTTAAGGACTCAGACAAGTATGAAGTCAATTTCAATAAGACCAAGTGGGCTTCTATTTTCTCAGGTCTGGACAGCGACCGCTACCAGATCGGTGCCAATAATATCAGCTACTCTGAAGAACGAGCTAACAAATATCTCTATGCTAGTCCATATGCGAAAAATCCAATAGTTTTAGTTGTCCGTAAAGGTGAGGGCATTAAATCGCTGGATGACATTGGCGGCAAGTCTACTGAGGTTGTTCAGGGGACTTCAACAGCTCAGCAACTAGAGGACTATAACAAGGAACATAGCGATAATCCGACAAAAATCAATTATACGGACGGAACCATTCAGCAAATCTTGGCCAATCTGAATGACGGCCGTACGGACTATAAGGTTTTTGAGCGCATAACTGTAGAGTCTATTATCAAAGACCAAGGCTTGAAAAATCTGGAAGTGATTGAGCTTCCAAGCGACCAGCAACCTTATGTCTATCCGATTATTGCAAGCGGTCAGGAAGACCTGCAAAAATTTGTCAACAAGCGAATCAAGGAACTCTATGAGGATGGTACGCTTGAAAAACTATCACAAGAATTCTTTGGCGGTTCTTACCTGCCAGATGCAAAAGATATCAAGTAAGAAATCCCATCAAGTCCAGTCTGCAATTTGGCTGACTAGACTTTGATACAAGAAATACGATAAGGGCGGGGAAGCTTATTTCCCCAGCCCTTTATCTGCTGTTAATAGGAGTAACGCATGCCTTTCTCAACTGAGACTGAACAAATCAAGAAATTTGAAAACGACGAGGTAGCCCAGCACTATTTTGAAGTGCTGCGGACCTTGATCTCTAAAAAATCAATCTTTGCCCAGCAGGTTGGCCTTCAGGAAGTAGCCAACTATTTGGGAGAGATTTTTACAGCTGCAGGTGCCAAGGTCATGATTGACGATAGCTATACTGCTCCATTTATTTTAGCGGAGTTTCTTTCTTCAAATCCTGCCGCTAAGACCATTATTTTCTACAACCACTACGATACAGTGCCGGCAGATGATGACCAGCCTTGGACCAATGATCCCTTTACACTATCTGTTCATTACGGAGTTATGTATGGGCGAGGAGTGGATGATGACAAGGGGCACATTACCGCTCGTCTGACGGCTGTTCGCAAGTATATTCGAGAGCATGGTGATTTGCCAGTCAATATCATCTTTATGATGGAAGGGGCAGAAGAGTCTGCTTCGACAGATTTGGATAAATATCTGGCCAAGCATCGCAAACGCCTGCGAGGAGCAGATTTGCTGGTTTGGGAGCAAGGCAGCCGCAACAATTTAGGACAGTTGGAAATCTCGGGCGGTAACAAGGGGATTGTTACCTTCGATATGACGGTCAAAAGTGCAGATGTAGATATCCATTCCAGCTTCGGCGGGGTTATCAATTCCGCTCCTTGGTATTTGCTCAATGCTTTATCCAGCTTGCGCAGTCCAGACGGCCGCATCTTAGTTGAAGGCATTCATGAACAGGTTCAAGAGCCAAATGAACGGGAGCTGGCTCTGATTGAGGAATATGCACTGCGGACTCCTGAAGAGTTAAGTCAAGTCTACGGTTTAAAATTGCCAGTTCTATTGGACGGGCGGAAGGAATTCCTCCGTCGCTTTTACTTTGAACCTTCGCTGAATATTGAAGGTTTTGGATCAGGCTATCAAGGCCAAGGGGTTAAAACCATTTTGCCTTCAGATGCTCAAGCCAAGATGGAAGTTCGTCTGGTGCCTGGTCTGGTGCCACAAGATGTTTTGGACAAGATTCGTCAGCAGCTGGACAAGAATGGCTATCCGGCTGTTGAACTGACCTATACCTTGGGAGAGATGAGCTATCGCAGCGACATGAGCGCACCATCCATTCTTAATCTTATCGAGCTGGCTAAAGATTATTATCAAGAGGGCGTCTCTGTACTGCCGACTTCAGCTGGAACTGGTCCGATGCACACGGTCTATGAAGCCTTGGAGGTTCCTATGGCAGCTTTCGGACTTGGAAATGCCAACAGCCGAGACCATGGCGGAGATGAGAATGTGAAAATTGCTGATTACTATACACATATAGAGCTCATTCAAGATTTGATTGGCAGTTACCGTCAAGCTAACTAGCGGGAAAGGAAGACTTATGCTATACTCTATAAGAAAAGACAAACTAAAGCAGGCTGGCTTCTTTTACCTCTTTTATTTTTTAGCCATGATCTTAGGCGTCTTGATTGGGCTTTTATTTGACCGCTCAGGCAATATGTTTTACGCTCCAGCTTTTACAGCTTTCTTTGGCGGAGTTCTGTTTATCTTCTATACTGAGAAAATAAAGACCTTCGGTCTGATCAGCGGCCTAGGTTGTCTGCTGGGTCTCTTCTTTCTGCTTAGTCGACATGGCTTTGGGGCCTTTCTACCTGGTTTGATTTGTGGTATTTTAGCGGATCTTATAGCTCGGTCAGGCGGCTATCAAAAGACTGTTAGAAGCTTGCTGGCTTTTATGGTTTTCAGCTTTAGCACAGCGGGTCCTATTTTCCTAATGTGGCTGGCACCCAAGCAGTACGAAGCTAGTCTTCTTGCCAGAGGAAAGACTCAGGCTTATATTGAGCAGGTCATGCTTAAGCCAGAACCTAGCTTAGTCCTCTGGTTTGTAGTTAGCATTTTACTGGGCGCTTTACTTGGATTCCTGTTAGGAAGGAAAATCCTTAAAGCTAGACTTTCCAAGTCAGCTTCAGTCTAAATATTATTGTAAATATAACTAAGGAGAAAACATGAACAATTTACTCGTACTCCAGTCGGACTTTGGTCTGGTAGATGGAGCTGTGTCAGCCATGATCGGAGTGGCACTAGAAGAGTCGCCCATTCTGAAAATTCATCATCTGACTCACGATATCACCCCTTACAATATCTTTGAGGGAAGCTATCGCCTTTTTCAGACAGTTAATTACTGGCCAGCAGGAACGACCTTTGTGTCGGTAGTGGATCCGGGTGTGGGCTCAAAGCGTAAGAGTGTGGTAGCCAAGACTAAAAAGGGTCAGTACATCGTTACGCCTGATAACGGCACCCTGTCTTTCATCAAGAAGCATGTCGGCATTGAGGCCATTCGGGAAATTTCTGAAGTGGAAAATCGCCGCAAGGATACGGAGCATTCCTACACTTTCCACGGTCGTGATGTCTATGCCTATACAGGTGCCAAGCTAGCCAGCGGCCATATCAGCTTTGAAGAAGTTGGACCGGAGCTTAAAGTTGAAGACATTGTCGAAATTCAGGTAGTAGAGACTACGCTTGCGGAGAATTATGTCAGCGGAGCTATTGATATCCTGGATGTCCGCTTTGGTTCTCTCTGGACCTCTATCACCCGCGAGGAATTCTGCACCTTAGAACCAGAATTTGGCGACCGCTTCGAGGTTACCATCTACAACAATGACATGCTGGTTTATCAAAACCAAGTAACCTATGGCAAGTCCTTTGCGGATGTCCGCATCGGTCAGCCTATCCTCTATATTAACTCCCTCTATCGGGTTGGCTTAGCGATTAACCAAGGTTCCTTTGCTAAGGCCTACAATGTTGGCGTCGGTGCCCAATGGCATATTGAAATCAAGAGAATTGAAAATTAAGGAAGAAGAACATGAAAAATAATACAATCAGAAACGTAGTCGCAACAGGAATTGGAGCTGCCCTATTCGTGGTCATCGGAATGATCAATATCCCAACGCCTGTACCCAATACCAGCATCCAGCTCCAATACCCTCTGCAAGCTCTTTTTAGCGTCATTTTTGGACCAATCGTTGGTTTCCTGATGGGCTTCATTGGCCATGCCATTAAAGACGCTATGAGCGGTGGCGGACTTTGGTGGTTCTGGATTGCTGGCAGCGGAGTCTTTGGTCTATTGGTTGGTTTCTTTAGAAAATTCTTCCAAGTAGAAGATGGCAAATTTGAAGTCAAGGATATTATCCGCTTTAACTTGATTCAGTTTGGAGCCAATGCAATCGCTTGGCTAATCGGCCCGATTGGTGACGTGATTGTATCTGGTGAGCCGGTCAATAAGGTTATTGCTCAAAGTATTGTAGCAATTCTGGTGAATTCTGCGACAGTAGCAGTCATCGGTACAGTCTTGCTGACTGCTTACGCTCGCACCCGCACACGCGCAGGAAGTCTGAAAAAGGATTGATTACATCAAAAATTGACAGATTGGGAGAATTCCCAGTCTTTTTTTGTACAAAATAAAAAACAAAATGTAATTTATATATTGCATTATTTAAAATATATTGTATAATAGACTTATAAAAATGAAGGGAGAAGCGATATGAAAAACATCAAAAATATATATTCACCACTTATTTGGCTTGTTTTGGGTATCATTTTTTTGGTTATAGGACTGAACAATCAAAATCAGACTTTTCTTATTTTTGCTGGCAGTGATATTACAATTGGTTGTGCACTTTTAGGCATAGCAACAAAGAAGAAAAATGATAAGGATGATGACCATGGTTAAAAATCTTAGGCTAAAAATGGCACGAGCTGAGCATGATATGACCCAGGGGGACTTGGCAGATGCTATCGGAGTGACCCGCCAGACCATTGGCCTGATTGAGGCGGGTAAGTACAATCCCAGTCTCAGTTTATGTTTAGCAATTTGCAAATGTCTCAATAAGACGCTGGATCAATTGTTTTGGATTGAATAGAGAAAGGACTAGTCATGAAAATTAAACTTATTAAACGACAAATCTTGGACGAGCGGGAAGAGCAACTGGTCAACAAGGCCGGCATGGAGGCTTTTAGTCTTTTGCTGTATGGTAGTCTAGCCTTATATGCTGGTTCTGTAGCTATGAATGCTGGAGCCATTCACTATCAGTCCTTCGTGGTTCTGATTGCCATTGCCTCTCTTTATTTCATGTGTCGAGCTCAGTATCTGGGAGCCAATTATTACAATAGTTTCAGTCTTACTATCTGGGGCTTACTGGTTTCGACAGGCTTTCTGACTTTCTTGATTGCCTGCCAGAATTTCCAACTGAATCATGCTATTTATCATAATAGTGTTTTTCACCCCATGTTTCTATTCGCTATTTTAATTACTTTTGTCATTTACTTTCCCTTTATGCTGCTGGTCAATATTTTCTTGGAGTATATAAATAAATGGCAGAAAAAGCGCTTTGAGAAGTATTTGGATCAATTGGAAGAAGAGCGTTGACTTGTCCTTCTCGCTTAAACTTTCCAGCTCTGCTATTTTTCAAACAAATATTTTGCCCAGTTTTTTCAATCAGGTTATAATAAATAGATGAATTAAAAAATTCAGAAAATTTTATAGAGAAAAGAGAGTTGAAATCTTATGGCAAAAGATATTCGCGTCCTACTTTACTACAAATATGTTCCGATTGAGAATGCTGAGAAATTTGCAGCTGATCATCTGGCCTTCTGTAAATCTATCGGTCTTAAAGGCCGTATCTTGGTAGCAGATGAGGGAATCAATGGAACGGTTTCTGGTGATTATGAAACCACTCAAAAATACATGGATTATGTGCATTCCCTGCCAGGCATGGAAGATCTTTGGTTCAAGATTGACGAAGAAAATGAGCAAGCCTTCAAGAAAATGTTTGTTCGCTACAAGAAAGAAATCGTGCACTTGGGCTTGGAAGACAATGATTTTGACAATGACATCAACCCACTAGAGACGACAGGGGCTTACCTGTCACCTAAGGAATTTAAGGAAGCACTCTTGGACGAAGACACTGTTGTCTTAGACACTCGTAACGACTATGAGTACGATCTGGGTCACTTCCGCGGAGCCATCCGTCCAGACATTCGCAACTTTCGTGAGTTGCCGCAATGGGTCCGTGATAACAAAGAGAAGTTCATGGACAAGCGCGTGGTTGTTTACTGTACCGGTGGTGTTCGCTGTGAGAAATTCTCAGGCTGGATGGTCCGTGAAGGATACAAGGATGTCGGTCAGCTTCATGGCGGTATCGCGACTTATGGCAAGGATCCAGAAGTTCAAGGTGAGCTTTGGGACGGTAAGATGTATGTCTTTGATGAGCGTATCTCGGTTGATATCAACCATGTTGATCCAGTTGTGATTGGGAAAGACTGGTTTGACGGGACTCCTTGCGAGCGCTATGTCAACTGTGGCAATCCAGAGTGTAACCGCCGCATCCTGACTTCAGAAGAAAACGAAGACAAGTACCTCCGTGGCTGTTCTCATGAATGCCGTGTTCACCCTCGCAATCGCTATGTGGCTGAAAACGGCTTGAGCCAGGCAGAAGTGGTGGAGCGTTTGGCTGCGATTGGGGAAAGCTTGGAAACATTGGTAGCTCAGTAATAAGGAGAGATCCTAATGGAAAAATTTTGTGTTTATGGGAAATTAATGGCCCAAGAAGGAAAGGTGCAGGAACTTACTGCTTACATGCAAGAAGTTGTCAAAGAAATGCAAAATCTTGACACTTGTTTCTGCTATATCTTAGGTGAGAAGGCAGATGAACCCAACAGCATCTATATTTACGAAGTTTGGGAGAGCGAGCAAGCTCACAATGACAGTCTGACCTTGGAAGTTTTTCAAAATCTCATTGCAAAAGCTAGACCCATTATTGCAGGCATGGAAAATTTGCATAAGCTGACTATTTTTGATGGTAAGGCAAGTTTCTAAATTCCTAAGAAAAACTAAAAACTTTAGACGATTCAAACGTCTAAAGTTTTTTTTCATTTATCTACAGGTAAAAGTCTTGTTGGACAGAGATTTGGGAAAGCAGACTATTTCCGCCGATTCTTGGGGCATCTCGCGGATTATCACTTGATTTCTGATTTTCTTTCTGCGGTTTCGATTTTTTTGTCCTTTCTTTTTGATGTGATATAATGGGCTTAAATAAATGGGAAAGGAGCAAGTCTATGTCTAAAGCTATCATGGAAGAAGTTGCAGCCTATCTTCGTCAGCATGCAGATGAAGAGCTGAGTCTGACTGATTTGTCTCAGTATTTCCATTATAGTCCTTCCCATCTATCCAGAACTTTCAAGAAAAAGATGGGCTTTTCTATCAAGCAATATATGGAAGCTCTTAAGATGGAAAAAGGGATTCAGGAAATTGTAGAAGGCCGGCAAAATGTGACCGAGACCTCTATGGAAGCTGGTTATGATAGTCTAGGCAGTTTTTCTAATGCTTTTAAGCGGCATACTGGACTTTCGCCTAAAAAATACTATCAAGAATCAACCAAGGCTTATGATTTTATGGTCAAACAGTTGGATGAGAAGGGAGTTTTGCTGCATCAGGATCCTGACTGTAAAAGTGGCAATCGCTTGACCGTGACGCTATCTTATCCTGAGGGGTATGAACCACGCATTAGCTGTGTCGGGCTTTTTAAAACCCGCATACCTAAAGAAGAGCCGGTTATCGGAGTAGCACTGAGTCAGGAGAGACAATTTACTTTTGAAAATGTACCGGATGGTGACTACTATCTTTTGGCTTGTGAATTGCTGGAGGATTTACGCCTAACTAAAAACTATGTCTTGGAGCATAACTTTCGCTGGGGCAGCGATGAGCCTCTCACTTTTTCAGGCGATAACATCTATCAAGAGGAAATCAGCATGCGCAGGCCCTTGCCCAGCGATCCACCTATTACAGTTAATCTTCCAGTTTTAATCATGCGTTCCCTAGCCAAACAAGCGCAATTGAGAATAAGAAAATTTTTATCCTAATTGATAAACTGATACTAGAGATTTATTCTCAGATATAAGAAATCGGAGGAACAATAATGAAATTAGACGTGTTTTTAAGTTTTAATGGTCAGGCCGAAGAAGCTTTTCGTTTTTATGCGGAACTTTTTCAGACAGAGATAAAGGGACTTGCCCGAGCCAGTGAGATGATGGATCCAGCTGACCTTCCTGCAGAAAAACGGGATAAGATTGCTTGGATTGCCTTAGATACGGAAAACTTGACCCTGAATGGTGAGGATGTAGGTGTTTTTAATGACCTGTCTATTCCTAGCAATCATCAGCCCAATCAATGGTTGGTTCTGAGCCCAGACAGTAGAGAAGAAGCCGATGAGCTCTTTTCTAAGCTTGCTGAAGGTGGACAAATTCTCTATCCTTTAGAGGAACAAGCTTTCGCAGAGTTTTATGGCCGCTTGATTGACCGTTTTGGTATCGGCTGGGATGTGATGAAATGAGGCAGAAGGATGGCTTATAGTGAATCCTTAGCCCAGCAAGTCCGTGCCATTTTAGCTACTGATCTTCCCCCTCATGTTTTTGAAGAAGAGGTAGAAGAGAAGAAGATGTTTGGTGGTTTGGCTTTTATGGTCCGAGGTAAGATGACCGTTACTGTGAGTTCGAGAAGTCAAGAGCTTATCATGGTACGCATCGGTAAGGAACTGGAAAAGCAGGTTCTGCCTAAAAATGGTGCCAGTGTGACGTTAATGAAGGGCAGGCTTTATCATGGCTATATTGATTTAGATGGCGAAGGACAAAAGGAACTGCCTTACTGGATCAAGCTAGCCTTGTCCTACAATCAGGAGCTGACGCAGCAGGATAAAAAGTAAGAAGTGCTCAGAATGAGTTGTGCTTTCTTAGAAGTTTATTCATTGCCTTTTTATGAAGTTCAAATATATTCTTAGAATCTGTATTAATGAAGCTTTCAGTCGGAAAGTCTCTTCATGGATACAGGTTTTTTCGTCTTTTTCTTCCAAAAATGTTATACTAATACCAGAGTCCGTTTTGCGAATGAAGTTTATCCTTAAAAGTCTTGGAGAAAATCTAGTTTGTACCTGTATTGAGTTTTGATTTTGCATTTTCTCGCTTTTTGAAAGGTTTTTGTAGTTAGAAAGGAGCATGGTATGAGTATTTCTTTTTACATTCAGAACCGAAAGGGCTTGTTTAGCTATAAGGCGGTCGAAACACCCTTGTCTCTGGTTTCCTTGGTGGAAGGGCTGGAGGTTGTAGGCCTCGAGGGTGATAAGGCTTATCAATCCTTGGATCAGGTCGGAACTTTTCTGGCTGTCTATTGGGAAGGGGCAGGCCGTGGGTTTGAAGTTTATTATCTGCCAGACCGGGAAACCTATCAGGTCCGCGTCTTGACACCATCGACGGTAGGCGACTGGAAAGGGGCTATTCTCTTCATGAGTCGTTTGGCTCAGAAGATGAAGCAGGATATTGTCGATGAATACGGCACGACTTACACTGCTGACGGGATTTTTAATATTGATTTTGAAGCGGATATTCTCTATGGTCTGAATGATGCCAGAGTTGCAGCTGCGCCTATGCATGTTTTCGAAGGCTATGCTCATGATTTGTATATGTCGCAGGAAAAACTTCTGGAACTATTCAAAGTTGAAGATCCTGTGGAGGAGTTCGGCAGACAGATGGCCGAGATGCAGCAGGTTCAGAGTCAATTTTCAACTCCTAAGTATTATAAGGATCAGGATGGGAAATATCTGGGTTCTTATGTTCTGGCAGAAGGAGTGGAGACAGTCCTTCCGACTCAGCCCATGCCCAAGGGCTACTTAGTTAAAGAGATGATTGAGAGCGGTGCTAGTCAAGACATGAAATGGCATCTCCACATCCTGATAGAGGATGCTAGCAGTCCGCAGGGCTATAAATACTTGACAACAAAGGACTTAAAAGCTTTTTTGGAGAAAATTCCAGACACTCACCGTAGCTATCTGGATTCCAGTCAGATTCGGATTCAGCCACTCAATCGACTGGAACTGGAAGCCATTTTGGACCAACTTCCCGATGGAGAACCGAAGTTTTAGCGTTAGGAAAATCTACTTTGTGAATCTTAACAGAGCTGCCAAAAGGCGGCTTTTTTAGGTCTGTCAGCAGTTCTCACAATTTTGTGACTCTTTTCGTTTTGATAACATTATTGAAAATATCTTGAAAATTTCAAAAAGAAGCTATAGAATAGAGGTCAGTTTTATAAAAAGGAGAGCGAAATGAAAGAAAAACACATGCTAATCTTGGGCTGGGTGGCCACTTTTATGTCTGTTATGATGTATGTTTCCTATATCCCACAGATTATGAATAATCTAGCTGGCAACAAGGGTGACTTTATCCAGCCTTCAGTAGCTGCTCTAAACTGTACTCTCTGGGTCATTTATGGCCTATTTAAAGAGAAACGGGATATTCCTTTGGCTGCGGCTAATATGCCAGGCATCGTATTTGGCTTGATTACTGCTGCAACAGCCCTTATGTAAGATGAGATTGGGAGTTATTCCCAGTCTTTTTTGTTGGAAAATCATTGGATAAAGTACTCACTTCACTTGTAGCTATAGAGCCTGCCTATGGCATTTCCTATGTAGAAAATATGCAGGCAGCATTCAGCAGACCGCCTTTTTATGATACAATGGTAAGATGAAGTCAGTAGACATCTGCTGGCTGTTTCATCAGGAAGAGAGATAAAAGAGCAAGCCTATGATACTTGAAGAATTTGACCAAAGTCGCAAGGCCATCATCAACCCAGAGGACTTGAATGAATCCATAGAGGGTTTTCCGGAGACGGCTGTTTCCTGCTTTGCCAGAGAGACTTTTGCGCGGATGCTAGTGGATTTTGAGCATGAGCTGATTACGACGACTAGCATGGCTAATATTGAAATTCCTATCTATCGTATTTTCGCAGATGGACGAGAACTGGCTCTCTTCAATGCACCGGTTGGAGCTTCGGCCTGTGTGGCTATTCTGGAAGACCTGATTGCTTTTGGTATGAAGAAGCTTGTACTTTTTGGTACTTGCGGTATCTTGGATGAGGAGATTAAGGAAACGTCCGTCATTATCCCGACGGAGGCCCTGCGTGATGAGGGAACTAGCTATCACTACCAGCCAGCTAGCCGTGAGCAGAAAGTCAATCTTGGCTTGAAAGATTTTCTGACGGCTTTTCTGGATGAGCGTGGTATTTCCCACAGCAAGGGCAAGGTCTGGACGACAGACGGCATTTACCGTGAGACACCTGCTAAGCTCCGCCAGAGAAAGGCCGAGGGAGCTATTTGTGTGGATATGGAATGCTCAGCTGTAGCGGCTTTAGCAGCTTTTCGAGAGATAACTGTCTGTCAGTTCTTTTATGCAGCCGACCACTTGTCTGAGGAAGCTTGGGATATGCGCAACCTTGCCAATCATGCAGACTTAGACGAAAAAGATAAGATTGCCAATCTAGCGATTCAAATCGCTCTGGCATTATAGAGAAATAAGATGAAAAAAACAATTATCCAATTTGAAGACTTTAGCTTTCAATATCAGGCCCAGTCTGAGCCGACCCTGAAGCAGATCAATCTGACAATTTACGAGGGAGAGAAGGTTCTGATTGTCGGGCCGTCTGGCTCTGGTAAGTCAACGCTGGGTCAGTGCCTCAATGGGATTATCCCCAACATTTATAAAGGAGAGGCCAGCGGTCAGCTCTTGATTAAGGGGCAGCCAGCCTTTGAATCCAGCATTTATGATAAGTCCAATCTAGTCAGCACGGTCTTGCAGGACACGGATGGCCAGTTTATCGGGCTTAGCGTAGCAGAAGATCTGGCCTTTGCGCTGGAAAATGACGTGATGGAGCTGTCGCTTATGCGTGAAAAAGTTAAAACCTGGTCAGAGAAGCTGGATTTGGCAGAGCTTATGCAGCATCGGCCTCAGGATTTATCAGGCGGTCAAAAGCAGCGCGTCAGTCTGGCAGGAGTTTTGATTGACGAGAGTCCTATTCTGCTCTTTGACGAGCCCTTGGCCAACCTAGATCCCAATTCAGGGCAGGATACCATTGATTTGATTGACCAACTTCATCGGGAGACGGAAACGACGACTCTGATTATCGAGCACCGCTTGGAAGATGTCCTCTATCGGCCAGTAGACCGGCTAGTGCTTATCAATGACGGACGCATTCTCTTTAATGGACAGCCAGACGACCTGCTCAGAACACAACTGCTAGCTGAAAATGGCATTTGCGAGCCGCTCTACATTACGACCCTACGCCAGCTGGGTGTTGATGTGGAAAAGACTGAGGGATTGTCCCGCTTGGATCAGTTGCAGCTGGCAGATGTGACATTTGAAGGCAGAGATTGGTCTGACTCTGACAAAGAGCCTCAGGAGCCCTTGCTGGAACTGGAGCATGTGTCCTTTGCTTACCAGAGCGGCGGCAAGCCTATTTTGCAGGATATCAATCTGAAGATTTTCAAGGGTGAGCGAATAGCCATCGTTGGTAAAAATGGAGCTGGTAAGTCAACCCTGGCCAAGGCCCTCTGTCAGTTTATCGAGACTGATGGGAGCTATAGGTGGAAAGGTCAGGACATCAAAGGAGACTCCATCAAGGAGCGAGCTGAGCGGATTGGCTATGTCCTGCAGAATCCCAATCAGATGATTTCGGCAGCCATGATTTTTGATGAAGTGGCTCTAGGTTTGCGTTTGCGCGGACTGGCAGAAGCGGAAATCGAAGAGCGGGTCCATGCGGCTCTCAAGACCTGTGGCCTCTATGAATTTCGTAGTTGGCCGATTTCGGCTCTGTCTTTCGGTCAGAAAAAGCGGGTGACCATTGCATCTATCTTGGTGCTGAATCCAGAGATTATCCTCTTGGATGAGCCGACAGCTGGTCAGGACCAGCGCCATTATACAGAGATGATGGACTTTCTAGACGAGCTCAACCAGCAGGGACATACGATTATCATGATTACCCACGATATGCAGCTGATGCTAGATTATTCAGATCGGGCAGTAGTTGTGGTGGATGGTCAGATTTTAGCCGATAAGGCGCCTGCGCAGGTGCTGACAGATCAGAAGTTGATTGCGGCGGCTCATCTAAAAGAAACGTCAATCTTTGCTCTGGCTGAGAAGATTGGTGCCGACCCTCTGGCTTTGACCGAGTTTTATATGCGAAAAAAGGAGGACAAGCATGCTTAATCAGCGAAAATTAATCGGCTACCATGCAGGCGAGACGTTTCTTCATGGTCTGTCCGGTGCCAGCAAGATGCTGTTCTTCGTTCTGGTATCAGTGGCAGCCATGATTAGTTACGATACTCGCTTTTTGCTGGGGCTAGCCCTGCTGTCCCTCTGTCTCTTTCGGCTGTCCCGTATCCGCATCCGAGACATTTCATTTGTTTTAGTCTTTGCGGCATCCTTTGCTGCTCTTAACTTAGTGATGGTCTATCTTTTTGCGCCTCAGTATGGTGTCGATATCTACGGGGCCAAAGATGTCCTCTGGACCGGATGGGGAGCTTATAATCTAACAGCTCAGCAGCTGTTCTACCTCTTTAATCTCCTGCTCAAGTATGTTTCGACCATACCTCTGGCAGTGATTTTCCTCATGACAACCCATCCCAGTCAGTTTGCTTCCAGCCTACATCAGCTTGGTATTTCTTATAAAATTGCTTACGCAGTCAGTCTGACGCTCCGCTATATTCCAGATTTGCAGGAAGAGTTCTTCCTGATCAGGATGTCCCAGGAAGCGCGTGGGCAGGAATTATCCAAGAAAGCCAAACTGTCTCAGCGCGTAAAGGGAAATCTGCAGATTATCATTCCGCTGATTTTCAGCTCGCTAGAGCGCATCAATACCATTGCCACAGCCATGGAGCTGCGCCGTTTCGGAAAAAATAAAAAACGCACATGGTATACCTATCAGGCTCTAAGCAGACGAGATATGCTGGTGCTGACACTGGCAGTCGCCTTTCTATTGCTCTGCTTTGCCCTCTTCGCAGTCAATCACGGCCGCTTTTATAACCCGTGGAGGTAGGATGGAGGAAAGTGAAATATGGATATCTATGCTTATCAAAAACCTTTGGGGAAAATAGAGGACGCGCCAGACTTGAAGAAAGCCTTTATTAAAGTTTATGAAGAAAAAACACACCAAGAAGTAGTTCGATTTTGCCAAGTATATGCTGCTCATCTTTCGGAGCTAACTGCTTTTGCATTTACAAAAGAGATGAAACAGGCTTTTATCTCTATGGATGACTGGCTAGCTGGGGAGAGTTCTTATCATGCTGCTAGAAATCTGAGCTTTGAGATTTCACGTTTAGCAAAAAAGGAAGAAGATGTAGTTAAAGTGAGATTCTATCGAACGATGGCTCAGCTTGTGGCTAGTCCCCATGTTAAATATCATGGCCTTTGGGCAGCAGATTTTGCTATTACCTTGATAAACAAGATGTATCCAGGTGATTTTGAAGCTGTTAAAAAGGAACGTCTGAAGCAAATTGAATTATTGAAGATGACATAAAAAACCAGGCAATTTTTGCCTGATTTTTTTCTTATAATGGTCTTTTGTTTGGCATGCCGGCTTTGCGGGGATATTTATTGGGTGTTTCTTTCTTCTTTTCCACCACTGTGATAAAGCGGGGGTCACCGTTTGGTAGGGCATAGCTGAGGTTATCTTGGACCTTGCTAAAGAGTAAGTTGAGGGCATTTTTTGCTTCGTCCAGTTCTTCTGGAGCGTTGGAAGCCTTGAGCGCCAAGAGCTTCCCGCCAACTTTCAGATAGGGAATGGTCAGCTCAGACAGAACTTGCATGCGAGCGACTGCACGGGCAGTGACGAGGTCAAATTGAGCTCGAAAGGCCCTGTCCTGAGCAAAGTCTTCTGCACGGCCGTGGTAGAAGTGAACCTTGTCCAGCTCCAGCTCCTCTGCCAGCAGTTTGAGGAAGTTGATGCGTTTGTTGAGCGAGTCAATGATAGTCACATCCAGCTGGGGGCAGATGATTTTCATAGGGAGGCTGGGAAAGCCAGCACCGGCTCCGATGTCCAGCAGCTTAAGCTCTTGATTACCAATCAGGCCTTGCAAAACGGGCGCTATTGAATCATAGAAATGCTTGAGATAGACTTCATTCTTCTCGGTGATAGCTGTCAGATTGATTTTTTCATTCCATTCGACCAGAAGTTCAAAATAACGCTCAAACTGGTCTTTCTGGCGGTCGATCAGCTCGATTCCCTGCTGGGCTAAGAGCTGGTAAAATTCTTGCGGTGTCATAGTTTCATCCTTGTTTGTCAGTATTCATCCTATTATATCATAAAAAGGAGACCCCGGCATTCTGCCAAAGGGCCTCTTTTCTTATATGCCAATCTGATTGAGCTCCGCCAAGAGCAGCTGGCGCCGCTTATCCTGATTAGAGGTTTGGTCAAAGAGAACTTCTTTTTTTATCTTGCCATCTAAAATGAGCAGGACCTTGTCGGCATAGGTAGCTACGCTGGCATCGTGCGTTACCAGGAGAATGCTAGCGCCCTGCTGGTGGAAGTGCTGCATGAGTTCCATAGCTTGACGGCTAGCCTGAGAGTTGAGCGCTCCGGTCGGCTCGTCAGCAAAAATGATTCGAGGCTGGTTCATGAGAGCCCGGCAGATGCCGGCTCGCTGGAGCTGGCCGCCCGATACTTGATGGATAGAGCGGTGAGCAATGTCCTTAATCCCAGTCAGAGCCATTAACTCCTTGGCGCGCTCATAGGCTGCCTTTCGCTCACTGCCTTTCTTACCAATGATACTCGGTAGGCATATATTGTCTAGGATATTTAGATTTTTCAGGAAGGTTGCCTGCTGGAAGACAAAGCCGAAAGACTCTCTGCGAAGGCGGTCCAAGTCCTTGTCTTTCATAGCCAGCAAGTCCTGTCCCTGGTAAAGAATCTGTCCTTGGTCAGGTCTGTCAATAGTGGATAGAAGATTGAGAAGAGTGGATTTCCCGCAACCAGACGGCCCCATGATGGCGATGAATTGGCCGCTTTCAATCTCCAGCGACAAATCACGGAGAATGGGCTCCTGATTTTCCTGATAGCTTTTGCTGAGGTTGTGTGCTTCTAATAACATAGGCTTCTCCTCGGATGTAAAATAAATGCTAAGTGCTCGAAAGCTATCTGCTTAAGGTCAATGTTCCTTGAGATAACGTCCAATTTCCAGATTGTTCAGCGCTCGGAGACTGATGTGTGCTGCTGTGAGTCCGCTAAGAAGCAGAGCCAGCGGTGTCCATAGAAAAGTAAGCGACTTATTGATGATGAGCTGGAGTTTGCTGATACCGAAGCTGCTGAGCAGCAGACTGCAGACTTCTTGCCCCAGACTAAGGAGTAGCAGGTCGGCTATTGCCAAAGCCAGCATTAAGATGAAGCAGACGGCGAGCAGGTAGTGGCTCCTGAGTCGTTCACTGCCAAATCCCAGCATCCGATAAAGTGCCAAGTCAGCTTGGTCCTTGGTGAAAATCATATAGACAAAGAGGGTCATAAGGATGAAGATGATTCCCAGTCCTGTCCAGAAAACGCTGGTCTGAATCAGGCGGAGCATGGCCAGAGTGTCATCAAAAGTCTGATGGAAAAAGTCTTCTACATCGGTTAATTTATAGTTGGAATAGCGTTTTTTCCATTCGTTGATTTTTTGAGCTTTGTTGCTAGCATCTTTAAGACGGATGGTCGTCAGACTATTGAGCGTTTGCGCTTGCTTTGTCACAAAGACAGCCTTGGCGGTCTTGCCGCCGTAGGTCAGGTCTGAGTAAATACCGACCACTTTTAGTTTTCTGGCTTGACCGTCTACCGTCAAGGTCAGGCTGTCTCCTGTTTTTAGCTTGAGCTCCTCTGCCATAAGCTTGGAGAGGGCAATTTCATACTCGTTTTTAGGATAACGACCTTGGCTGTATTTGACTGGAAATCCTGCATGGTTTCCCAGAGTTACCCGCAACTGCTGGGTATGACCTTGCTGGTCTTGATAGGAGAAATTCTGGCTCTGGTACTGATTAATTTCTGCGATATCCTTGTCTGACTGCAGTTCTTTCAGAAGCTGGGCAGCCTTGGTATCGATATCTTCAGTCTGAGAAATATCAACCAACACATCTGCCTGACCAGCACCCAGATATTGGATGAAGTTCTTGTCCATCACAGTGCTGTAGAGACTGGCTGGCAGCAGGATAAGCAGGCTAATCAAACTGACAATGAACAAGATAGTCAAATAGAGTTTTTTATGACTGAGAATCGTTTTTAGGGCGAAATAGGGTCTGTCTAAGAAGGGGATAGTCGGTAAGCCCATTTTCGGAGTAGAACGAGTCTCAGTCAGACTGTTGGCAGAAGCTAATCTTAAAGCTTGGCTGGGTGTCATTTTCTTAAAGGAGCTGAGAGGACGGGCAGTCAGCCAGAAGACCAAGAGACAGAGCAACAGAGCTACTAGCATTTCCAGAAGATAGCTATAGAAGGGCGTCGGACTTTGCCCCATAGACAGTGCCATCTGCTTTTTAAAAGGAGAACTCAGAAGAAAGGACAGTCCCCATCCTACGATGGTTGCCAGAGCTAGGCAGAAATAATACTTGGTCAGGTAGACCCTGCTGATAAAGCTTTGGGGCAATCCCATCACCTTCATAACGGCAATCTGCTGCAGTTCTTCTTGAATCTTGGTCAAGAGGGCAAAGCGCATGCAGAGAAAGGTGATGCCAATGATGGCCATAACCAGCAGCCCCATGACTAGGATGACTAGAGCATCATTGAAGCCGTTAATCATCTTGATCGTCGGATAGGTAATCATAGGCGGTCCATTGGACTCAAGCTCTGCATTTTTATAGGCTTGCTCGATGGTAGAAATCTGGCTAAGCTTATGTACTCGAAAGGCAATCAGGTTTTCATTAGATGCAACTGCTTCTGTTTTCAGAATCTGCAAATCAGTCTGTGAGATGAGGAAGCGTTTGGAGGAGACTAGACCGGCATTCATCTGGGCATCTCGGATAAATCCCTGGACAGTCAGCTGCAGCTTGCCGACCCTTATTTGGTCGCCGATTTTGATTTTTCCGCTATTGTAATAATAAAGGGGGATATAAACTTGCCCTGGCTGAGGCTGGGCAGGCTGGTTATTCTGATCCAGCAGAAAGTCAAAGTTTTGGTTCTGACTGGAAAAGCCATTATCCTGGGAGCTGTCCTGAAGCGAGTCCTGCCCATTGATGTGGATGGCTGACCCTTCCACATTGACAAAGTCTGTCAGTTGCCAAGAGGCAATTTCTGGATGCTGCTGGACAAAGTTTTGCAGCCGTTTTCGGTCGACGCTTCCGCTGTGCATCTGTAGCAGGTGAGGACTTTTAGCTGTTTCCACAAAGCGCTCAATTGAGCTAGTCAGACTAACGGTCAGGCGTGTAGCTGCAAAGCTCAGAGTCAGAGTCAGAAGCAGGAAAAGCCCGATGACCAGCATACTGACTTTGTTTTCTTTTAAATCATTTTTTATCAAGCGTTGAAACATATTCCAGCTCCTTTACTGAACGTGCTCGGGAGAGCAGGTAAGCACCGATGCTGATAGAGATACCGGATAGGATAAAGAGCAGACCGTAGCCTCTGCCTCCACCAACACCGATGATTTTTCCGACAGAATTTGCCAGCCAGCCAAAGTAAGTTAGCGAGGGTTTGAAAAAGGTATCTGCTACCCAACCCATGCCGGCATAAGCTAGCACATAGCCCAGCTGAGAGATAATCCCGATGGTCCCCCAGACCTTGCCTTGATCGGCTTTGTTAATATTGATGCGGACCAGATAGTCGATGGCTGTATTGACGAAAGGTAGGGCAGCAAAGAGGAGGAAGCCAAAGCTGCAAATCCAGATGAAGTTTTCCTTCATTCCCAGCCCAACCATGAAGAATCCCAGTAGAAATAGTGAGAGGCAGAGCATACGATGGAAGTGTTTTTTGATAGCAAATATCCCCAGAACCAAGCCTCCTATCAGCATCCCGCTGCTGGAGATGGTCATGACCCAGCCGGCTGTTTTAGCGTCTGCGAAAGCCAGTACCAAGGGAGAAAACAGGATTTGGACTGTTCCCAAAAAGAATGAAAAGCCTGTTCCAGCTAGGACTAAAATCCAGATTCCTTTTTTTCTATAGACGATTTGAAAACCTTTAAGGAAATCCGCCCAGAAACGACTATCACTGCTATAAACTTGTGTGTGAATGGCCCTACGAGCCAGCAAGGTGCAGGCTACTGTCACGAAAATGGTTGAAAAATCCAGCAACAGAATCGTGCTGATATGTCCACTCGCCAAAATCATTCCAGCCAAGGCTGGTGAAATCAGATAGCGGGCAATGCCATTAATCTGGGACAAACCAGTTGCTTTTGATAACTGGTCCTCAGGCAGCAAGTCGGAAATCGTAGCTCGAAAGGCCGGATTGACCAAGGCTGAAAAGAGCGAGCTAATGGCAGCTCCGATACAGATAAAAATCAAAGCAGGATTCTTCAGACTAAAGTAAATCCAGAGAACTCCTAAGCCTGACAGACCATCTCCCAGAGCCATCAGCAATCTTCGGTCATAGCGATCTGCCAGAATTCCAGCCAGAGGAGTAACCAAAAGACCGGGTAGAAAAGCACAAAGCGTAACAAAAGAAGAAACAGAAACCAAACCGGTCAGCTGGAAGATATAAACACCTAAAGCGAAAGAAGTCATACCAGAGCCGATTTCCGAGATGAGGCTTCCAATCCAAATCAATAAAAAGAGTCTAAAACCTGATTGTTTCATAGTTGCCTCCTTATGTTTGCAATGTCAAGTAATTGTAAATAGTGAATCTAGTGCTTAGCTGTCTAGCTGCTTTGAGTCTGAATCAAAGATAGAAAGGGATTGAAGTAGCCTTGCCGACTGTGAAAAAGAGTTTCTAAAAGATAGAGAAAAGCTTGTAGTTTTTGCTGCTGTTTTTCTGGAGGTAGTGCCTGAAAACTGCTGCCAAAAGCTTGCAGGGAATAAGTAAGAATCATTTCCAAGCTTTCGTAGGGATAGTCGGTCCTCATATCTCCAGCGGTGATGCCGTCTTGGATGATGGGAAGTAGAATCTGGGGTGCTCGTTCAAGAAGAATTTGATTGGTCTTTTCGTGCAGGAGCGCATTTTGTGGCTGATTGAGATGCAGTAGCACTTCCTTTCCCTCTTGATGATTAAGATTTAGAGCAGCCATGCTACCGGCCAAGCGCTCTATGATAGTCAGTTCACGATTATCAGCAAAGGCTTGGGAAGCCGTAAATGCTCTTTCAATGGTTCGCTCAATGATGGCATCCATTATCTCTTCCTTAGAAGAAAAGTAATAGTAGAGAGTACCGCGGGCGATTTGAGTCGCTTCTAAAATCTGGGAGATAGAGGTCTGGTCAAAGCCTTGCTCCATAAAAAGCTTTTGTGCGGTATCTAAGATAAAGTCTTTTTTATTAGCCATGCTTGCATCCTTTTTGGTGATAAAATTTTATTCGACCGACAGTCGGTTTATTCTTTCCTTTATCGTACATCTTTTCTAAATCAATGTCAAGAATAAAGACAGTTCTACTATTTTTTGATATAATAAGTCTAATCAAAATTGAAGGAGTATATCATGACTTTTATTATTGTTCTTATTATTGTCGCGGTTTTAGCGTTCTTTGTCGTTGGTGCTTACAATACCTTGGTTAAAAGCCGTATGCAGACTCAGGAAGCTTGGAGTCAGATTGATGTGCAGCTTAAACGCCGAAATGACTTGATTCCTAACCTCTTGGAAACGGTCAAAGGCTATGGCAAGTACGAGCAGGCAACCTTGGAAAAGGTAACCCAACTGCGCAACCAGGTAGCTTCAGCTGCTTCACCAGCTGAAGCCATGCAAGCCAGTGACGCCCTTTCTCGTCAGATTTCTGGAATCTTTGCAGTAGCTGAAAGCTATCCAGATCTGAAAGCAAATACCAACTACTTGAAGTTGCAGGAAGAACTGACCAATACTGAAAATAAAATCGCTTATTCTCGTCAGCTTTATAATTCAGTAACTAGCAACTACAATGTAAAGTTGGAAACTTTCCCAAGCAATATTGTTGCAGGAATGTTTGGCTTTAAAGCTGCGGACTTCCTCAAGACACCAGAAGAAGAAAAGGCTGTGCCAAAAGTTGACTTTGGCAGCACTGGACTAGGTGACTAAGATGCTATTTGATCAAATTGCCAGTAATAAAAGGAGGACTTGGCTCCTCCTTATCGCTTTTTTCGGCCTTTTGGCTCTTGTTGGAGCAGCTATTGGCTATCTCTGGCTGCGGTCTGCTCTAGGTGGTGTCTTGCTAGCTTTAATTATCGGCGCGATTTATGCCGGAGTGATGATTTTTCAGTCTACAGAAGTGGTCATGGCTATGAACGGGGCTCGCGAGGTCTCTGAGCAGGAAGCACCTGAGCTCTATCATATTGTTCAAGATATGGCCATGGTCGCTCAGATTCCTATGCCACGTGTCTATATCGTAGAGGATCCCTCTCCCAATGCTTTTGCGACCGGTTCTAAGCCTGAAAATGCGGCTGTCGCAGCAACGACAGGTATCTTGCAAATCATGAATCGTGAGGAGCTTGAGGGAGTGATAGGCCATGAAGTCAGTCATATTCGCAATTACGATATCCGAATTTCAACGATTGCTGTGGCTTTGGCCAGTGCTATTACCATGTTGTCTAGCCTGGCTGGCCGTATGATGTGGTTTGGTGGCGGACGGCGCAGTAGTAATGATCGAGATAACGATAGTGGTTTGGGAATTATTCTCCTTATCGTATCACTGATTGCTATCGTTTTAGCTCCTCTGGCAGCTACCTTGGTGCAGTTGGCCATTTCTCGTCAGCGGGAGTTTCTGGCTGATGCTTCCAGTGTAGAGCTGACCCGCAATCCGCAAGGGATGATTAATGCCCTGCTCAAGCTGGATCGCAGCGAGCCTATGGAACATCATGTCGATGATGCCAGTGCAGCTCTCTATATCAGCGACCCTAAGAAAGAAGGCGGACTGAAGAAACTCTTCTATACGCACCCTCCTATCTCAGAACGAGTGGAGCGCTTGAGACAGATGTAAAAACTGGGAAACTTAAATTATTCCCAAAAGTTAGATAAATAACTAGTAAAAGGATTTAGTTCCGTATTGTCAAGGACTAAGTCCTTTTCATTTTGCTTCCTTTAACTCATGTCTAAAAGATGTTCACTCAGATTGTGTTACAATTTTATTTCAGTCATCTATAAACCTTAGATTATCCAAGTTTATTTTTGTATAAGTAAGGAGGCTAGATTTAAAAAAGCCAGTGTTTTCAAGTTGTCAGGTTGAACCCTCCTGACTTTCTTGTAAAATTAGCATTTTCTTAAAAACCATAAAATTTTCAGAAAAAATCACTATATTGAGTTATTTTATTGTTCAAGTTAATCTATTTGTATCATTTAGAAATACAAAGTAGTTTTTTTGTAACAAAACAGAAATATATTACTAGTATATTAAATTTAGTAAAAAATTTTATTGCATATATGAAACCGGGGGTTCGGTATGTTGAAAACATTTGGAAAAATTTTCAAAGTCATTAGAGAATCAAAAAACATGTCTCTTAAAGAAGCGGCGGCCGGAGATATTTCAGTGGCTCAATTGTCCCGTTTTGAGCGGGGAGTCAGTGGTATCACGCTTGATTCTTTCTATTGCTGCTTGAAGAATATGGCTGTTTCTCTAGACGAGTTCCAGTATGTTTACCATAACTACATTGAGGCAGATGATGCGCTCTTCTCGAAAAAAGTAGCTGATGCTTATCAGGAAAACAATGTTGTCAAGCTCCAAAGTATTTTGGCTAGCTCAGAAGCTTTGGCTGAAAAGTTCCCTGAGAAGAAGAACTATAGGCTCAATACAATTGTTGTTAGAGCAGTATTGTCTTCCTGCAGTCCAGATTTTCAGATTAGCAAGAAAGATACAGAATTGCTGACTGACTATCTCTTTTCCGTCGAGGAGTGGGGACGTTATGAGCTCTGGCTCTTTACTAATAGTGTCGATCTACTGACCTTGGAAACACTGGAAACCTTTGCTAGTGAGATGATTAACCGTACCCAGTTTTATAATGACCTACCAGAGAACCGCCGGCGTATTATTAAGATGTTGCTTAATGTTATCAGCGTCTGCATAGAGGGAAACCATTTGCAGGTTGCTATGAGATTCCTCAATTATCTTGATCATTCTAAAATCCCTGAGACAGATCTCTATGAACGGATGCTGATTAAGTATCATAGGGCTCTTTATTCCTACAAGGTTGGAAATAGCCATGCTCTAAGTGATATTGAGCAATGCTTATCTTTTTTGGAATTCTTAGATTCCTTCGGTGTTGCCCAGAAGCTCAAAGCTCAGTTTGAAAGAATTTGCCGTTCTCAGTTGCAGATGTGCAAATAAAATAGACTCATTTCCAAAAATATACTAGAATAAGAGTATAACTTTATACCAAATTCAGAAGGAGGTTTTATGATGGAGAAAAAAATTCATTATAAGATGCATAAAGTTAAGAAGAACTGGGTAGCCATCGGTGTGACTACCTTAGCACTTATCGTAGCACCAAAAGTACTTGGTCTCGAAGCAGGTCTTGTCCACGCTGATGATGTTAAGCAGGTGGCAGTTCAAGAACCAACTGCAGCTCAGGATAGTGGCTCAGGGCAGCCGGTTCAAGTACAAGCCAACTCAGCTTCTCAGTTGGAAGCAGAAAAAGCAACTTCTGCAGACAAGGTGACTGATGCTGCTGTAGCCAGTGAAAAAACTGTTGAAACTGCAGCAAATACGGAAGCAGCGGTTCAAACAGATGCTCAAGAGCTAGCTAAGCCGGCAGTAGCAGAAGCAGCAACTACAGAAAAAGCAGCCGTTGCTGAAGAAGCAAAAGTAGCTAATGCAACATCAGAAACTGCTAAACCGGAAGCAGCTGGTCAGGATATACAAGCAAGTCCCGCAACTGCTGACAAACAAGCAAAGAAGACTGTTACAGACAAGATCGTTGCAAATCCAAAGGTTGCAAAGAAAGATCGCTTGCCAGAACCGGCTCAAAGACAGGGAGCGATAGCTGAAAGAATGGTGGCTGCTCAAGCCCAAGCAGCGCCTGTTAATACTGAGCATGATGATGATGTCTTATCTCACATCAAGACGATTGATGGTAAGAAATACTATGTTCAGGACGACGGTACAGTTAAAAAGAATTTCGCTGTTGAGCTCAATGGAAAAATTCTTTATTTCGATGCAGAGACTGGAGCACTGATTGATTCAGCTGAGTATCAATTCCAGCAAGGTACTAGCAGTCTCAATAATGAATTCACTCAAAAGAATGCCTTCCATGGCACTACGGAAAAGGATATTGAAACAGTTGACGGCTACCTGACAGCAGATAGTTGGTATCGTCCAAAGTTCATCTTGAAAGACGGAAAAACATGGACAGCATCGACAGAAACAGACCTACGTCCGCTTTTGATGGCTTGGTGGCCTGATAAGCAAACGCAGGTTAGCTATCTCAACTATATGAACCAGCAAGGTCTGGGAGCAGGAGCTTTTGAAAACAAAGTGGAACAAGCTATCCTGACAGGTGCTTCTCAGCAGGTTCAGCGCAAAATCGAAGAAAGAATCGGTAAAGAAGGCGATACTAAATGGCTGAGAACACTGATGGGCGCATTTGTCAAAACTCAGCCAAACTGGAACATTAAGACAGAGTCTGAAACAACTGGTACTAATAAGGACCACTTGCAAGGCGGAGCTCTGCTTTATACCAATAGTGATAAGACTTCTCATGCTAATTCTAAGTACCGCATCCTTAACCGCACACCTACCAACCAAACTGGTACACCTAAGTACTTCATTGACAAGTCAAATGGTGGTTATGAGTTCCTGCTAGCTAACGACTTTGACAACTCTAATCCAGCTGTTCAGGCTGAGCAACTCAACTGGCTGCACTTTATGATGAACTTCGGAAGCATCGTAGCCAACGATCCGACTGCTAACTTTGACGGAGTTCGTGTCGATGCGGTAGACAATGTCAATGCAGACTTGCTCCAAATTGCCTCTGACTACTTCAAGTCTCGCTACAAGGTTGGAGAAAGTGAAGAAGAAGCCATCAAGCATCTGTCTATCTTGGAAGCTTGGTCTGACAACGACCCTGACTACAACAAAGACACCAAGGGTGCACAATTGCCGATTGATAATAAGCTTCGTCTATCCTTGCTTTATTCGTTCATGCGTAAGCTTTCTATCCGTAGCGGTGTAGAGCCAACGATTACGAATAGTCTGAATGACCGTTCTACTGAAAAGAAAAATGGCGAACGGATGGCCAACTATATCTTTGTTCGGGCTCATGATAGTGAAGTGCAGACCGTTATTGCCGACATCATCCGGGAAAATATCAATCCAAATACGGATGGTTTGACCTTTACCATGGATGAGCTCAAGCAAGCCTTCAAGATCTACAACGAAGATATGCGCAAGGCCGACAAGAAGTATACGCAGTTTAATATCCCAACTGCTCATGCTCTCATGCTCTCTAACAAAGACTCCATCACTCGGGTCTACTATGGTGATCTCTATACAGATGACGGTCAGTACATGGAGAAAAAATCTCCTTACCACGACGCTATTGATGCCCTGTTGCGTGCTCGGATTAAGTATGTAGCTGGTGGTCAGGACATGAAAGTCACCTATATGGGTGTACCTCGTGAGGCTGATAAATGGTCTTACAATGGTATTTTGACTTCTGTTCGTTACGGTACTGGTGCTAACGAAGCAACTGATGAAGGTACAGCAGAAACTCGTACCCAAGGGATGGCAGTTATTGCTTCTAATAACCCGAACCTGAAACTTAACGAATGGGATAAACTGCAAGTCAATATGGGAGCAGCCCATAAGAATCAATACTACCGTCCTGTGCTCTTGACGACCAAAGATGGCATTTCCCGCTATTTAACTGACGAAGAAGTGCCGCAATCCCTCTGGAAGAAGACAGATGCCAATGGTATTTTGACCTTTGATATGAACGATATCGCTGGTTACAGCAATGTCCAAGTTTCTGGTTATCTGGCTGTTTGGGTACCAGTTGGTGCTAAGGCAGATCAGGATGCTCGTGTAACAGCCAGCAAGAAGAAAAATGCCAGCGGTCAGGTTTACGAATCTAGCGCAGCCCTTGATTCTCAGCTGATTTACGAAGGATTCTCTAACTTCCAAGACTTTGCAACTCGCGATGATCAATATACCAATAAAGTCATTGCTAAAAATGTCAACCTCTTCAAGGAATGGGGAGTGACTTCATTTGAGCTGCCACCTCAGTATGTATCTAGCCAAGACGGTACTTTCCTAGACTCTATCATCCAGAATGGTTATGCCTTTGAAGACCGCTATGATATGGCAATGAGCAAGAACAATAAATATGGTTCTTTAAATGACCTGCTCAATGCTCTCCGTGCTCTTCACAGTGTCAATATCCAAGCCATTGCGGACTGGGTGCCAGACCAAATCTACAACCTGCCAGGTAAAGAAGTGGTAACGGCAACTCGTGTCAACAACTATGGAACCTACCGTGAAGGCGCAGAAATCAAGGAAAAACTTTACGTTGCCAATACTAGAACGAATGGTACAGACTATCAAGGCAAGTATGGTGGAGCCTTCTTGGATGAACTCAAAGCTAAATACCCAGAAATCTTTGAACGAGTACAAATTTCTAACGGTCAAAAGATGACGACTGATGAGAAGATTACCAAGTGGTCAGCTAAACACTTCAACGGTACCAATATCTTAGGTCGTGGTGCTTACTATGTTCTTAAAGATTGGGCTAGCAACGAATATCTCAACAACAAGAATGGTGAGATGGTACTGCCTAAGCAATTAGTTAATAAGAATGCCTACACAGGATTTGTCAAAGATACTACTGGATTCAAGTACTATTCAACTAGTGGCTATCAAGCTAGAAATTCCTTTATCCAAGATGAAAATGGAAATTGGTATTACTTCAACAACCGTGGCCATCTGGTGACAGGCGCGCAAGAAATTGACGGCAAACAGCTCTACTTCCTCAAGAATGGTATTCAGCTGCGTGATTCTCTCCGTGAAGATGAAAACGGCAATCAGTATTACTATGATAAGACTGGTGCCCAAATTCTCAACCGTTACTATACTACTGACGGCCAAAACTGGCGTTACTTTGATGCCAAGGGTGTCATGGCTAGAGGTTTGGTAACCATGGGCGGCAATCAGCAATTCTTCGACCAAAACGGCTACCAAGTCAAAGGCAAGATTGCGCGTGCCAAAGATGGTAAACTTCGTTACTTTGATAAGGATTCAGGTAATGCTGCTACTAACCGCTTTGCTCAAGGTGATAATCCAAGTGACTGGTACTATTTCGGAGCAGATGGTGTTGCAGTAACAGGTCTTCAAAAACTTGGCCAGCAAACCCTTTATTTCGACCAAGATGGCAAGCAAGTCAAGGGTAAAATCGTGACACTTGCAGACAAGAGTATCCGTTACTTCGATGCCAACTCAGGAGAAATGGCAGTCGGCAAGTTTGCAGAAGGAACTAAGAACGAGTGGTATTACTTTGATCAGGCTGGTAAAGCAGTGACCGGTCTTCAGAAGATTGGTCAACAAACCCTTTACTTCGACCAAGATGGCAAGCAAGTCAAAGGTAAAGTAGTGACTCTGGCTGATAAAACTATCCGTTACTTCGATGCTAATTCAGGAGAAATGGCAGTCGGCAAGTTTGCAGAAGGTGCTAAGAATGAATGGTATTACTTCGATCAGGTTGGTAAAGCAGTGACAGGTCTTCAGAAGATTGGCCAGCAAACACTTTACTTTGACCAAGATGGCAAGCAAGTCAAGGGTAAAGTAGTAACTCTGGCTGATAAAACTATCCGTTACTTCGATGCCAACTCTGGTGAAATGGCAGTTAATAAGTTTGTTGAAGGTGCTAAGAATGAATGGTACTACTTCGATCAGACTGGTAAAGCAGTGACAGGTTTGCAGAAGATTGGCCAACAGACCCTCTATTTCGACCAAGACGGCAAGCAAGTCAAAGGCAAGCTTGTCTATGTCAATGGTGCTAACCGTTACTTTGATCCGAATTCAGGTGAAATGGCGCGCAATAAATGGATTCAGCTGGAAGATGGAAGTTGGATGTACTTTGACCGCAATGGTAGAGGCAGACGCTTCGGCTGGAACTAATAGCAATAGAATATCTAAATGAAATTTAATCTTTAGCTTTCTAATACACAAAAACGATAACTTCTTATTTGGAAGTTATCGCTTTTTGCTATCTTCTGGGAAAATAAATTTAGAAACAAGATTGAAGCTATCATCTTTCATTAACATCTTTCTTTTTCTCAATAGATAGGAGCAGAGCAATCACACCGATAATGCTGAAGATGAGCCAGCTAGCATTCATATTCCAGAGGGCTAGACTGCTGAAGACCATAGTACCAAAGGGAACAGAGAAAGAAAAGAGCAGACTCAGAAAGCTAGAAGTCTGAGCGAGAACATCAGAAGACAATTTGCTCAGTAAGAGGGTGTTGATTTTGGGATTAATCTTGCCGGAGATATAAGCTAGTAAAAACCCAAAAGCAATGCCGACGAAAACAGGCAGATGCAAGAAGTTGCTGACAGCAAGCAGAATCATGGTAAGAGCAGCCCAGAGGGTTAATTGATTTAGAGAGAGGCTGCTAAAGTAATCGTTGGGAGTCAGGCTAGCGATGACCATGGCTAGGACAAGAGCTGTCTGAAGAACCAAGAGAGACTGGCTAAAGGACAGCTGGAAGATGGGGTTGTCCAGCAAGTAGAGATTATAAAGAGCTATAAGAGAACCTGCCATAGCGTTGACAACCAGGATTTGAGCCAGCAGTTTGAGAAAATTGTTAGAACCTTCCTGCTCAAAAATGAGCTTGGACGATGTGTACATTTCCTTCAATTCTTCCTTTAGAGGAGCTTTTTTCTCAGAAATTGCCACTGGGTCATGGGTCAATCGACGACGTACCAGATAGAGGATGGTGGAGGATAGGAGAAAGGTCAAGGCGTTAACCAAAGCAACTAAGAAAAAGTCTTGCTGGCTGACCGTTAAGAGCCAAACTCCCAAAGCTTGTCCGGCCAGGCTACAGAGAAAGCTGATAAGCTGGGTAAAGGAGAAGGCTTCCATAAGGTCTTTCTCTGGAACATTCTTTTTTAAAATCGGCATTTGCAGGCCGCTGCGGTAATCGCTGATAATATCTGAAAGAATATTCATCAAGCAGACGGCTGAAAAGGCTAGATAAGAGCTGGAGCGAGTCATGAAGGCAACAAGAACAAAGAGCAGGGCTTGAAGATAACCAAAATGAATCAGCCAACGAGTTTTACGGATAGTCTTGTCAGCTTTGATACCAGCAAAGATAGTAAAGAATGTCGGAACCAGGACGATAAAATTAGCCACAGCAATAGCAAACTTGGGATTGGGCATGCTTGAAGCAAATACCACAAAAACAATATTGAAAATAGAAGCTCCCAAGGTGTTGAAGATTCGGGAAAGGCTGAGTGAGGCATAGACCCCATTTTTAAAAAATAATTTCATCGTAGACTCCTTTTCTAAACTGCAAGAATGAATGAAAGCTGATTGGGTGCATCTGTAATCTGGCTTTTGTTTTTCTCTTTCTGATGACCATTATAGACCGTTTAAAGCCAAAAACAAGGGCTTTTCAGCAACTGGTTAGGTCTCATAAGTAAGTGGTAAAATTCTGAAAGTGACTTGCGATAGCTCTTTCTGCTTTTAGTATAAAATAGAAAATCTAATCTACAGGAAATGTTGCATATATTCAACGATTTTCGGGTAGAAACTTTTAAATCAGAAAGGTGGAGCTCGAGTAGGAACAAAAAACCACTTTCCAACTCAAAATCGCTGAGCTTAAAAGCGGAAATTTGCATTATTTGCTATATTTTTGAAAAGCAGTATCAAGGGCTTCTTGATAGTAGTCAGCGCTATGCTGACAGTTCAAGATTCGGAAAATATCGACCGCTTTCTTCATTTGAGTGAGCCCCTCTTCTGTTTTCCCTTTCAAACAGATCAACTCTCCCTGAGCAAAGAGATAGACAATTCGGAAGTAAGTCTCATTTTCTTCGTAAAAGTGTCGCTCAATGACTTGTTGGAAATAGTCTGCCTGGGTGACGTTTTCCTGACTGATGGCCAGAAGATATCCATTAAGAAAAGTAGTGTGCAGGGTGTTGCGATTGTTGGCAAATAAGGCTGCAAAATCCTTTCTTGAGAGGATTTCTTTGGTGTATTGGGAAAACAAATCTAGAGATAAAACTGGAGTGCAGACAGAGAAGAGATTGAGCTCGTAGCGACCCCAAATATCAACTGAAAAAAGGTAATCATGCAGGAAATCCAGCTCGCCTGGGCTGGCCTTCTCTGACTCCTTAAGGGCACAGAGATAGGCCTTTACAATTAGGCGCTTAACCCAATCGCTAGCGCGCTTGCTTTTTTGAGTGATTTTTTCTTTTTTCAGATAAAGTTCTTCTAAGAGGTCAAGCTGATTGGCTTGCAACAGGTCTTGAATTTGGCTTAAGAGTTCCTTATGAGAATGATGATCCTGGATGCCGGCTGCAACGGTAAATTCTTCCGTTTCCGTGTGGATGGCGCTGAGAGCGCTAAAAAGTTTCTGTGCCGAAAGTTCGCTCTGCCCATTTTCAAAGCGAGAAAGCATAGATTTTGAAAATTCTCCGCCAGTTGCTTCGGATAAAGAGATGTGCCTTGCCTCTCGAAAAAATCTAAAAATCTGTCCTAGATGTTCCATTGTCTTCCCTCCTTGCATTTCATTATAACAAAATAATTTTCAATAACATTGAAGCGCTCAAACATGATATAATATAAAGAAAAAAACAAAGAGGAACTTATGTTGCATATTCAAGAAATTCGCAAGAATCCAGATGGACTAGCCTTTGAGAAAAAGCTGGACTTGGCAGAGGAGTTAAAAGAACGCAATTCTGAGATTTTAGATGTTCAGGATATTTTAGCCAAAGGAAAGGTTCAATATGAAGACGGCCTCTATTTTCTGGATTATGACTTGTCTTATACCATCACTCTGACGTCCAGTCGCAGTATGGAGCCAGTAGAGCTCAAGGAGTCTTATCTAGTCAACGAAATTTTCATGGAAGAAGGACAGGCCACATCGCAGGATATGATTGATCAGGACTTGGTGCTGCCGATTGAAAATGGTGAGATTAATGTGGCTGAGAGTGTGGCTGATAATATCCTGATGAATATCCCGCTGAAAATTCTAACAGCTGAGGAAGAAGCCGGCCAAGGTTTTCTGTCTGGTCAGGACTGGCAGGTTATGACGGAAGAGGAATTCGCCGCTGCCCAGGAAGCTCAAAAAGAGAAGAACAATCCTTTCGCCGGTTTGCAAGGACTGTTTGATGAATAATTCTTGTAAAAATTTTGAAATCGATAAAAAATAAAATAAAAGAAAAGACAAATTGCTATGACCCGCACCCCAAAAGTTAGACAGAAAATCTGACGATTGGGGTGTTTTGGGTATGAAATTAGTTTATACAAATGAACTGAAAAGATAACCTAAAAAGAATGGCACTTCTTGGGTTCAGATTGACCTCAAATACAATATAGCTGGCCCAAATCTTCAATATTATTCCCCTGACTTAAAGCAAGAAATAATTGAGAAGATACTAGTAGATGGCCAGCCCTATACAATAAGCTCCCAGACTCAGTTTGGGAGCTTATTGATCTATATCTTCTGTTTGGCCTTGATAGTGGTAAATGCAGAGTCGGTTTGCTTGGTCTGGTCGACTGACGGTAAAGTGGAAGTAATGATCCTTTTTATCCAAGCTTTTGGTCTTGGAGAGTTTGAAATAAGTGGCTTGGCGGCTGGCCATGTGGAGTAGGATGTCATCTTCCATGACCATCAGAGGCTGGGGAAGATTGGAAAATTGATAAAAATCCTCTTGAAATTGATGGTAGTTCTGGGAAAAATAGTCGAATTGAAGTTCCTCATGTACATTCTGAGTGGTCATCTACGCCTCCTGAAGCATGTATCGAAAGAATTTGATGGATAGCAAGGCCTTTGTAATGGTCACCTTTCTGCAGGAGGACTTGCTTGCAGTCCAGATGAAAGATTGTAGCAGTAATGTCGGTCAGCCTTTCCTTATTAAGAAAGGTGATTCGGATGGGAACTTGCTGGCTGTAGGCTTGACTGAGCAAGTGGAATTTTTCCTGTCTATCAAGTTGGGGCAATTGGCTCATATCTAGTTCTTTTTTGGCCAAAGCAGTGCTATGTTCAGAGAGGAAAAAGCCAGCCCACTTAGCCATGCCCCGATCCTGAAAGTCACGAGCTGACTGATAGGGGAGGTAGGAGCGGTCGGTCATGATAAGCCCTCCAGCCCTCCAGCCGAATGGCCACCTGTCAGATTGCTTCGAGCGATGGCACGGGAGGAGCCCAGCAAGGCATTTCCCTTAAGCAGAGAGGCGAAGCCGAAGCGATCTCTGATGCGGTCAATCGTCTGTTGGAGCTCCTCTTCTTTTTGAATTTGCAGAGGATCGTCAAAGAGAGAAATCAGACCATAACCTTGATCGACAAAGTCACTGTAAAAAACGCCAATCTGACGGATAGCCCCGCCCTGATATTTGGAACGAAAAAGCTGAACGACGATTTGAGCCAATCGATCGCTGTTGTTAGTGGGCTCAATTTTTTTCTGTGTATGAATGGAAGGCAGGAGCTCCTGCTTGGAATAACGGGCATAGATGGAGACACGCTGGCATTTCTTACCAGAGCGTCTGAGCCGAATGGCGACCTGCTCAGCCATTTCTCGGAAAACCAACTCAATCTCTGCCTGCTGTCTATAATCTCGGGGGAGAATTTGTGAATTGCCCAGACCATGTGACTTGACCTGATAAGGCTTGTGCACATTGCTTTCATCAATACCGTGAGCATGAAACCAAAGCTGTAGGCCCATGATTCCCATTTCTTTTTTGAGTATGTCGGGGTTAAAGTGGGCCAAATCATAAATGGAATGGATGCCTAGCTTCTTAAGACGGGTGGCCGTTCGGTGGCCGATGCCCCAAAAATCAGTTATTGTCGGAATAGTCCAAACCTTGCTTGGTACATCCTCATAGGACCAGTTGACCCGCATCTTTTTTGTGTGTTTGGCTTCAATGTCCAAGGCTAGCTTAGCGAGAAGAGGATTGGCGTTGCTCAGGCCGATAGAGGCATAAATCCCGGTCTTCTTCCAGATAGCCTGTTGAATGCGGGCGGCCAGCAGATCCAGTTTGGTCCTGCGGTCCAGCGTCTGATCGGGAATGAAGTAGTTGATAGAGCTAGTCAAATCTAAGAAACCCTCATCGATTGAGTAGGGGAAAATGTCATCAGGAGCTGCGAAATCCTGGAAAATTTTTTGAATTTCCATGTTTTTTTGGATGTAGTAGTTCATCCGAGGTGGGACCAATAAGGTCTTTTGAGCAGCATCTTCAATAAAGCGCACATAATCTGCTGTAATAGGCAGTCCCTGCTTGCGAGCAGCAGCATAGTTGAACTTACGGGTGTGGACATCAAAAGGAAGATTATAGCTTCGGCTGACATTCTGGCTGCCGAAATTCTTTTTAAAGAGAGGGGTGGCAGCTAGTATCAGTCCAGAGGAATTTTCAACTCGGCTCATAACACAGAGCGAGGTTTTTAAAGGGTCAAGGCCAAGAGCAATGCATTCGCAAGAGGCGTAAAAACTTTTCATATCCACAAAAGCAATGTCTGAACGAGGCTCGCGTGAATAATCAAATAGGACCATAGTTTTATACCTCAATCGGCAGAAAATGTCCGACTACGATACCAACAATGCTAGGCTGGTCTTCATAAGGAGCAAAGAGATCCTCGTAGTCAGGGTTGATAGACTCTAAGCGTAGACCTTCAGCCTCACGATAGACTTTTTTGATATAGGTCTTGCCATTCCACATGAGAGCATAGACTGCCCCATCGTAGTCGAATCCTGTCTGTTTCATAAGGGCAACAGAGCCATTGGGATACTTAGGCTCCATAGAATCCCCAGAGACCCAGGATGCAAAGTCGTGCTGGATATCTTGATCAAAGTAGACAGTTTCGTAGTCTGTTTCATTGTCATAGTAGCTGTGACCGAGACCTGCAGCCAGCTCAACGGATAGAACCTTATAGGCTGTAAGGGAGCTAATCTTACGCTGTCTCTCTAAGAGCCGACTAGCGAGTTGGTCTACTTCTTTTTTATGTGGTGCGGTTAGTAAAGGGTAGGTGTAGAGCGCACTGGTCTCATCCATAAAGTAGTTCTCTTGGACCTTGAGACAGGTGGCCAACCTCCTGAGATTTTTTGCGTGGGGTTCTGCTAGGCCATTTTCCCAGGCAGAGTACGTCTTTCTGGAAATTCCAAGCTCTTGGTAAATGGAAGACTGAGTCAGATTAAGCTCCAGCCGGCGTTTTTTTAATTTTTCATGCGAAAACATATCACACCTCCTATGTAACGTTTTGAAAGTTACGTATAGTATAACAGATGAAATCGAGAAAAGCAAGCTCTTTATTGAGTATTGTTATTTCTTGCAAGAGTGTGGTAAACTGTAGGGAGGAATATAACCTGGAGGTAGCGAGATGTTTCCTATGACAGCAAAAACGACCATGACAGAAGAAGCTTATCGCCGTTTCGCTTGGGCCAACTTTTGGTATCGAAAGACTGGGCTCTTTCCTCTAATCATTGGTGAAGTGGCTTTGTTAGCAGTGGATTTGTCTATTTTAAGAATGCTCTTGGTGTCAACATGACTGTCAACAAGCTTAAACAAGATGAACAGCTTGTCATTGAAACTGAGAATCTTGAAACAGACATAAAATAAAAGACAAATGTCTGTTGAGAATTTGTCTTTTTCGATTTAAATAGTTGCTGTTAATGTGTAGATAAAATTGAGATTTATTCTTCAGAGTCTTGTCTGAAGTGTTGGCCTTGAAGTTCTTGATAATCATACCCCTCAGGAATTTCAACTTTTTCACTTGGGAAACAATTTAGCATAATTAAAAGAAACCAGCCGATAAAGGGAATAAGTGGTAAGAAAATACAAATCGAGTGTTTACCAGCATCACGCAAGCGACGAACTTGAAGGGCAATGGATGGTAGAAATAATACTAAACCGAGAATGATGTAGAATCCACCAAAGGATGAAAGAGCTTGAAGAGCTTCTGCACTGTTGTTATTTGCTGCTGCACTAAAATATGAAAAGTTAAAAGGCAATAGAATAATATTGTGAATGAGAACAACCCACCAGTAATCGGAACGCGTTGAGCGACCAGAAAAGTTTAGGTAATTCTTCCAGAAATTTTTATAAGCTTGAATCATAATGATCTCCTTAATATTTTATACTTCTTATAATATACTATATTGTGAAAAAATACGCAATTCTTTCATTATTTTTTCATAATGATTTAAGATAGCTTTATTCCTTTGGGTATTGTTATTTTTAGCAAGAGTGTGGTAAACTGTAGGGAGGAATATAACCTGGAGGTAGCGAGATGTTTCCTATGACAGCAAAAACGATTATGACAGAAGAAGCTTATCGCCGTTTCGCTTGGACCAATTTCTGGTATAAAAAGAATGGCATCTTCTCACTGATTCTCCCTGAGATAGTGGTGCTGATATGCAGTGCAATCTGTTTTTTCATCGGGGAACCTTTGCCAGGCGTAGCTTTTCTTGTTACTGTGGCAGTCCTTCCTTTTCTTTACTATCTGTCCATGAATCGACATATTAAAAAGTTTTATAGAGGCAACCCCCTCTGGCATGATATAGAGCAGGAGTTTAGCTTCTATGAGACAGAATTTCGTGTCGTTAATCGGAATAACAATGCCAGATTTGACTATCAAGATATTGTGGCCATTATAGACAAGCCAGAAACTTTTTATATCATGGTTGGCCGGTCAATGGGACTGATCTTGGATAAGGCAGACTGTCAGCCTGAATTAATTGATTTTTTACTAAAACTAAAAGAAAGCAGAAGTCTCTAATTTGGGGGACTTCTGTTTTTTATCTGTCAAGTTTTCAAAAAATTGGCCTCTTGTGCGATGTGTGTTATAATGTTTTTTATGAGAGTTGTGGCAGGTAAATATGGGGGCAGGCCCCTCAAGACTTTGGACGGCAAGACGACTAGGCCTACGACCGATAAGGTCAAGGGGGCGATTTTTAATATGATTGGTCCCTATTTTGACGGCGGTCGGGTGCTGGATCTTTATGCTGGGAGCGGGAGTTTGGCCATTGAAGCTATTTCGCGAGGTATGGAGACAGCTGTCTTAGTCGAAAAGGATCGCAGAGCTCAGGCTATCATTTCAGAGAATATTCAGATGACCAAGGAGCCGGAACGTTTTGACTTGCTCAAGATGGAGTCTGGCCGAGCCCTAGAAATGTTGACGGGGGCTTTTGACTTAGTCCTCTTGGATCCGCCTTATGCCAAGGAGCAGATTGTGGCTGACCTTGAGAAGCTGGAGGAAGGCCAGCTCTTGAGCCAAGATGTCCTAGTAGTCTGTGAGACAGAAAAGGAAGTTGAATTACCTGAGGAAATTGCAGGGCTGGGCATTTGGAAGCAGAAGATATATGGAATTTCAAAGGTGACGGTGTATGTCAGATAAAATAGGACTATTCACAGGGTCTTTTGACCCGATGACCAAGGGCCATGTGGACCTGATTGAGCGGGCCAGCAGGCTCTTTGATAAGCTCTATGTAGGAATTTTCTACAATCGGGAAAAGTCTGGTTTTTTCACAATTGAAGCCAGAGAGCGCATGGTCAAAGAAGCTCTAGAACATTTGGATAATGTCGAGGTCATCATTTCGCAGAATGAGCTAGCAGTGACAGTGGCCAGAAGACTGGGAGCACAGGCCTTTGTGCGCGGTCTCCGAAATAGTCAAGATCTAGACTATGAAGCCAATATGAACTTTTTCAATCATGAACTAGCAGGAGAGCTGGAAACGATTTTCTTGCTCAGCAAGCCGGCCTATCAGCATATCAGTTCATCACGTATTCGTGAGCTGATTGCTTTTCAGCAGGATATCGCGGCCTATGTGCCTCAAAGTGTAATCAAAGAATTAGAAAGAATCAACAATGAAAAGAATTAAGAAGTTTATATTGCCGACGGTCATTGGCGTCACTATTGCCTTTTTTATAGCAGCTCTTTACGTTCGTCTGCCTTATTATATAGAAGTTCCTGGTGGTGCCGAGGATGTTCGTCAGGTCTTGCTGGTTGATAATAAGGCCGACAAGGAAGCGGGTTCCTACAACTTTGTGACGGTCGGAGTAGAGCAGGCAACCTTTGCTCATCTGGTCTATGCTTGGCTGACCCCTTTTACAGATATTTATTCTGCCAAGGATATGACGGGTGGCTCCACGGATGAGGAATTTAATCGGATCAACCAGTTTTACATGGAAACATCGCAAAATATGGCCAAATATCAAGGGTTGACGACAGCTGGTAAAGAGATTAAAATGGACTATCTAGGGGTTTATGTCCTGCAGGTGGCAGATAACTCAACTTTCAAGGGAGTTCTCAATATTGCTGATACGGTAACTGGTGTCAATGACAAGACATTTGAAAGTTCTGAGGAGCTGGTCAAGTATGTCAACTCGCAGAAGCTTGGGGATAAAATCAAGGTAACTTTCCAAGAGGATGGCCAGGAGAAATCGGCAACCGGCAAGATTATCAAGTTGGAGAACGGTAAGAACGGGATTGGGATTAGTCTGATAGACCGGACGGAAGTCAGCAGCAGTATTCCGATTACATTTTCAACTGAAGGTATTGGCGGTCCCAGTGCTGGTCTCATGTTCAGCCTAGCCATTTATACCCAGTTGGCTGATCCGACCCTTCGTGATGGCCGCGATATTGCAGGGACCGGCAGCATCAGTCGTGAAGGCGAAGTTGGTGAAATCGGCGGAATTGATAAGAAAGTTGTTTCAGCGGCCCAAAGCGGAGCAGATATCTTCTTTGCACCGAACAATGAACTGACAGAGGAAGAGAAGAAGCTTTCTCCTAATGGGAAAAACAACTACCAAACGGCTTTGGAGACAGCCAAGAAGATTAAAACGGATATGAAAATTGTTCCAGTTAAAACGCTGCAGGACGCCATTGACTATCTGAAAAAGAACAAGTAAGATCTTAGCTTTTGCTAAGATTTTTCTTGTGAAACAGACAAAATCAGCTGGTCTTCTCTGCTTTAAATCGTCTGACTTTTTTCAGAAAGATATTTTTGATGAAAAGTCCGCGAAATACTGGCTGATTTATGATAAAATAAAGTGTTGTAGATAAACTATCCAAGAGTGTTAAAGGAAGAGTATGCGTAAAGATATTTCACCTGAATTGTATAATTATAATAAATTCCCAGGACCGGAGTTTAAACAGATTGATAGCAAGATTGTTGCAGAAAAATTCGAGTTTGAATTGATTGAGAACTATAAGGAAGGCTTTGACTTGACTGCCTTTCATCAGCGTTTTTCAGAAATTCTCACCAAGTTTGACTATATTGTCGGCGACTGGGGCAATGAGCAGCTACGCCTGCGCGGTTTTTACAAGGACGAGCGGGCTAATGAAAACGATGAGAAGATCAGCCGCTTAGAAGACTATTTGCTGGAGTACTGCAGCTATGGCTGTGCTTATTTTGTCTTGGAAAATCCAAATCCCCAGCGCGCTTCCTTTGATAAAAAATCGCATGGCAAGAAAGAGTCAGAGGGGCGGTCAAAACGTTCTCGCAACAGCCGTTCAGGCGGCAACCGCAATCGCAGAAGCGAGCGAGACCGAGACAGCCGCTCTAAAAGGGACAATAAGCGCTCTCGCAACAATTCCCAGCAAGATAGGCAGAAAAAGCAAAAAGACAGCAATCGCCATTTTGTAATTCGTCAGAATAGAGGAGAAAAATGAAACCATCTATTTATAGCTTAACGCGTCAGGAAATGATTGAATGGGCGGAAGCTCAGGGAGAAAAGAAATTCCGTGCTGCCCAGATTTGGGAGTGGCTCTATCGTAAACGGGTTCAGTCTTTTGAAGAGATGACTAATCTGTCCAAGGACTTGATTGCCAAGCTAAATGATCAGTTTGTCGTCAATCCGCTTAAACAGCGCATTGTTCAAGAGTCGGCTGACGGTACGGTCAAGTACCTCTTTGAGCTGCCGGATGGTATGCTGATTGAGACGGTGCTCATGCGCCAGCACTATGGACTTTCTGTCTGTGTGACCACCCAAGTTGGCTGCAATATCGGCTGCACTTTCTGTGCCTCCGGCTTGATTAAAAAGCAACGCGACCTCAATAACGGTGAGATTGTAGCTCAGATTATGCTGGTTCAGAAGTATTTTGACGAGCGTGGCCAGGATGAGCGGGTCAGCCATATCGTGGTTATGGGAATCGGCGAGCCATTTGATAACTATGACAATGTGCTCAAGTTTGTCCGGACGGTCAATGATGACAAAGGTTTGGCTATCGGTGCCCGCCATATCACGGTTTCGACATCAGGGCTGGCTCATAAGATTCGTGACTTTGCCAATGAAGGTGTGCAGGTCAATCTAGCTGTATCCCTACATGCCCCAAATAATGATCTGCGGACTAGCATCATGCGAATTAACCGGTCCTTCCCTATCGAAAAGCTTTTTGCGGCTATCGAATACTATATTGAGACGACGAACCGTCGTGTGACCTTTGAGTACATCATGCTCAATGAAGTCAATGACGGGATAGAGCAGGCCAAGGAACTGGCAGAATTGCTGAAAAATATCAAGAAGCTATCTTATGTCAATCTCATTCCTTACAACCCCGTTAGCGAGCACGACCAATACAGCCGCAGTCCCAAAGAGCGCGTGATGGCTTTCTATGATACCCTCAAGAAAAACGGAGTCAACTGCGTGGTTCGTCAGGAACATGGAACGGATATTGATGCAGCCTGCGGTCAGCTGCGTTCCAATACTATGAAGCGTGATCGCGAGAAAGCATTGGTAGAAAATGTTCAGCCTTAAGAACTATCTGACTTCAGCTGGTGAGCTGACTGCTAAGGGACGGAAATTGCTGGTAGGGGGAAGCTGGCTCTATTTCTTGATGCTTTGCATCCTGTGCTTTATTCCTCAGGTTCCGGAGCCGGGAATGGAGACGCCGGGAGTCCAGTATTTTGGCCGAATAGTGGTTTTGTTAATCCCTTTTAACTCCTTTGTCAATATTGGAGAGATTACTTCTTGGATTCAGCTGGTCAAGGTCTTTATCCAAAATCTAGCCAATATCTTTCTGCTATCGCCCTTAATTTTTCAATTGCTTTGCCTCTTTCCGAAATTGCGGAAGACCAAGAAGATTGTATGGCTGAGCTTTGGGATGAGTCTGTCTATCGAAGTGACTCAGATTCTGCTGGATCTTCTTATCAACGCCAATCGAGTCTTTGAAATCGATGATCTCTGGACCAATACTTTGGGTGGTTATCTGGCTTGGCGGGCTTTTCAGCTTGGTCAAAAAATCTGGAAAAATCGTTAAGGCGACGCTTTCAAAAGAGACTAGCAAGAGAAAGGTTCGGATTTAGAAGAAAAAATAAAATTTTTTCTTGACAAGAAAAAGGGAAAGGCCTATAATAAAATAAATCATCAGAAAAGTAATAATTTTTTCTACTTTCAGGGAGCCTGTGGTTGGTGGAAACAGGCAGTGGAAGATTATGAAGTGGGCTGATGCAAAAAATGAATTTGAAGCAATAAAAATTCGGTGAGCACACCTTACAGTGCAGCTTGTTGTTAGACAAGACAGAGATATGGAGGCAGTCTATACTTTGCTCCATAATTGAGGTGGCACCGCGATTTTACGCCCTCACACAGATTTTTCTGTGTGTGGGCTTTTGTTTTGTTTGAAAATAAAGAAAAGAGGCAATCAAGATGACAGAAACTAAAGGATATTTTGGACAATTCGGCGGCTCCTTTGTACCGGAGCCTATCCAAGCCTTGCTGGATGAATTAGAAGCGACTTTTGAGAAGTATAAGGATGACCCAGAATTTTTAAATGAATACCGGCATTATTTGGCAGATTATTCAGGCCGGGAAACTCCGCTCTACTTTGCAGAAAGTCTGACTCAGCATCTGGGCGGAGCTAAGATTTATCTGAAGCGGGAAGATCTCAATCATCTGGGCTCTCACAAGCTCAATAATGTTTTGGGGCAGATTTTACTAGCTAAGCGCATGGGCAAGACCCGAGTCATCGCTGAAACTGGAGCTGGCCAACATGGTGTGGCAACTGCGGCAGCCGCAGCTAAGTTTGGTATGAAGTGCGATGTTTACATGGGTGCAGAGGATGTAGAACGCCAGCGCCTCAATGTTTTCCGCATGGAAATGATGGGAGCGACTGTTCATGCAGTGGAAACAGGCACCAAAACCCTCAAGGATGCTGTTGACGCAGCCTTTGGGGCTTGGATGAATGATTTGGAAGCCTTCTATGTTTTGGGTTCGGCTGTCGGACCTCATCCTTATCCGACGATTGTCCATGAGTTCCAAAAGGTGATCAGTGAAGAATCTCGCCAGCAGATTTTGGACAAGGAAGGCCGCTTGCCGGACTATGTTATTGCCTGCGTAGGTGGCGGCTCCAATGCTATCGGCGCCTTCTCTCAGTATGTGGCAGATGAAGAAGTTAAGTTAGTGGGAGTTGAAGCAGCTGGGCGTGGTCTTGATACAGACCAGCATGCAGCGACCATGACCAAGGGAAGTGTCGGAGTAGTGGATGGTATGAAGACTTACGCTGTCTTTGCTGAAGATGGTCAGGTGGCGCCGGTTTACTCGATTTCAGCAGGCTTGGACTATCCTGGAGTTGGTCCCGAACATGCTTTCTTTAAAGATTCTGGTCGAGTAGAATATGTAGCCGCGACAGATGATGAAGCTGTGGATGCCTTGCTCCTCTTGACACAAAAGGAAGGGATTTTGCCGGCAATCGAAAGCTCTCATGCCATTGCTGAAGCTATCAAGCGAGCTCCGCAATTGTCATCTGACCAAATCATCATTATCAATGTATCCGGTCGTGGAGATAAGGATGTGGCAGCCATTGCCGACTATCTAGAAAAACGAAAATAAAATACCCAGCAGAAGAGTAGTAACATCCCTCCTTTTAGAGAGTCTGTGGTTGCTGTAAACAGGCAGGAGAAGTTATGAAATGGGCTGCTGGAGTCAAAATTTAGTCCTTTAGTTGATCTTTTATCATTTTGTTAGCATGCTTTGCTGTAAAATAGTATGCTGCCTTCTACTAAAAGGAATCTAAATGACTGTAAATAAGTAAATGAGATGTGGAGCCTAAAAACTCCATAACTGAGGTGGCACCGCGATGATACGCCCTCACAGGATGAACTGTGCGGGCGTTTTTCTGTAGTTTTGGAGCAAGTTATGACCGTGGACAGGTGCTATCTGTTCTTGTGAATGCAGTCATGGCTAGCAGATTGTTCCTCCTTAAACGTTTTTGATTAAATAGAAAGAAACATTATGCAAAAGATTTTACCAGCTGATATTTTATCGCCGATTTTGGCTTATATGCGGATTCAGGGCGACCACAAGGTGATTTTGGAAAGTATTCCGAGAGATAGCGAGACGGCTCGCTTTTCTATCCTAGCCTATAACCCAGTCTTTGAAATCCGCTATGAAAATGGCCTGTTAACAAAGAACGGGCAAGTAATTGAGGCAGATCCATTGGACTATCTGCATGAGTTGGCAGTAAAGAAAAATCATCATTCAGACTTGCCTTTTGGTGGTGGAACCATCGGTTTTGTTGGCTACGATATGATTTCCCTCTATGAGGAGATTGGTCAGATTCCAGCTGATGTGATTGGGACGCCGGATATGCACTTTTTCGTCTATGAGAGTTACATGGTTTTTGATCATAAAAAAGACAAGGTCTATATCCTTGAGGAGGCGCTCTACAGCGACCGAAGCGAAGCTGATTTGGCTGCTAGTCTGGAGAGGATTATGGTTGAGCTGGCGCAGCCAGCGGTAGATGAATTTTCACCACTGGAACTGTCCAGTTTGAACTTCCAGAGTCACATCGAGCAGACCGCTTTTGAAAAAATGGTGGAAGAAGCGCGTAGCTTGATTCGGCAGGGAGACATGTTCCAATGTGTGCTCAGTCAGCGGTTTTCAGCAGAATATTCTGGTAGGCCGCTGGATTACTATCGCAATCTGCGTGTGACCAACCCTTCCAACTATCTCTACTTTTATGATTTCGGGGATTATCAGATTATCGGAGCCAGCCCAGAAAGTCTGGTCTCTGTCAAGCAGGGGCAGGTTACGACCAATCCTATCGCTGGGACCAGACCGCGCGGGCAGGATGAAAGAGAAGATAAAGCCTTGGCGAAGGAGTTGCTGGCTGACGAGAAGGAAGTGGCGGAGCACCGTATGTTAGTTGATTTGGGGCGTAATGATATCGGTAAAATTGCCCAGAATAACAGCGTGGAAGTCACTAAGTACATGGAGGTAGAGTATTTCCGCTATGTCATGCACCTGACCAGTGTGGTCCGTGGTCAGCTTCTGCCTCAACTGACAGCTATGGATGCGCTCAAGTCAACCCTGCCGGCCGGCACCGTCTCGGGTGCGCCTAAGATTCGAGCCATGAAGCGAATTTATGAGTTGGAGCAGGAAAAACGTGGCGTTTATGCGGGGGCTATCGGCTATCTGTCTGCGACAGGTGATATGGATTTTGCCATCGCTATTCGGACCATGATTTTGAAAAATGGCAGAGCTTACGTTCAAGCTGGAGCGGGTATTGTTTATGACTCGATCCCTGCTAATGAATACCAAGAAACCATCAATAAGGCCAAATCAATGACCAAGATAGGAGAGATGCAATGATTTTATTGATTGATAATTATGATTCTTTTACTTACAATCTAGCCCAATATATCGGCAATTTTGCAGAAGTTAGGGTCTTGCGAAATGATGATGCAGGTCTTTATCAAGCGGCAGAAGAAGCAGATGCTTTGGTTCTGTCTCCAGGTCCAGGCTGGCCAGCAGATGCAGGACGGATGGAAGAGCTTATCCGCGATTTTACTGGTAAAAAGCCGATTTTGGGGATTTGCTTGGGGCACCAAGCCATTGCAGAAGTATTTGGCGGCAAGCTAGGTTTGGCTCCTAAAGTCATGCACGGCAAGCAAAGTATTCTGCGCTTTGAGGGGAATTCTCCTATCTATGAGGGTCTAGAGGATGAGCAACCAGTCATGCGCTATCATTCGATTTTAATCGAAGAGATGCCGGAGGACTTTGAAGTGACGGCTCGGGCGGCTGATGATAACTCGATCATGGCTATCCAGCACAGGAGTCTGCCTATTTATGGTTTTCAGTATCATCCAGAAAGTATTGGCACGCCGGACGGCTTGTCGTCTATCAAGAATTTCATCGATTTAGTAAAATAAAGGAGTATGTATGAAAGAGATAATTGCAAAACTAGCTGATTTTAAGGATTTAAGCAGCGCTGAGATGACAGATGTGATTGAGCGTATTGTCACTGGACGGGTGACAGAGTCTCAAATTGTAGCTTTCTTGCTGGGGCTTAAGATGAAGGGGGAGACGATTGAGGAACGAACTGCTTTAGCTCAGGTAATGCGAGGCCATGCTAAGCAGATTCCGACCACTATTCGCACTGCCATGGACAATTGCGGTACCGGCGGAGACAAGTCTTTCAGCTTCAATATTTCGACTACGGCAGCTTTTGTACTGGCAGGTGGCGGGATTAAGATGGCTAAGCACGGCAATCGCTCCATTTCTTCTAAGTCAGGCTCAGCTGATGTCTTAGAAGCTCTGGGTATCAATCTAGACTTGGATGCTGCTAGCTTGGGCAAGGTTTTTGAGCAGACAGGTATCGTCTTTCTCTTTGCAAAGAATATGCACCCAGCAATGAAATATATCATGCCAGCCCGCCTTAGTCTCGGCATTCCCACTATCATGAATCTAACCGGTCCGCTCATCCATCCCATGAGTCTAGAAACTCAGCTTTTGGGAACCAGCCGGCCGGATATGCTAGAGAGCACAGCAGAGGTCTTGAAAAATATGGGCCGCAAACGTGCAGTAGTCGTGTCGGGGCCGGATGGTCTTGACGAGGCGGGTCTTCATGGTCGTACCCAGTATGCTCTGCTGGCAGATGGGCAAATCAGCCTGCACAGCTTTCTGCCGTCAGATATTGGCATGAAAGAGATACCTCTTGAAGCGATTCGTGGAGGCAATGCCAAGGAAAATGCAGAAATTCTGCTATCTGTCCTGCAAAATCAAGCCAGCCCCTATCTAGAAACGACAGTTCTGAATGCGGGAATGGGTTTCTACGCTAATGGAAAATCAGACAATATAGAAGCAGGAATAGCTTTGGCCCGCCAAGTGATCGCCAGCGGCGCAGCCTCTGAAAAACTCAAGCAACTACAGGAGTATCAAAAATGAGCAAAGAATTTCTCCCGACCATTCTAAAGCAAAAAGAGCAGGAAGTGGCTGCTATGTCCTATGAAGAGCTGCAACCTCTGCGCTCGACCTATTCCCTCTATGAATATCTTAAAAACCATCCTCAAGAGCTGCAGTTAATTGCTGAGGTCAAAAAAGCCAGTCCAAGTCTGGGAGATATTAATCTCGGTGTGGATATTGTTGAGCAGGCTCGCACCTATGAACGATGCGGTGCAGCTATGATTTCGGTTTTGACAGATGAGATTTTCTTCAAAGGACATCTGGATTACCTGAGAGAGATTTCCAGTCAAGTGACCATTCCGACCCTCAATAAGGACTTTATTATTGATGAAAAGCAGATTGTTCGTGCCCGCAATGCCGGAGCGACAGTTATTCTTCTGATTGTGGCTGCCTTGTCTGAAAAGCGGCTGCAAGAACTTTATGATTTTGCGGCAGGTTTAGGCCTGGAAGTTCTGGTCGAAACTCATAATCTGGCGGAGCTGGAAACTGCCCATAGAATAGGAGCTCGGATTATCGGTGTCAATAACCGCAATCTAGTCACTTTTGAGACAGATATCAATACAAGTCTTCAGCTATCTGCCCATTTCAAAGATGACAGGGTTTACGTATCAGAGTCAGCGATTTTCAGCAAGGAAGATGCTGAGCTAGTAGCTCCTTATTTCCATGCGGTTCTAGTCGGAACAGCCCTGATGCAGGCAGAGGATGTGGCAGAAAAAATTAAGGAGCTGAAAATTGACAAAGGTTAAGATTTGCGGCTTATCAACGGCTAGCGCTGTGGAAACAGCATGCCAGGCTGGTGCAGATTACATTGGCTTTGTCTTTGCTGAGAGCCGTCGGAGGGTCAGTTTGGAGCAAGCTCAGAAGCTAGCTGTCTTGGTGCCGCCTGCTGTCCGAAAGGTAGGAGTTTTCGTCTCTCCGAGCTTGGCAGAGCTACAGGAAGCTATTTCAGTGGCAAATCTCGATTTGGTGCAGATTCATGGCGATTTTAATGAAGATCTTCTGACTGAGATTGGCCGGCCGGTTATTCGAGCTTATCAGGTCAAGGGAGCGTTAAAAGATGTCAGCCAACAAGCGGACTACCTGCTCTTTGATGCACCTCTTGCTGGTAGTGGTCAGACCTTTGATTGGCAATCTTTTGACAAGAATCAAATCCACCAGCCCTTCTTTATTGCCGGTGGTTTGAATGCAGGAAATGTCCGAGAAGCGATTCAGCACTTTGCCCCTTACGCAGTTGATGTCTCAAGCGGGGTCGAAACTGACGGCCAGAAGGACTTAGAGAAAATAAAAGAATTTATAGAAAGAGTGAAACATGGCATATAATCAACCCAATCAAGAAGGATTTTACGGTGAGTTTGGTGGGCGCTTTGTTCCTGAAACGCTGATGACAGCAGTTTTGGAGCTGGATAAAGCCTACCGTGAGAGTAAAAAAGACCCAGCCTTTCAGGCTGAGCTGGACGAGTTGCTGAAGCAGTATGTAGGGCGAGAAAATCCTCTCTATTTTGCTAAAAATCTGACAGCCTATGCTGGCGGTGCTAAGATTTATCTGAAGCGGGAAGACCTCAACCATACCGGGGCACATAAAATCAATAATGCCCTAGGTCAGGTTCTATTAGCCAAGCGAATGGGCAAGAAGAAAATCATTGCGGAGACTGGTGCGGGTCAGCATGGAGTAGCTACAGCCACTGCTGCAGCCCTTTTCAACATGGACTGTACTATCTACATGGGCGAAGAAGATGTCAAGCGCCAAGCCCTCAATGTCTTTCGGATGGAACTTCTGGGAGCCAAGGTAGAGTCTGTGACCGATGGCTCTCGAGTCCTCAAGGATGCAGTCAATGCCGCCTTGCGAGCTTGGGTGGCTCAGGTTGATGATACTCACTATATTATGGGCTCAGCTTTAGGACCCCATCCTTTCCCAGAGATTGTCCGTGACTATCAGAGTGTGATTGGGCGTGAGGCCAAGCGCCAGTTTGCTGAGCAAAATGCAGGGGCATTACCAGATGCTTTAGTCGCCTGTGTTGGCGGTGGTTCTAATGCTATTGGACTCTTTTATCCCTTTGTAGACGATAGCTCAGTGGCTATGTATGGAACAGAAGCAGCTGGGCGAGGCATCGATACAGATGAACATGCTGCGACCTTAACCAAGGGCCGGCCGGGTGTTTTACACGGTGCCTTGATGGATGTCTTGCAGGATGAGCAAGGGCAGATTCTGGAAGCTTTCTCTATCTCTGCTGGGCTGGACTATCCGGGCATCGGTCCCGAACATTCTCATTTTAATGCTATTCAGCGCGCGACTTATGTCCCAGTCACAGATGAAGAAGCCTTGGAAGCCTTCCAACTTCTGTCTCGTATTGAAGGGATTATTCCTGCTCTAGAGTCTAGTCACGCTATTGCTTACGCAGTTAAGTTGGCTAAGGAGTTGGGACCAGATAAATCAATGATCGTCTGCCTATCCGGTCGTGGTGACAAGGATGTCGTTCAGGTAAAGGAACGCTTGGAAAGTGAAGCGGCTCAAAAAGGAGGTGCCCATGACTAAAACACTCACTCAGCATTTAGAAACCATCAAAAGAGAAGGCAAGGGAATTTTCCTTCCATATATCATGGCTGGTGATCACGAGAAAGGTTTGGCAGGATTACCAGAAACCATCTCATTTTTGGAAAACTTGGGTGTGTCAGCTATTGAAATCGGTCTGCCTTTTTCAGACCCTGTTGCAGATGGGCCAGTTATTGAAGAAGCCGGTCTGAGAAGCCTGGGTCACCATACTTCGGCTAAGTCTTTAATCGCAAGCTTGCAGAATTTGGACACTCAGCTTCCTCTCATTATCATGACCTACTTCAATCCTATTTTCCAGTACGGTCTCAAAGATTTCGTCAAGGACTTGGCTACGACGCCGGTTAAAGGATTGATCATTCCGGATTTGCCCTACGAGCACAGAAATTTCATCTTGCCTTTACTGGAAGATTCAGATCTTGCTCTTATTCCTTTAGTGAGCCTGACGACTGGACTAGAACGTCAGCAGGAGCTGATCAAGGAAGCTGAAGGTTTTATCTATGCTGTAGCCATCAACGGTGTGACAGGTAAGAGCGGAAGCTACCGCAATGATTTGGACCAGCATTTGAGCAAGCTCCATGATATTGCTGAGATTCCAGTGCTGACAGGTTTTGGCGTTTCAACTTTAGAGGATGTTGATCGCTTCAATCAAGTCTCAGATGGAGTCATTGTCGGATCTAAGATTGTCAAAGCTCTTCATGAAAAGGACGCCAGTATAGCAGGCTTTATTCAAGCAGCAGCAGCTTATAAGAAATAAGAACTACAACACCAAACAAAAGACAGGGTACAAATGCCAGCCTGTCTTTTTTCTTTTTAAAGCAGAAACAGGCGAGGCCAGAGAAACTAGCGATTTGGATCAGGATGAGAGTCTCCGTCAGGCTGAAAATGGCTGAGCAAGACGCCAGAAAGAGAAAGTCACCAGCTCCAATACGAAGATTATAAAAGAAGGCTAGAAGTCCTAAGGCTAAAAAGAAGAGCATGAGAAGGTTGACGCCTGCTGTCATCAGCAGCAAAAGCTGAAAAATCAGCCAGACCATCAGGGGATATTGCTGCTCTCTTTGATCGTAGATGGCCAGGGTCAAGCCCATGGTGAATAGTAGGAGTTGACTGATGGAAATCGTGCCAAGCGAAGTTGCTAGAGAAAGACCGCCCAAGAGACATTCAAAAAATAAATAGCGTAAGGGAATCTTGTCTCCACAGAAGCGGCAACGAAGACGGTTCATGACTTGAGAAAAAATAGGAATCAAATCACGCGGTGCCAATCTTTTCCCGCAGGCATTGCAATGGCTAGCGGGAGTGATGATAGACCGCTCTGGGAAGCGGTCGATGACCAAGCCTAGGAATGAGGCAAAGACAGTGCCAATAAGAAAAAAGTATAGATGAATCATACTTATTTATTCGTAATTTTAAACAGAAAAATTCTGAAATTTTGCAACTTTTCTAATAAAGTCTTTTTTTGAATCTTTTGTCTTGACTTTCTTATTTAGAAGCATTATAATTAAACCATAATCTAAAAAGATTAGAATCATTATAAATAAAAACGAGGTAAATACAATGACACAAGTAAAAAATGGTGCCGCAACTGACGTAGCAACTTTCAGCAATCAAAAGGCTTTGCCAAAGACTAAGGCTATTCTTAATCAAGTTGTGGCAGATCTTTATACAGCTCATATCGCTCTTCACCAAGTTCACTGGTATATGCGTGGCGCAGGCTTCATGGTTTGGCATCCAAAAATGGATGAATACATGGAAACTTTGGATACAACTTTGGATGAAGTCAGCGAGCGCTTGATTACACTAGGAGGCAAGCCTTATTCTACGTTGACCGAGTTTATCCAACACAGCAATATTGAAGAAAAAGCTGGTGAATTCAGCAAGGATGTAGAAGAAAGCCTGGCGCGTGTGATTGAGATTTTCCGTTATCTGACAGGGCTTTACCAAGAAGCTTTGGATGTAACAGACGAAGAAGGGGACGATGTAACCAATGATATCTTTGTCGGTGCCAAGGCAGACCTTGAAAAGACTATCTGGATGCTGACAGCTGAAATTGGTCAAGCACCAGGTTTATAAAAATGATCCATGCGAAGCAGAAAGGGAACAGGCTTTCCTTTCTGTTTTTTCATCTTGAAAAGCGCTGGAAAATCTGATAAAATATAGCTCATGAAAACCCTGTATGATGTTCAGCAATTTCTTAAAAGTTTCGGAATCATTATCTATATGGGCAAGCGCCTTTACGATATTGAGATGATGAAAATCGAGCTGAAGAGAATTTATGATGCTGGTCTAATGGATAAGCTAGCTTATTTTGAGGCAGAGGCAGTCTTGCGCCGAGAACATCGCTTAGAGTTAGAATATTTAGAAAAGAAAAAGGAGACTTGAGATGACAATTTGGATTTTGTGGGCGGTACTTTTGGGAATAATTGGCTGGATGGGCTTTAATTATCTACGCCTTCGTCAGGCGGCAAAAATCGTGGATAACGGAGAATTTGAAGACTTGATTCGCCAAGGGCAGTTGGTTGATCTGCGGGATCCATCTGATTTTCACCGGAAGCATATCTTAGGCGCTCGCAATATTCCATCTCAGCAGCTCAAGGAAAGTGTCGGTGCACTTCGCAAGGACAAGGCTGTTCTCCTCTATGAAAATAGTCGTGGTCAGCGCGTAACCAATGCGGCTCTGTATCTGAAAAAACAAGGATTTAAAGAAATCTATATTCTTTCTTATGGGTTGGATTCTTGGAATGGCAAGGTGAAGGCTAGTTAACATAAATCAAAAATTTGTCGCATTATATATACAAAGCCAGTTTCTTATGTTATAATAAATTAATATTAATTTTAAGGAGTTTTTAGAACATGCAAGAAAAGAAAAAATCTTCACTTGTTTTAGGTATCCTATCTATCATCTTTGGTTTTTTCATTCCATTGGTAGGTCTTATTTTGGGTATTATCGGTTTGGTGTTGGCTAATTCACACCAAAAAGAGTCTAAATTAGACTATAAAACAGAAAAAATTCTGGGTATCGTAGGGATTGTAATTTCCGTAATTGTTTGGATTCTAAATGTTATGGTACTTATGAATGGAGCAGGCTACTAACAAAAAAGCTTTATTATTTAAAGCTTTTTTGTTTTACCGACTTTTCTCTAAATATTCTTTAATGATCTCTAATTCTTCTTGGTTCAAAGCACGGTAATCGCCTTTTGCTAGATCTGGGTCTAATGTAAAATCTCCGAATTGAATCCGCTTGAGATAAATGACCTTGACACCAACTGCCAGAAACATCTTTTTAATCTGGTGGAATTTCCCCTCAGAAATCTTGACGGTAGCACGGCTCAGACTGGAGCTGCTGGAGAGGATAGAGAGCTGGGCGGGCTGACAGATGGTACCGTCTAAAAAACGAATGCCCTCTTGAAAGGAAGAACTGTCGTTAGGAGTTAAAGGTCCATTGACTTCTACATAGTAAGTTTTTTCAACGTGGTATTGAGGGTGCAGCAGCTGAAATCCCAGAGGGCCATTATCGGTAATCAGAAGAAGCCCCTCAGTATCTCTATCCAGCCGTCCAATAGAGTAAAGATTTTCTTTCTCTATCTCCTTATCCAGCAAATCCAGAACGGTCAATTTTTCAGCGTCGCGATTGGCAGTGACTGCACCTGCGGGTTTATTCAGCATGTAGTAACGGTGGGCAGGGCAGCTGACCTGCTTTCCTTGAAAAGTAATCTGCTGTAAGCCGGTATCAACATTTTGGCTGAGTTTGCAGGCGGGTTTACCATCCACTAAAATCTGTCTTTGTAAAAGGTTTTGTTTCATCTTTTTTCGGCTGATATGATTGGCAGCCAGCAGTTGGTCGAGGCGCATCTGTTTTCCTTGTTTTTTTCTAAATCATATCATAAATTTTCAGGATGGGAAATGCAAATACTCATGCAGCTCCCATATTTTTTAATGAAAACATTTACACTTATCAAAGCCGTGTTTTTTGCCTGCGTCTGTGGTATAATTGTTCAGTTAGAAATAAAATTTAAAAATTCAGAGGAAATCATGACAAAATTAAGAGAAGATATCCGTAACATTGCGATTATCGCCCACGTTGACCATGGGAAAACAACCCTCGTTGACGAATTATTGAAGCAGTCTGAAACTCTTGATGCTCGTACAGAGTTGGCAGAGCGTGCTATGGACTCAAACGATATCGAAAAAGAGCGCGGTATTACGATCCTTGCTAAAAATACAGCCGTTGCTTACAACGGGACTCGTATCAACATCATGGATACACCAGGACACGCGGACTTTGGTGGAGAAGTTGAGCGTATCATGAAAATGGTTGACGGTGTTGTTTTGGTGGTAGATGCCTACGAAGGAACCATGCCACAAACTCGTTTCGTATTGAAAAAAGCCCTTGAACAGAATCTTGTCCCAATCGTTGTTGTCAACAAAATTGACAAACCATCAGCTCGTCCAGCAGAAGTAGTGGACGAAGTATTGGAACTCTTCATTGAGCTTGGTGCAGATGATGACCAGCTTGATTTCCCAGTTGTTTATGCTTCAGCTATCAACGGAACATCTTCACTTTCTGATGATCCAGCTGATCAAGAAAAAACAATGGCACCAATCTTTGATACTATCATCGACCATATCCCAGCGCCAGTGGACAACTCAGATGAGCCTTTGCAGTTTCAAGTCTCACTCTTGGACTACAATGACTTCGTTGGCCGTATCGGTATCGGACGTGTCTTCCGAGGGACTGTTAAGGTTGGGGACCAAGTTACTCTGTCTAAACTAGACGGTACAACGAAGAACTTCCGTGTCACAAAACTCTTTGGTTTCTTTGGCTTGGAACGTCGTGAAATCCAAGAAGCCAAAGCGGGTGACTTGATTGCGGTATCAGGCATGGAAGATATCTTTGTCGGTGAGACGATTACACCGACAGATGCCATTGAGCCTCTTCCAATCCTTCACATCGATGAGCCAACGCTTCAAATGACCTTCTTGGTAAACAACTCACCATTTGCTGGCCGCGAAGGGAAATGGGTAACTTCTCGTAAGGTTGAAGAACGCTTGCAGGCCGAACTGCAAACAGACGTATCCCTTCGTGTTGACCCAACAGATTCACCAGACAAGTGGACAGTTTCAGGTCGTGGCGAATTACACTTGTCAATCCTAATCGAAACCATGCGTCGTGAGGGATATGAGCTGCAAGTATCTCGTCCAGAAGTTATCGTGAAAGAAATCGATGGCGTTAAGTGCGAGCCATTTGAGCGTGTCCAAATTGATACTCCAGAAGAATACCAAGGATCTGTTATCCAAAGCCTTTCTGAACGTAAGGGCGAAATGTTGGATATGATTTCAACTGGTAATGGTCAAACTCGTTTGGTCTTCCTCGTTCCAGCGCGTGGTTTGATTGGTTACTCAACTGAGTTCTTATCCATGACTCGTGGTTACGGTATCATGAACCATACCTTCGACCAATACTTGCCATTGATTCCAGGTGAAATTGGTGGACGTCACCGTGGTGCGCTTGTTTCCATCGATGCTGGTAAGGCAACGACCTACTCTATCATGTCTATCGAAGAGCGCGGAACTATTTTTGTCAACCCAGGTACTGAGGTTTACGAAGGAATGATCATCGGTGAAAACTCTCGTGAAAATGACTTGACTGTTAATATCACCAAAGCTAAACAGATGACTAACGTTCGTTCTGCAACCAAGGACCAGACAGCAGTTATCAAGACACCTCGTATCTTGACCTTGGAGGAATCTTTGGAATTCTTGAACGACGATGAGTACATGGAAGTAACGCCAGAATCTATTCGTCTGCGTAAGCAAATTTTGAACAAACAAGAACGCGAAAAAGCCAATAAAAAGAAAAAATCAGCTGCAGCTGAATAAGCAAAAGGGAAAGGAGCAGCAAGATGGTTTATCTTATCATTGGGATTTTAATCCTCTTTTTCTACATTTTTGCTGTTCCATCCAGTATTAAAGGGACTGTTAATGCAGTGACTATGGTGCTACTGATTGTAGCCTTAATTATCTTATTTGGCTTAGGCATTTTTAAAATTTTCCAGTTGCCAGCTGAATATTTTGTAGGTTTCGGCCTATCCGTAGTGACCGTCTTGGCTTTGCGGGACATTAACCGTCTAAAGCCGCCAAAGAAATCAAAAAAGAATTTTGATGAAGAATAATAAATGAGCAAAAACTTAGAAAGTCGGACAGACTTTTTGAGTTTTTGCTCTTTTTCTTTACAAAAACAATAGGTTTATGTTACAAAATATTTCAAATAGATGAAAACATATCATTTTTTTCAAAACTTGCTTACAGTCGAAAATAAAAGACTCCTATGTCTTTTTTATTTTCAAAAAAAAAGGTAAAATAGAATGAAGTATGAATGGAAGAGGTTGCTTATGAAAAATATAGCAAATTTTGCCAATAAGAAGGTCTTGGTCCTAGGATTGGCCAAGTCGGGTGAGTCAGCTGCTCGCCTTTTAGATAAATTAGGAGCTATCGTGACAGTTAACGACGGTAAACCTTTCGAGGAAAATCCTGCTGCTCAATCCTTGCTAGAAGAAGGTATAAAAGTGGTGACAGGAGGCCATCCTTTGGAGTTATTGGACGAAGACTTTGAATTGATGGTGAAAAATCCGGGTATTCCTTATGACAATGCCATGGTCGTTCGAGCTCTTGAAAAGAAGATTCCTGTTATCACTGAAGTAGAGTTGGCTTATCTAATTTCAGAAGCACCGATTATTGGTATTACGGGTTCAAATGGTAAGACGACGACCACAACCATGATTGCGCAAGTCTTGACGGCTGGCGGTCAAAACGGTTTGTTGTCTGGTAATATTGGCTTTCCTGCTAGTCAGGTAGCCCAAACAGCCAGCAGCAAAGATACGCTGGTCATGGAATTGTCTTCTTTCCAATTGATGGGGATTGAGGCTTTTCATCCACAAATAGCTGTTATTACCAACCTCATGCCGACTCATTTGGATTATCACGGATCTGTTGAGGAATATGCAGCAGCCAAGTGGAATATCCAGAAAAACATGACAGCTGATGATTATCTGGTTTTGAATTTCAATCAGGACTGGGCCAAGGAAATGGCTAGCCAAACTCAGGCAGCTGTTGTGCCTTTTTCAACGACTGAAAAGGTGGATGGTGCCTATTTAGAGGGTGATGTCTTGACCTTCCGTGGAGAAGCGATTATGCAGGCGGCTGAAATCGGCGTTCCTGGCAGTCATAATGTCGAAAATGCTCTGGCTACGATTGCTGTGGCCAAGCTGCGTGGCATTGACAATCAGACGATCAAAGAAGTCTTGTCTGCTTTTGGTGGTGTTAAGCACCGCCTCCAGTATGTGGGGCAGGTCAATGAGGTTGCCTTTTACAATGACAGCAAGTCTACCAATATCTTGGCAACCCAGAAAGCCCTATCTGGTTTTGACAATAGCAAGGTGATTCTGATTGCAGGTGGCTTGGATCGTGGCAATGAATTTGACGAGTTAGTGCCTGACCTCAAAGGTCTTAAGAAAATGGTTATCTTAGGACAATCAGCTGCGCGTGTAAAGAGGGCGGCTGATCAGGCTGGTGTTTCTTATCTGGATGCGACTGATGTCCGGGATGCGGCTCATAAGGCCTTTGCTCAAGCGGAGCCAGGAGACATTGTCTTGCTTAGTCCTGCCAATGCCAGCTGGGATATGTATAGTAATTTTGAAGTCCGTGGCGATGAGTTTCTCGCTGCATTTGAAGAATTAAAAGGTTAAAATGAAAAAGATTGTATTTACAGGCGGAGGAACGGTTGGGCATGTAACTCTCAACCTTCTCCTGATTCCGAAATTTATCAAAGAAGGCTGGCAGGTCCACTATATTGGTGATAAGCATGGTATTGAGTATCAGGAAATCCATAAGTCAGGATTGGACGTGACCTTCCATTCGGTAGCTACGGGTAAGCTTCGCCGCTACTTTTCTTGGCAGAATCTGTTGGATGGCTTTAAGGTCGTCTGGGGGATTTTCCAGTCGCTGGGCATCATGCTCAAGGTGCGGCCGCAGGCGCTCTTTTCTAAGGGAGGCTTTGTATCCGTTCCGCCCGTGATTGCAGCACGACTCTCCGGAGTGCCCGTCTATGTTCATGAATCAGATCTATCCATTGGCTTGGCCAATAAAATTGCTTATAAGTGTGCGACCAAGATGTATGCGACCTTTGAGCAAAGTTCCAGTCTGACCAAGATTGAGCATGTCGGAGCTGTAACCAAGGTCGGCAGTCAAGAGTCAGTCCTACCGCAGGAGTTAGAAGAAATCCGTCAGTATTTTGATAAAGAGCTGCCCACCCTGCTTTTTGTCGGTGGTTCTGCTGGTGCTAAGGTCTTTAATGACTTTGTCAGCAAAAATCAAGCTGCGCTGACCGAGCGTTATAATATCATCAATCTGACTGGTGATGAGAGTTTGGATGTTCTGTCTGACCGTCTCTTTCGCAGAGCCTATGTAACCAACCTCTACCAGCCTTTGATGGACTTGGCAGATGTAGTGGTGACACGCGGCGGTTCCAATACAATCTTTGAGCTCTTGGCCATGGCCAAGCTGCATATTATCGTTCCTCTGGGACGCGAAGCCAGCCGCGGCGATCAGATTGAAAATGCCGATTATTTTGTGAAAAAGGGATATGCCAAGCAATTGGCAGAGGAACAGCTGGATATGAGCAATTTACAGACAGCCCTTGATGACCTTTTGGCTAACCAAGCTTCTTATCATCAAGCTATGAAAAATTCTCAGGAAATCAAGTCTGTAGATGAATTTTATGCTTTATTGAAGGCGGATATTGACAAAGGAAAGAAATGAGCAAGAAAAACCACGATGAGCCAAAGGAAGAGGTAAGTGAGCCCCTCTCTGAATGGCAGAAACGCAACAAAGAATATCTTGAAAAGAAGGCTCAGGAAGAGGCCAGCAAACAAAAGGAGCTGGAAGAAGAGGAAGCAAAAGAAGCTGAAGCTGAAGACTCAATCGAAGGCGGAGAAATAGCTGAAGAGACGGAAGAAGATGACTCATCTTATGAAGAGGAAGAAACAGAATATTTGGAAGAAGACTCAACTGAAGCTGAGCTAGAGACTGAATTGAGCGAGAAAGAGCGCAAAAAACTGGAGAAACTTCAGAAAAAGGCAGAAAAAGAAGCTGCCAAGGTTCATATCTCGAGGATTCATATTTATCGAGCGCTGCCGGTTTTGCTAGGCAGTGGCTTGATTTTTCTCCTGTCAGTTTATTTTTTGACGCCACTAGCAACCATGAAGACAATCAAATTTTCAGGGAATCAAATGGTCAGTCAGGAAGACCTGCTCAAAAGCAGTAAGATTGATGAGAAGGACTATACTTTAACAACCTTTATCAATGGCGGTAATCATATCCGCAATATGAAAGCATCTAGTCCTTGGATTAACAATCTGGAGATGGCTTATCAGTTTCCGATTACTTTTCAGGTAAAGGTCAAGGAGTACGGAGTTCTGGCCTATCTGCATGAGGGTGGTCAGTATTATCCTATTCTGACAAATGGGCAGGTTATTTCGGACCCGACTGCTGCAGATTCTTTGCCAGAAACCCATATTTCGATAGAGTTTTCAGATAAAAAATTGATTAAGGAATTTGCCCTTCAAATTGAAAAGGTACCGGCTTCGGTTAAGAAAAATATTAAGACAGTTCAGCTGACTCCAAGCAAGGTGACACCGGACTTGGTTACGCTGACCATGCATGATGGCAATAAAATTTTGGTACCAATTTCGCATATTGCCAAAAAACTGCCATATTACAAGGGAATCCAATCGCAGCTGGAAGAGGGTGTACCTAGTGTTGTAGATATGGAAGCAGGGATTTTTAGTTATGTTGAAGGAGCTCAAAACGAGTCGTCTTCTTCTGACGAAGAAAAGCAAAAAACAGAAGAGGAACCGACGGGACGGCCAACAGAACAAGCGGCTGAGCAGGTGACAGAAAGTCCGGAAGAAGAACCTGCAGAGCCGCAAAATTCGACAGAAAACCCGGTAAATAACGAAAATCGCTAAATTATATGTAGAAAAACTGCACATTTTCATTTTCTTTATGTTATAATAAAGCTTGGATAACTCTAATTTTTAGCGTTATTAGTATAGACCGGAAACATGGAAGATAGAGAGGACTGGTGTAATGGCTAGAGACGGCTTTTTTACTGGATTAGATATAGGAACTAGCTCAATTAAAGTGTTGGTGGCAGAGCACATCAACGATGAAATGAATGTTATTGGAGTCAGCAACGCAAAAAGCGCTGGCGTTAAAGATGGAATTATTGTTGATATTGAGGCTGCTGCTGCTGCCATTAAGACAGCTATTTCTCAAGCAGAAGAAAAGGCAGGCATTTCAATTGGTTTAGTTAATGTCGGACTTCCGGCTAATCTCTTACAGATTGAGCCTACTCAGGGTATGATTCCTGTGACTAGTGATTCTAAGGAAATCACAGATACAGATGTAGAGAATGTTGTTAGATCTGCTCTGACTAAGAGTATGACTCCTGACCGCGAAGTGATTACTTTCATCCCAGAAGAGTTTGTAGTGGATGGTTTCCAAGGAATTCGTGACCCACGTGGTATGATGGGGATTCGCTTAGAAATGCGTGGACTTCTCTACACTGGACCACGGACTATTCTCCACAACCTCCGCAAGACAGTGGAGCGCGCGGGAGTTCAGCTTGAGAACGTTATTATCTCCCCATTGGCAATGACTAAGTCAATTTTGAACGAAGGGGAACGTGAGTTTGGCGCAACTGTTATTGATATGGGCGGCGGCCAAACTACAGTGGCTTCTGTTAGAGGTCAAGAACTTCAATATACGAATATATACCAAGAAGGCGGCGACTACGTAACCAAGGACATCTCCAAGGTTTTGAAGACTTCGCAAAAGTTGGCTGAAAGTCTCAAGTTTAACTATGGATCTGCTTATGTTCCTGAAGCTGGTACAGAGTCCTTCCAAGTAGAAGTGATTGGAGAGATTGAGCCGGTTGAAGTAACTGAAAAGTATCTGGCTGAAATTATTTCTGCTCGTATCCAACATATTTTTGAGCAAATCAAACGCGATTTGGATAGAAGGCATCTCCTCGAGTTGCCAGGCGGCATTGTGATTATTGGTGGAGCAGCTATTCTTCCAGGAGTGGTTGAGCTGGCTCAGGAAGTGTTTGGCGTGAATGTCAAGCTTTATGTGCCAAATCAAATCGGCATTCGCAATCCAGCCTTTGCACATGTTATCAGTTTGTCAGAGTATGCTGGAAACTTAACAGATGTGGATATGCTAGCTCAGGTTGCTGTTCATGGTGATGAGCAACTGCGCCATCGACCTGTATCCTTTGAGCGTCCTGCTCAGTCAGTACCACGCTTTGAACCTCAACCAGCTGATGAGATTCCTGAGGAGCCGGTCCAAGAAGTTCCAGTTGCCAGTGCTGATGTGCCAAATCAAGAACCAAAAACTGGTATTACAGATCGGATGCGCAACCTAATTGGCAAAATGTTTGATTAAGGAGAATACAGAGAATATGACATTTTCATTTGACGCTGCTGCTGCACAAGGCGCAGTAATTAAAGTTATTGGTGTCGGTGGAGGTGGCGGTAACGCCATCAACCGAATGATTGATGAAGGTGTTGCTGGTGTTGAATTCATCGCAGCAAATACAGATGTTCAAGCTCTTAGCAGTGCCAAAGCTGAAACAGTTATTCAGCTCGGTCCTAAGCTGACTCGCGGACTTGGTGCCGGAGGTCAGCCTGAAGTAGGTCGTAAGGCTGCTGAAGAAAGCGAAGAAGTCCTGACCGAAGCTCTGCAAGGAGCAGATATGGTCTTCATCACTGCTGGTATGGGTGGTGGATCTGGGACAGGTGCTGCTCCAGTGATTGCTCGTATCGCAAAAAATGTTGGTGCTCTGACTGTTGCTGTAGTTACACGTCCTTTCGGTTTTGAAGGAAGTAAGCGTGGAACATTTGCAGTAGAAGGAATCAACGAACTTCGCGAGCATGTAGACACACTCTTGATTATCTCAAATAACAACTTGCTTGAAATTGTAGATAAGAAGACTCCGCTCCTTGAAGCTCTTAGTGAAGCAGATAATGTTCTTCGCCAAGGTGTCCAAGGGATTACCGACTTAATTACCAGCCCAGGACTGATTAACCTTGACTTTGCCGACGTGAAAACAGTTATGGCAGACAAGGGTAATGCTCTGATGGGAATTGGTGTTGGTAGCGGTGAAGAACGCGTTATCGAAGCTGCTCGCAAAGCTATCTACTCACCTCTTTTGGAAACAACCATTGATGGTGCAGAGGACGTGATTGTCAATGTTACTGGTGGCTTAGATATGACTTTGATTGAAGCTGAAGAAGCTTCAGAAATTGTCAACCAAGCAGCAGGTCATGGTGTGAACATCTGGCTCGGTACTGCGATTGATGAGTCCATGAAGGATGAAATCCGCGTGACTGTTGTGGCTACTGGTGTACGTCAGGACAAGGTTGAAAAGGTCAGCGGTATTCGTCAGACACAGCAGCCTACTGGCCCAAGCCGTCCGCAGCAAGTTGAGCCAAATCGCGAAGTTCGCTCAGGACAGTTTGAACGAAACTTTGATATGACCGAAACAGTTGATATTCCTGCACCAAGCCGTCAAAGAACGGATACACCTAAAGGTTCAGCCTTTGGTGATTGGGATCTTCGCCGTGAAGCAATTGTTCGTCAGGCAGAACCAAGTTCCTCAGCCCGCGTAGAGCGCTATGCAGAAACTAATGAAGATGATGATGAGTTGGAAACACCTCCATTCTTCAGAAATCGTTAATCTAGATCATGAATTTGCAGAATAATAAAGAGTTGGTCTTTCAATCCGTCGCTCAGGCGGCGGAGCAAGCCCAGCGTTTGAATGATTCGGTAAATATCATTGCAGTCACTAAATATGTTGACTGCGAAACAACTCAGGAGCTTGTCCGTACAGGTATTCAGCATATCGGAGAAAATCGGGTAGATAAATTTCTAGAAAAGTACCGTGCTCTGAAAGATGAGAATCTGACCTGGCACCTGATCGGCAGTTTGCAGAGGAGAAAAGTCAAGGATGTGATTAACTATGTTGATTACTTTCATGCTTTAGATTCTGTGAAATTGGCCAAGGAGATTGACAAACGAGCCCAACATGTGATTAAATGTTTCCTGCAGGTGAATATTTCTAAAGAAGAGAGCAAGCATGGCTTTTTGGTTGAAGATCTAGAACTTGTCCTGCCTGAGCTTGAAAAATTAGAAAACATTCAAATTGTGGGATTGATGACTATGGCTCCGTTTGAAGCTAGTCATGAGGAGCTGAATCAAATTTTTGAAAAGGCTCAGCAACTACAAAAAGAACTAAAAAAGAAACAGTTAAATAATATGCCCTTTTCTGAGTTAAGCATGGGAATGAGCCGTGATTATCCAGAAGCAATTGCCCATGGCTCGACCTATGTCAGAATTGGTACAGCATTTTTTAAATAGGAAAGAAATATGTCATTAAAAGATAGATTTGATAAATTTATAGATTATTTTACAGAAGATGGAGATGAGACTGAGCTTCAGGAGAAGACGGTTAGTAGACCAGCAGTACCTGCCAAACAGAAGCCTGAGTTGGTTCAGTCTAAGCCAGTCAGAGAGAGCAAGCCAGCTCCTCGTCCGGTTGCTGCGGCCAAGCCACAGCCTAAACCACAGCCACAACAGAAATCTTCGACAGAGAATATTACCAGACTGCATGCACGTCAGCAGGAATTGGCTCAGCACCGTGCAAATGCGGATGAGAAGATTACGATTGATGTTCGTTATCCGAGGAGATATGAGGAAGCGACTGAAATTGTTGACCTGCTTTTGGCCAATGAAAGCATCCTGATTGACTTCCAGTATATGACTGAGGTACAGGCTCGTCGCTGTTTAGACTACCTAGACGGTGCGCGTTATGTCTTGGCTGGAAATTTGAAAAAAGTTGCAAGCACTATGTATTTGCTGACTCCGATTAATGTAGTGGTAAATGTGGAAGATATCCGCCTGCCAAACGATGTTGAAATCAGCGAATTCGACTTTGATATGAAGCGCAGTAGATAAGAGATATGTTATATTTTGTAATTCGTGCCATCTCTAATCTTTTCGATCTTTATAGCATTGCCTTGATTGTCTATGCACTTCTATCTTGGTTTCCAGGAGCCTATCAAACCAAATTCGGAGAGTTTCTAACACGAATTGTAGAACCGTATTTAAAACTTTTCCGCCGTCTTCCCTTGCAGTTTGCAGGGCTGGACTTTACCGTTTGGGTTGCAATTCTGGCTTTAAACCTTTTAAATCGTGTGGTCTTTTATTTAATAAGCGTCTTACTAATGTTATTATGATGAAAGATTTATATCAACATTTTTCGCATGAGGATCGAGAGTTTATTGATAGGAGTCTGGAGCTGCTTCAGCGGGTTCAAGATACCTATGCCTTTGAAACAACGTCTTTTCTGAATCCCCATCAGGTCTTAATCCTGAAGAATATTGGCAAGCAATATGATGTGCAAGTCTTTGCTAGTACGGATTTTTTTCCAAGTGAACTGGCAAGAGTTCTTGTGGCGCCTTCTTATTACCAACTGAATATGGATGATTTTGAATTGAGCTTGCTGGAAATTTCCTATGCAAGCAAATTTTATAAAATCAGTCATTCGCAGATTATGGGGACCTTGCTCAATCAATTAGGGATTGAAAGACGGACCTTTGGCGATATTCTTGTAGTTGGAGACCGTGCTCAGCTCTTTGTAGATAAGAGACTGGCCCAGTATTTTATTGATCATGTCTCTAAAATTGCAAAGATGCCTGTCAAACTAAAGGAAGTTTCCTTTGCGGAGCTGCTGAAAGAGCAGAAGCAGGCTGTCACCAGAGAAATTTTGGCATCTAGTCTTCGCTTGGACAAGTTGGTAGCCAGTACCTTTAAGTTATCAAGGAGCCAGGCCGCTCAGCTGATTTCTGGTAAGCATGTGAAAATGAACTACGCTGTTAATGACAATCCCAGCCAGCAGGTCGGGCTTGAAGACTTAATTAGCGTTAGACGATTTGGAAGATTTAAGGTTTTAAGAGAAAATGGCCTTTCCAAGAATGGAAAACATAAGTTAACCGTTGAATTATTAGCTAGTAAATGAGGAGGAACTATGACACTTACAGCATTAGAAATTAAAGATAAATCCTTTGGAACCAAGTTTAGAGGCTATGATGTTGAAGAGGTAGATGAATTCCTGGACATCGTTGTCCGTGATTATGAGGACTTGGTTCGTGAAAATCACGAAAAAGAAGCAAAAATTCGTAATCTGGAAGAACGTCTGACATATTTTGATGAGATGAAAGACTCTCTCAGCCAGTCTGTCTTGATTGCTCAGGATACGGCTGAGCGCGTTAAAGTGGCTGCTAACGAGCGGTCTACGAATATTGTCCGTCAGGCAGAGCAGGATGCGCAGCATTTGTTGGATGGAGCTAAGTACAAGGCTGATGAAATTTTGCGTCAGGCAGCTGACAATGCTAAGAAAGTAGCCATTGAAACAGAAGAACTGAAAAACAAAACACGTGTCTTCCATCAACGTTTGAAGTCAACCATTGAGAGCCAACTCAGCATTGTGGATTCGTCTGAATGGGAAGAAATCCTTCGTCCGACAGCTACTTATCTGCAAACCAGCGATGAGGCCTTCAAGGAGGTTGTATCGGAGGTCCTGGGAGAAGAAGCAGTTGTCCGCGAGGAAGAAGTGGATGTTACACGTCAATTTTCTCCAGAAGAAATGGCTGAGTTGCAAGAGCGCATTGAAGCTGCTAACCGTGAATTAGCTGCGACACAAGCTTTTTCTCCGCTCAGCGATGAAGATATAGAAGCTCACGCAGCTGAGGAAAACTCAGAAGCTGACCATCACGATGATGATACAAATGGGGAACAAAAAGTTCCAGTAAATATTTTATAATTTTTAAAGAAGCTAAGATTGTAAAAACACAGGCCAAGCAAAAATACTTTAAGCGAGCAGATGATGGTGAGAGATCTGCAGTCCATCTTGCTTGGGTTATCATTTTACAGAACTTTCGTCTGAAATCAGTAGGATGAGACGGCAGTCCACGTTACGGACAAAGAGGGGTAAGAGGAGCATTATGCTATTGTCTTGCCTAAACAAAGGTGGTACCGCGAATTTTCGTCCTTTTTGGAGAAGTTTGCGGTTTTTAATTTGTAATTTTAAAAATAAAGAGGAATACAATGAAACTGAAAGAAACACTTAATCTTGGGAAAACTGCTTTTCCTATGCGGGCTGGTCTTCCAAATAAAGAGCCAATTTGGCAGAAGGAATGGGATGAAGCTAAGCTATACCAACGCCGTCAGGAACTGAATGAAGGCAAGCCGCACTTTATCCTGCATGATGGCCCTCCTTATGCTAACGGCAACATTCATGTCGGGCATGCTATGAATAAGATTTCCAAAGATATCATTGTTCGCTCGAAGTCTATGGCTGGCTATTATGCACCTTACATTCCAGGTTGGGATACGCATGGTCTTCCGATTGAGCAAGTATTGGCAAAGCAAGGCGTTAAGCGTAAAGAACTGGACTTGGTTGAGTACCTCAACATGTGTCGGGACTATGCGCTTAGCCAAGTCGAAAAGCAAAAAGAAGACTTCAAGCGTTTGGGTGTTTCTGGTGACTGGGATAATCCTTATGTGACTTTGACTCCTGACTATGAAGCGGCTCAAATCCGTGTCTTTGGCGAAATGGCTAAGAAAGGCTACATTTACCGTGGTGCTAAGCCCGTTTACTGGTCTTGGTCTTCTGAGTCAGCTTTGGCTGAAGCAGAAATTGAATACCATGACTTGGTTTCCACCTCTCTCTACTATGCTAACCGCGTTAAAGACGGAAAAGGAGTACTGGACACAGATACTTACATCGTCGTATGGACAACAACTCCGTTTACTATTACAGCTTCTCGTGGTTTGACTGTTGGAGCAGATATTGATTACGTAGTCGTTCAGCCAGCTGGTGAATCTCGTAAGTTTGTGGTTGCTTCAGAATTGTTGAATAGTCTGTCTGAGAAATTTGGATGGGCTGATGTTCAAGTTTTGGCTACCTACCGTGGTCAAGAATTAAATCACATCGTGACAGTTCACCCATGGGATACTGCTGTAGATGAACTTATTATCCTGGGTGACCACGTTACGACTGACTCTGGTACTGGTATTGTCCATACAGCGCCTGGTTTTGGTGAGGACGACTATAATGTCGGTGTAGCTAATGGCTTGGAAGTATTTGTCACTGTTAATGAGCGCGGTATCATGATGGAAAATGCTGGTCCTGACTTTGCAGGCCAGTTCTATGACAAAGTTGCGCCAACAGTTATTGAAAAGCTTGGGGACTTGCTCCTTGCTCAGGAAGAAATCTCTCATTCCTACCCATTTGACTGGCGTACTAAGAAGCCAATTATCTGGCGGGCAGTACCACAGTGGTTTGCATCTGTTTCTAAATTCCGTCAAGAAATTTTGGACGAAATTGAAAAGGTTAAATTCCATTCTGAATGGGGGAAAGTACGTCTCTACAACATGATTCGTGATCGTGGTGACTGGGTTATCTCTCGTCAGCGGGCTTGGGGTGTGCCGTTGCCAATCTTCTATGCTGAAGACGGAACACCAATCATGACGGCAGAAACTATCGAACATGTGGCTCAGCTCTTTGAGGAGTACGGCTCTATCGTATGGTGGAAGCGTGAAGCCAAGGACTTACTCCCAACTGGCTTTACTCATCCAGGTTCTCCAAACGGTGAATTTACCAAGGAAACAGACATCATGGACGTTTGGTTTGACTCAGGTTCATCATGGAATGGGGTAGTGGTCAACCGTCCTGAGTTAACTTACCCAGCTGATCTTTATCTAGAAGGTTCAGACCAATACCGTGGTTGGTTCAACTCATCCCTCATCACATCAGTTGCCAACCATGGCGTAGCTCCTTACAAACAAATCTTGTCACAAGGATTTGCCTTAGATGGTAAGGGCGAAAAGATGTCTAAATCCCTTGGAAATACAATTGCTCCAAGTGACGTGGAAAAACAATTTGGTGCGGAAATCTTGCGTCTCTGGGTAACCAGTGTTGACTCTAGCAACGACGTTCGCATCTCTATGGATATCTTGGGTCAAGTTTCTGAAACCTACCGTAAGATTCGGAATACACTTCGTTTCTTGATTGCTAATACCTCTGACTTTAATCCAGTTGAGGATGCTGTAGCTTACGAAGAGCTTCGCTCCGTTGATAAGTACATGACTATCCGCTTCAATCAATTAGTAGAGACTATTCGCAAGGCTTATGCGGATTTTGAGTTTCTGACTATTTATAAAGCGATTGTCAACTTTGTGACTGTTGACTTGTCCGCTTTCTATCTGGACTTTGCCAAAGATGTCGTCTATATCGAAGCAGCTAAGTCATTGGAACGTCGTCAGATGCAGACTGTCTTCTATGATATTTTGGTCAAGATTACCAAGCTGTTGACACCAATCCTGCCTCACACAGCAGAAGAGATTTGGTCTTACCTAGAACATGAAGAGGAAGAATTTGTTCAGTTATCTGAATTGCCAGAAGCTCAGATTTTCCCAAATCAAGAAGAAATCTTGGACACTTGGTCTGCCTTTATGGACTTCCGCAGTCAAGCTCAGAAAGCCTTGGAAGAAGCCCGCAATGAGAAGGTTATTGGGAAATCGTTGGAAGCACATCTGACTGTCTATCCGAATGAAGTCATCAAGACCTTGCTGGAAGCAGTTAACAGCGATGTGGCACAGCTTCTTATTGTTTCACAATTAACGATTGCTGAAGGACCTGCTCCAGAAGGCGCTCTAGTCTTTGAAGATGTAGCTTTTGTTGTAGAGCATGCGCAGGGGCAAGTCTGTGATCGCTGCCGTCGCATCGATACAACAGTTAAAGAGCGCAGCTATCAAGCCCTTGTCTGTGACCACTGTGCAGAAATTTTAGAAGAAAACTTTGCTCAAGCTGTTGCAGAAGGTTTTGAGAGCAAGTAAGTTTCCAAAATGAAAAATGGCTTTGCCCTTTAATGGTAAGCCATTTTTTAGATAGATTGATTTGAAAATTTGTTAAATTAAAACTAAATTAGAAAAACCAAACAGTTGCATTTGCAACTGTTGTCTGTTATACTAGTTATAACTTAGGAGTGCTTATTTTAGCCAAAATGTTTTGGAGCTGAAAGAGCTCAGAGGAAGTCAGTTGCTGCAGAGCCTGACTGGCGTAGGTATTTTCAAAGCCAATCAGCTGGTCATAGAGTTTGAGAGCCTGACTGCTAGGATAGAGCTCTTTGAACTTCTTATTTTGAGCTTTGGTCTTTTTGATAATCAAGCCTCTATCTTCCAGCTTTCCTATAGAACGGCTGAGAGTAGTCTTGTCAATCTGCACCAGTTCTGCCAGTTGTGACTGGCTGAGACCTTCATTTTCGACGATACGAATGAGCAGTAGAAATAAATTATTGTCTAGGCCGTAGTTACTGGCTTTCTGATTCATTTTCATCATGGCTTGTCTAGAAATATAGCCCATTTGCCGGAAAAGTTGACGGTAATCCATAGGAACTCCTTGATAGTTGCATTTGCACTTATTATACATTAAAAAGATAGAGGAAACAAGTATGTGGTCTAGGAAAAAATTAACAGAGTTGACCCCGATAGAATTTTATCAAATCTTAAAATTGCGCATTGACACCTTTGTGGTGGAGCAGGAGCGCATTTATCATGAGCTGGATGAGAAGGACCTAGAAGCAGTGCATGTTTACCATGCTAGTGAACGAGGGGAAATTGATGCTTATGCCCGTGTCTTTGAAGAGGGAGAGCATTTAGTCTTTGGTCGAGTAGTCACAGCTCAGTCAGCACGAGGACAGGGTTTAGGAGGACAGCTTATCAGAGAAATCTTGCAATTATGTGCTGAGAAATGGCCAGGAAAGGAAATTGAAATAGAGGCTCAGGTTCAGGTGGCTGCTCTCTATGAAAAGTATGGCTTCAAATCAGTTGGCCAACCCTTTATTTTTGAATCGACACCTCACATTACCATGATCTATAAACAATAAAAAAACTAAGGCGATGGCCTTAGTTTTTACTGTTTCACAGGAATGGAAATTTCGATTAGATTATTAGCGTAAATCGTGCGGATAGCAGCTCTATCAATAGTATTTGCATCAATTTTTCTCTTCAAGAAAAATTCTCTGATTTTTTCGATTTCCTGTTCGCGTACAGCACGGTGCATGTTTGAAATCAAAATTTCATAGTGAAGAGGAGCTTGTGTAAAAACAACATCGCTGTTTCCAGCAGAATAAACTTCGACTAATATCGCATCGGTGCTTTCCAATTGGCTTTTGACAAGGTCAGCATGACTGTTTGTTGTATTAATAAGCTTCATACGATTTCCTCCTGCTTTATACCTGCTATTATTATAACATGTTTGCTATGAATTGTGAATGATTTCTTTAAGCTTTAAGTGTATTTTTCCAGGCTTGGATACCCCATTTATGGCTGCCGCGTTTTAGTGTTTCAATAGCTTCTTCGACTGGGAACCAGGCAAGCTGGTTGAAATCTTCCAGCGGTTTTTGGACTTCTTGGAAAGAGGTGACCTCATACAGGTAGGCCGGGTTGTAGAAATGGGTGTCGCGATGGCGGGAGTAAAAATATTCATCAGCTTGTCCAAGATAGCGTCCAAGCTGGGCCGTGAATCCAAGTTCTTCCATCAGCTCGCGTTCAAGCGCAGTCTGATGGTTTTCCCCCTCTTCAATCTCTCCACCGGGCAGAAACCAAGCCCCGTTAGGTGCCTGAACCAAAATAATCTTTTCTTTCTTTTCGTCTGGGATAACGGCATAGACTCCGTAGCGGGTCACATATTCTACATTTGCTTCCTTTTCACCAAAGGTTGGATTTGTCATTCTAATATCCTCAATCTCTAGTCAGTTTACTATCTATCATAATGGACTAAGGACCAGCTGTCAAGAATTTACTCGGTTTATTGGACAGAAAAAGAATGATAGTCCTTGAAAGAAATCCCCTTAAAATAATAAATTCCTTCTTCCGACCGTTTAAAAAAACTCTTCTTTATGGGAATAGTAAAACATTTATAGGAGAAATTGTTATAATAGGAGCGAGGTGGTTTTATGACAGAAAGCAGACTTTTTAAAATCTTATATCTTCTTTTAGAGCAAGGTCGCACAACAGCTCCCGAATTGGCCTCACTATTTGAAGTATCTATTCGGACCATCTATCGAGATGTGGACAAGCTGAGTTTGGCAGGAATCCCTATCTATTGCAGCCCAGGAAAGGGCGGGGGTATTTTTCTGATGAAGGATTTTGTCTTAGACAAGGCCTTGTTTTCAGAGTCTGAGAGGGATGAGCTATTAGCTGCTCTTCAAGGCTTCCAGATTTTAACAGATAGCGAGCAAGTAGAGACCCTGTCTAAGCTACAGTCCTTGTTTCAAGTTCAGGCAACTTCCTGGCTAGAGGTGGATTTCACTGACTGGCGCAAAAAAGCAGATCAGAAAGAACTGTTTGATACTATTAAGCAGGCAATCTTGCAAAGAAGAATCTTGTCTTTTTCTTATTTGAATGGGCGTGGAGAAAGAGAGCAGCGCAAGATAGAAGCGCTGAAGTTAGTATTTAAAAGCCAAAACTGGTATGTTGCTGGCTTTTGTCGCTTAAGACAAGCTCCGCGCTTTTTTAAACTCAGCAGAATGAGAGACTGTCAGATGTTAGAGGAACGATTTAAGCAGAGAGTCTTGGATGAGAAATTTAGCCCCGAGGAGTGGCTAGGAGATACTGTAAAAGTCCTCTTGAAATTTGACCGGAAGTATGCCTTTCGGGTGTACGAGGAGTTTTCAGAAGCAGAGCTAGAGGAGACTGATGGGAGCCTTTATGTCCAAACGCATTTGCCGAATCACGATAGTCTTTATACCTACTTGCTATCCTTTTTGGATGGAGTTGAAATCATGGAGCCACCTCGGTTACGGGAAGAATTCAAAGAAAAGTTAAAAGCTATTGCCGATATTTATAAAAGCTGACAGAGGTTGTCAGCTTTTCTTTGCTATATTGTTTGTAGTAAAGAAAGGAGGGCTATCTCATGAAGTATGAATGGAGAAAAGCCAATCGAGAAATATATCAAATCAATTCTAAACCCTGTCTTATAGATGTTCCTGCCCAGTCTTTTATCATGATTGACGGCAAGGGCGATCCTAATGCTGCTGACTTTTCGGAACGAGTTGGTGCTCTGTACAGTTTAGCCTATGCTATCAAGATGAACTACAAAAAGACAGCAGCCGAGCAAGAATTTACTGATTTTACAGTCTATCCCTTGGAAGGACTTTGGCAGCAAGAGCAAGCAGGAGAACTCATTAAAGAAGAATTGATTTATACTATTATGATTGGCCAGCCGGACTTTATCACTGGAGAGATGGTGAAAAAGGCTCTGGAGCAGATCCGTGTCAAAAAGCCTAATCCTCTCTATGACGAGATTCGTTTTGAAGAAATGACGGAAGGAGAGTGTGTCGCCATGCTGCATCTGGGTCCTTTTGACGAAGAACCTCAATCTTTCGCTAAAATGGATGCCTTTTGCCAGAGTCACCAGCTGACACGGATTTCAAATACTCATAGGGAAATCTATCTCAATAATCTGAATCGGACAGAACCTAGCAAGCTGAAAACAATTCTGCGCTACAAGGTTCAGAAGGATAAATAAAGAAATAGAGCAGAAAACTAACTGTTTTCTGCTCTATTTTGTCGAAATTCATTTTTCTTCTTGAGATGAATTAACGGGCTCTGTGCTTTCAGTTTTCTTTGCTGACTTGATGAGAATCTTGCCATTGCTGGTCATGACAGCTTTAAGCTCTTTTTCGCTTGGATTTTCCAGATAGAAGTCGGTAATAGCATCTTCGATATGTTCCTGAATGGTACGGCGCAGTGGGCGAGCGCCCATTTTTGGATCGTAGCCCAGGTCAACCAATTTTTCCTTGACCTTCTCCGTAACATCCAGATGAATGTCATTGGTTGCCAAACGTTGATTGACATCGTCCAGCATAAGGTTGACGATTTGCAGCAGATTGTCCTTGCTGAGAGCCTGGAATTCGATAATCCCGTCAAAGCGGTTCATAAACTCAGGACTGAAGAAGTTGCCCAATTCACCCAAGACGGAATTGGTGCGGCCTTCACGCGCGGCTCCAAAGCCAACGCTGGCTTCAGCTTTGCCAGTTCCAGCATTGGATGTCATGATGATAATGGTGTCCTTGAAGCTGACAGTTCGGCCTTGGCCATCAGTCAGGCGGCCATCATCTAGAACCTGTAGGAACATGTGCATAACATCAGGATGGGCCTTTTCCACCTCATCCAGCAGAATGAGCGAGTAGGGATTACGGCGGACGCGCTCAGTCAATTGACCAGCTTCATCATAGCCGACATAGCCCGGAGGAGCACCGACCAGCTTGGCCACGCTGTGTTTTTCCATATATTCACTCATATCAAAGCGAATCATGCTGTCAGCCGAGCCAAAGAGCTCAATGGCTAGTTGCTTAGACAGCTCAGTCTTACCGACACCAGTTGGTCCGACAAAGAGGAAACTGCCGATTGGGCGATTAGGACTTCCTAGTCCGACTCGGTTGCGGCGGATAGCCTTGGCAATCTTATCCACAGCATCGTCTTGGCCGATGACATGGGCCTTTAAGTCGCTGGCAAGATTGACCAGCTGAGACTGTTCCTTTTCTTTGAGATCGCCAACTGGGATATTGGTCTTTTGCTCTACGATGTGTTCAATCGTTTTCTCGCTGATAATCGGAGTATCCTTGTCTAGCACACTTGTCTGCTGGAGTTCCTTGTACTTGGCAATCTGATCACGGAAGTAAGCTGCTTTCTCGAAATCTTCGTCACGAGTTGCCTGAGCCTTGAGGTTTTCTGCTTCGATCAGACGTTGGTCAATGACCTTGGGATCAACAAAGTTGAGGGTCAGATTCATCTTGGATCCTGCCTCATCCAAAAGGTCAATAGCCTTGTCTGGCAAGAAGCGATCTTGGATGTAGCGGTTAGAGAGAAGGGCAGCAGCTTCAATAGCCGCATCCGTGTACTTGACGTGATGGTAGTCTTCGTATTTTTTCTGAATTCCTTTGAGGATGGTAATCGTTTCCTCTACCGTCGGCTCGTCTACCTTAACGGGCTGCATACGGCGCTCCAATGCAGCATCTTTCTCGATGATACGATATTCATTAAGGGTGGTTGCTCCGACCATCTGGAGTTCTCCGCGAGCCAGAGCTGGTTTGAGGATGTTCCCAGCGTCCATATTGCCATCGCCAGCAGAGCCTGCTCCGACAATTTCATGGATTTCATCAATAAAGAGAATGACATCCTGACGAGAACGAATCTCATCAATGAGCTTCTGCATCCGTTCCTCAAATTGGCCACGGATACCAGTTCCCTGTACTAAGCTGACAACGTCTAGGCGGATAACTTCCTTGCCTTGGAGTTTATGAGGCACATCACCATCAACAATTTTCTGGGCCAAGCCTTCCACCACGGCTGTTTTTCCGACTCCGGGCTCTCCTATGAGAACAGGATTGTTTTTGGTGCGGCGGTTGAGGATTTCAATGACACGGACGATTTCTTCATCACGGCCAATAACAGGATCAATCTCGCCTCGCCGAGCCAACTCAGTCACGTTGATACCAAACTCTTCCAGCAGGCCTTTTGGCTTTTGCGGACTTGGCTGAGGTTGACCACCCTTGCTAGGATTTGAACCGTAGCCGCCACCGCCCCCATAGGCTCCACCAGATTGGGTAGGAGGAGTAGTTGGTTCCTGAGGCTGTTGAAAATTGCTGAGGCTGTTGAAAAAGTCATCAATAGGATCTGTTCCGTGATTGTTGGTATTAGCAATTCCGCCGAACAAGGAATGTTCGGGGTCTGTTTTCATGATTTGGTAGCAGTTTTGGCACAAATCCACCTGCTGTTTATGGCCATTTACGTTGGTATAAAGGTGAATCGTAGATTCGTTGATTTTACAATTTTGGCAAAGCATGCAGATACCTCTTTTCTTTTAGTGTGCAAGCTATTTATAGAAATAATTAAAGGTCAAAAATAGTCAAAGTTTTATAATTTCATTATATCAGTATTCTCGAACTTTGCAAGAATTTACTACAAAATCCTCCCTCAGACCGAGCAGAATGAAAACAAATTCTTGAAAAATTACAAAAAATAGGCTTTTAGTGGTATTTCAGTCGCTATTTATGGTAAAATAAGAGGGAACTAAGTAAATAGGAGAAACAAAATGGAATCACATTTAGTTAGAATTATCAACCGCTTAGAAGCTATGGCTAAGGATGGCGGAAATTTAAAACGTAATTTTGAGCGTGAAGGAGTGGTTGTAGCAGAAGTAGCTTACAGTTACGACGAAGAAAATGGCTCTGTCTTCACCTTACGTGACGTTGCAGCGCGTGAGACCTATACTTTCGACAGCATCGATTTGATTGCAATGGAAATTTATGAATTACTCTACTAAAAAGCACTTAGCTGCTTTTTATTTTTACCCTTTTTATCTTATTTTGAAAAAGATTTAGTATGTCTGAAAATTTTACCACTAGCTGCCAATGAATCCCTACCTTATAACCTTGTATAAGAAAAATTTATAGGCTGGGCACAGATTTTTTTGGTATAATGAAAAAGATAATGAAAAAGAAATGAGAATGACATGGCGCAGATTATTGACGGTAGAGGTTTGGCAGAGAAGCTTCAGAAAAAATTAGCCGAAAAAACGGCTCGCCTCAAAGAAAAGACAGGTCAGGTTCCGGGCTTGGTAGTGATTGTGGTGGGAAATAATCCAGCCAGTCAAATCTACGTGCGTAATAAAGAGCGCTCGGCCTTGGCCTCTGGCTTTCGGAGTAAGATAGAACGTCTGCCAGAAGAGACTAGCCAAGAAGAGCTCTTGAACTTGATTGAAACTTATAATCAAAATCCTGATTGGCATGGGATTTTGGTCCAGCTGCCCTTGCCTGAACATATTGATGATGAAGCTGTACTGCTGGCCATTGATCCAGACAAGGATGTTGATGGCTTTCATCCGCTTAATATGGGCAAGCTATGGAGCGGCCATCCGGTTATGATTCCGGCTACTCCTGCAGGCATTATGGCAATGTTCCATGAATATGGCGTTGAACTGGAAGGCAAGCGAGCGGTCGTCATCGGGCGGAGTAATATTGTTGGTAAGCCCATGGCTCAGCTGCTTTTGGCTAAGAATGCGACGGTGACTCTGACGCATTCGCGGACCCACAATCTAGCCAAGACTGCTAAGCGGGCAGATATTTTGGTGGTGGCTATTGGACGTGGACATTTTGTGACCAAGGACTTTGTCAAGGAAGGGGCTGTTGTCATTGATGTCGGTATGAACCGAGATGAAAATGGCAAGCTGATTGGCGACGTTAAATTTGATGAAGTGTCTGAACTTGCCAGCCTGATTACCCCTGTACCTGGAGGTGTTGGGCCTATGACCATTACCATGCTGATGGAGCAGACCTACCAGGCCTTTAAACGGAGTCTTGAATCATGAAATTTGTTTTTGATTTGGATGGGACCTTGTCCTTTGATTATATGACGATTGATGAGGAGATTAAGCAGGTCCTGCTAACGGCTCCTCAGTTTGGGCATGAAGTTCTGTTTGCTTCGGCGCGCTCCTATCGGGATTGTCTGGGACTATTGGGTCCGGAACTGAGCCAGCAGATAGTGATTGGACTGAATGGCGGAGTAGCTTATCAGAAGGGGCAGCTGATGTTTGAGCGTCAGCTGCATCAGTCAAGTTACCAAGCCATTTTAAATACTTGTTTGACCTATAATTTGCCTTTTTTCGTTGATAATACTTTTGATTACAGCGGCCAGATTTTAGAAAAAATTCCTTTTATTGCCAGTGTAGATCCTCTCAAGCGGGCAAGACGGCTGGAACTAACTGAACTCCAGCATCCTATTAAGCTTGTTATTTACATGGGGAATCATGAGCAGCTCTTAGACGATTTACAGGCTCGTTTTGCAAACTTGCCTAATCTGAGTCTAGACTATCATGAACATGAGAAATGTTTTTATGTCAATCCGGCTGAAACCAATAAAGCTTCAACTGTAAAGGAACTCTGTGGTTCGGATTATGTGGCTTTTGGTAATGATCAAAATGATATCCAGCTCTTTAAGAATTCTCTCTACGCTGCGCAGGTTGGGGATTTCCCAGGCTTGAGCGATTATGCGGATGAGCAGGTCGCCTTTCAGGAAAATTTACCCAAGGCAGTCGCAGCAAGAATCTTACAAAAATTTGCAGATTTCCGGGAAAAATAACTTTCTTGCGATACGAGGCACCTTTTTAGGTGCCTTTTGGTGTATAATGAAGATAGGTTTGGTCATATTGAGACCAGTGCAGGATGAAGTTGGTCTAGGAGAATATCATGGCAAAAAACGCTGAAAATATTTTAAAAAAAGTCATTAGGGAACGTCCCTTGGATAGTCACAAGGGCAATTACGGCCGTCTTTTATTGATTGGGGGGACCTATCCTTATGGGGGCGCCATTATCATGGCAGCTTTAGCGGCGGTCAATAGCGGAGCAGGTCTGGTGACTGTTGCTACAGATAGAGAAAATATCGCCCCTCTGCATAGTCATCTACCGGAGGCTATGGCCTTTGACCTAGAGGAGCAAGACCGATTGACAGAGCAGCTGGTCAAATCAGATCTAGTTTTGATTGGTCCTGGCTTGGCAGAGAATCAACTAGGTCTAGATATTCTACAAAAGGTAGTCCAGATTGTGGCAGAGCAGCAGATTCTCATTATGGATGGCGGAGCTATCTCACTCTTTAGCAAAGGAGCTTTGCCATTTCCAAAAGCCCAAACAGTTTTTACCCCTCACCAAAAGGAGTGGGAAGGCTTATCGGGTTTGAGCTTGTCAGATCAGACAGCGGCAGCCAATCAGGCGGCGGTCAATCAGCTGCCTTTGGGCAGTATTGTCGTGCAGAAAAAGCATGGAACGACCATCTATCAAAGCGGACAAGAGCAAGTCTTTGAGCTGACAGTAGGCGGACCTTATCAGGCAACTGGCGGAATGGGGGATACGCTGGCTGGTATGATTGCCGCATTTGCAGGACAGTTCAAGTCAAGCAGCCTCTTTGAGCGAGTGGCGGCTGCAACTCTTCTTCATTCCCTTATCGCAGATGATTTGAGTCAGGAAGCTTATGTCGTCCTGCCAACGGCAATCAGCAGAGCCATTTCAAGGTGGATGAAGGAGATGAGTCAGTAGACATTTTCTTGGGTTTTAAGTCAGCTGGGTTTCTTTTGTGGAAGCCCAGTTTTTTTCTTGCTTTCAGGGAATTTTTAGACTTTGTAATCGGTTTTTTATGCAGTTTTTTGTTATAATAAAGGTCACGGAAAAACAAGAAAGGAAAAGGACATGCCAGAGTATTTGTCGGTTTCAACCTTGACTAAGTATCTGAAGATGAAGTTTGAGCGGGATCCTTATTTGGAGCGGGTCTATCTGACTGGTCAGGTGTCCAATTTCCGCCGGCGTCCCAATCATCAGTATTTCTCATTGAAAGATGAAAAGGCGGTCATTCAGGTCACGATTTGGTCTGGTGTCTACCAGAAGTTGGGCTTTGAGCTGGAAGAAGGCATGAAAATCAATGTCATTGGCCGGGTACAGCTCTATGAGCCGAGTGGTTCCTATTCTATTATCATTGAAAAGGCAGAACCGGATGGTATCGGAGCTTTGGCTATCCAGTTTGAACAGCTCAAGAAAAAATTGGGGGAAGAAGGGCTTTTTCAAGATAAATTCAAGCAAGTCTTGCCCCAATTTCCTAAGAAAATCGGTGTTGTAACCAGTCCCAGCGGAGCGGTCATTCGGGATATTATCACGACGGTCAGCCGTCGCTTTCCGGGAGTGGAGATTGTACTTTATCCGACAAAAGTGCAGGGAGATGGGGCTGCAGCTCAGGTTGCTGACCACATTAAACTGGCCAATGAGCGGTCCGATTTGGATGTGCTGATTATTGGTCGAGGCGGCGGTTCTATCGAAGATCTCTGGGCTTTCAACGAAGAGGAAACAGTTCGGGCTATTTTTGAGTCTCGGATTCCTGTTATTTCTAGTGTCGGCCATGAGACTGATACGACCTTGGCGGACTTTGTAGCAGATCGCAGGGCTGCCACTCCAACGGCTGCGGCTGAACTAGCCACACCAGTCACCAAGCTAGACCTGCTGGGACATTTGCAGCAGCAGGAAAACCGCATGTCTCGGGCGATGTCCAATCGCCTGAGCTATTATCGAGAGAGACTGAATAAACTGACCCAGTCGGTTATCTTCCGACAGCCAGAGCGGCTTTACGATGGTCATCTGCAGAAGTTAGACCAGCTCAACCTGCGACTGAAGCAAAAAATTCGCGAATATTATAGTGAAGAGCAACAGCGGGTCAAAATCTTGCAGCATCGTTTGGAAGCATTGAATCCGCTCAGTCGCGTTCAGCGTTTTCAAGAGCAGACTGCCCAGCTGGAGCGTTTGCTGCGCAGCAACATGGCGGTCATTTATGATAACAAGCTGGCTCAAGTCAGGAGATTGTCCGAGGCCTTGCTTATGCTGGATACCAGTCGAATCGTGGCGCGTGGCTATGCTATTGTCCAAAAGAATCAAAAGGTTGTTGAGTCAAGTGCAGGCATTGAAGAAAAAGATGAGCTGACCCTGCTTATGCGGGATGGGCAGCTGGAAGTAGAGGTAAAACATGTCCAAAGAAAAGAAATTTGAAGAAAACTTAGCAGACTTGGAAGTCATTGTCCAAAAGCTGGAAAATGGTGACGTAGCACTGGAAGAGGCGATTGCGGAATTTCAAAAGGGGATGAAGCTTTCAAAGGAACTCCAGGCTAGTCTGGACAAGGCTGAAAAGACCTTGGTTAAGGTCATGCAGGCAGACGGCACAGAAACGGAAATGGAATGACAAGAAACGAGAAACTGGAAAAAATTGGTCTGACGATTGAAGATTTTTATAGGTCTCAGCAAGTGTCGTCGGATTTATCAGAAGTTATTTTGTATTCGGTGCAGGCAGGCGGCAAGCGGATTCGTCCCTTATTGTTATTAGAGTTGATTCAAGCCTTTGGCCTAGAGCTGACTGAGGCTCACTATCAGGTCGCGGCGGCTCTTGAGCTGATTCATACTGGCAGCCTTATCCATGATGATTTGCCAGCTATGGATGATGACGACTATCGTCGCGGCCGCCTGACTAGCCACAAGAAGTTTGGGGAGGATATGGCTATTTTAGCGGGTGATTCTCTCTTTTTGGACCCCTATGGACTATTGGCAAGGGCCGAGCTGCCTAGTCAGGTCAAAGTGGACTTGATTTCTGAGTTGTCTCTGGCAGCGGGGAGCTTTGGTATGGTTGCGGGTCAAGTTCTGGACATGCAAGGCGAAGGCCAAGCAATTAGTTTAGAAGATTTAAAAATCATCCATGCCAATAAGACGGGTAAGCTACTGACGTATCCTTTTGTCGCAGCTGGTTTGATTGTTCAGGCTCAGCAGTCTGTTCAAGACAAGCTTCGTAGGATTGGAGAGCTCTTGGGCTTGGCCTTTCAAGTGCGGGATGATATTTTGGATGTGACGGCCAGCTTTGAAGAGCTGGGTAAAACGCCGCAGAAAGATTTAGCTGCGGCCAAGTCGACTTATCCAGCCTTTCTGGGACTGGATGGAGCTAAGAACTTTTTCAATCAGACCCTTGATGAAGCTGTGCTTATTCTGTCAGACTTGGAAGAGAAGACAGAGTTTTCAGGCGGAAAAATTCAAAAGATAATAGAAAGTTTGAGATTGAATGGCTAAGGAAAGAGTAGATGTGCTGGCCTACAGGCAAGGGCTCTTTGAGACCAGAGAGCAGGCTAAGCGTGGTGTAATGGCTGGACTGGTTATTGCTGCAGCCAATGGCCAGCGCTTTGACAAGCCGGGTGAAAAGATTGACACAGCCACAGAGTTGCGCTTAAAAGGCGAGAAACTCAGATATGTCAGCCGCGGCGGCCTCAAGCTAGAAAAGGCTTTGCAAGTGTTTGATATTTCGGTCACTGACCGAGTGACCTTAGATATCGGAGCTTCGACCGGCGGTTTTACAGATGTCATGCTGCAGCACGGAGCTAAGCTGGTCTATGCAGTAGATGTTGGTACTAATCAGCTGGCTTGGAAGCTCAGACAGGATGAGCGGGTTGTTAGCATGGAGCAGTATAATTTTCGCTATGCCCAAAGGACTGACTTTGAGCAGGAGCCGAGCTTTGCTAGTATTGATGTCAGCTTTATATCGCTGAGTTTGATTTTACCAGCTCTGCATGAGATTCTGGCTCGGGATGGCCAAGTGGTCGCCTTGATTAAGCCTCAGTTTGAAGCAGGCCGTGAGCAGATTGGGAAAAAAGGGATTGTCAAGGATAAAAAGGTCCATCTGGCAGTTCTGGAAAAGGTCACAGCATTTATGATGGAGACTGGCTTTTCTGTCAGGGGACTGGATTTTTCGCCTATTCAGGGCGGTCAGGGCAATGTGGAATTTCTGGCCTATTTAGAAAAGAGCATAGAGCCGCAGCCTCTTGATTCAGCTATGATGACAGCTGTTGTAGAGGCGGCACACAAGGAATTTAAGGATGAATAAGAAGGATAGATTAGAAAAGATTAGACGGTTTGTCAGTGACTATGACATTGGCACCCAGGAGGAAATCGTAGAACATCTCAGGGAGTCTGGGATTACAGCGACCCAGGCTACGGTCTCTAGGGATATCAAAGAGCTGGGCATTGTCAAGATACCGCTCAAGGACAACACCTATATCTACGAGCTGCCTAAGACCATGACTAGCAGTCTGGGCTTGGCTGAAAATAATATCCTGTCCTGTCAGGTCTTGAGAAACATGATCAATCTCAGTCTGGTTCCGGGGAGCACAGCACTGGTCAAGCGCCATCTTAGAAATGAATTTGCTGAGGATATTTTCAGTATCTTGGCAGACAACGACAGTATTTTGATGGTTATGATGACAGAGGAAGCAGCCGCAAGGGTTGCAACCATCATTCACCATTGGTAGGAAAGCCTATGTTATTAGAAATTTCGATTAAAAATTTTGCCATTATTGAGGAGATTTCCCTTAATTTTGAGCAAGGTATGACGGTGTTGACCGGGGAAACCGGAGCCGGCAAGTCTATTATTATTGATGCGATGAACATGATGCTGGGCAGCCGTGCTACGACGGATGTTATTCGTCATGGGGCGCCCAAAGCTGAGATAGAGGGACTTTTTTCGCTGGAGAATAGCAGAGCTTTGCGAGAGATTTTTGAGGAGCAGGGCTGGGAGCTGACCGATGAGCTGATTATCCGTCGGGAAATTCTGCAAAACGGCCGTAGTGTCAGCCGTATCAATGGCCAGATGGTGAATCTGTCTGTTCTAAAGGCTGTCGGCCAGCATTTGGTGGATATCCATGGTCAGCACGATCAGGAAGAGCTGATGAGACCCCAGCTTCATATTGCCATGTTAGACGAGTTTGGAACAGCAGACTTTTTGCATCTCAAAGGCCGCTATCAGGAGACCTTTGACCGCTATCGAAGCCTGCGCAAGCAAGTCCTGACTTTGCAGAAAAATCAGCAGGAGCATAAGTCCAGAATTGAGATGCTGGAGTTTCAGATGGCGGAGATTGAGAGCGCAGCCCTCAAAAGCGGTGAAGATACTGCCCTGCATCAGGAACGAGATCGTTTGCTCAACCACAAGTTCATTGCTGATACGCTGACGAATGCCTATACCATGCTGGATAATGAAGATTTTTCCAGTCTGACCAATGTCCGCTCAGCTATGAATGACCTTGAGTCTATCGAGGATTACGATCCAGCCTACAAGGAGCTTTCAGGCAACTTGTCAGAGACTTATTATGTCTTGGAAGATGTCAGCAAGCGCTTAGAGGACATTTTAGATGGACTGGATTTTGACGGAGATCGGCTGCTGCAGGTGGAGAGTCGCTTAGACTTGATTAACAGCATCACACGTAAATACGGCGGCCAAGTAGATGATGTGCTGGATTACTTTGCTCAGATTTCCAAAGAATACAGCCTTTTAACTGGAAGTAACTTGTCCTCAGAGGATATGGACCGAGAGCTGAAGGCCTTGGAGAGAGAGCTGGTAGAGCTGGCCCAGGAGCTGAGTCAGGCTCGTCACGGACTAGCAGCCCAGCTGGAAGCAGAAATCAAGCAAGAGCTGCAGGACCTCTACATGGAAAAGGCGCGCTTTAAAGTGCAGTTCAGTAAGGGCAAGTTCAACCGTGAAGGCAATGAACAAGTAGAGTTTTACATCTCGGCAAATCCAGGCGAGGATTTCAAACCTTTAGTGAAGGTTGCGTCTGGCGGCGAGCTCTCCCGTCTCATGTTGGCAATCAAGTCTGCTTTTTCTCGTAAGGAAGGCAAGACCAGCATTGTCTTTGATGAAGTGGATACGGGTGTTTCTGGCCGAGTGGCTCAGGCTATTGCTCAGAAGATTCACAAGATTGGCTCCAATGGCCAAGTCTTGGCTATTTCCCATCTGCCGCAGGTCATTGCGATTGCCGATTATCAGTTCTTTATTGAGAAGATTTCGGATGAGAATTCGACCGTCTCAACGGTTCGCCTGCTAACAGCTGACGAGCGCGTTCAGGAAGTCGCTAAGATGCTGGCTGGCGAAGATGTGACAGAGGCTGCCTTGACTCAGGCTAGAGAATTATTAAAAAAATAAACAAGCGAGGCTGAGACACTAGTGTTTCGGTCTCCTTTAGGAGGGGCGCATATGACAGAATATTTTGCAATTGGTGATGTCCATGGTAAGGCTAGTATGCTAGATGATCTGCTCCAGCACTGGGACGGTCGTAGCCAACTAGTCTTTCTAGGCGACTTGATAGATCGTGGTGAGGACAGCCGAGCAGTTTTGGAGCGGGTCAAGGACCTAGTGGATCAGAAAGGAGCTGTTTGTCTGTCTGGCAATCATGAGTATATGTTTCTGACCTGGCTGGACAATCCTGAAAAGTCTTATGACCACTACCGGCGTAATGGCGGAGATACGACGATTAATTCGCTTTTAGGTCGACCTCTCAATGCTCCTGTAGATGGAGTAGCAGACGCGGAACGTGTCAAGACGGAGGCGGCCAATTTAGTAGATTTTATTCGCCAGATGCCTTTCCTATTGGAGACGGAACAGTACATTTTTGTTCATGCTGGTCTAGATTTGGAGCTGAAAGACTGGCGAGAAACCAGTGATTATCAAAAGGTTTGGATTCGTGCTCCTTTTCACGAAGGCAGCAATCAGACTGGCAAAACGATTGTCTTTGGCCATACACCGACATTTTACCTCTTGCATAAGGCACTGGGAACTGATCAGCTATGGATGACTGAGGATGGCAAGATTGGTATGGATGGCGGAGCTGTCTATGGAGGAGTCCTCCACGGAGTTCTCTTTGGTCATAATGGCATCATAGAGCGGTATGCCATAAAAAATGATGGTTTGGTAGCCGAAGACTGAAAAAGATTGGATTTTCCCAATCTTTTTTTGCTGAGACTCTCTTTTAAGATCAGCATTTTCCTAAAATTTTCCCCAATAAAGCTAAAAAAAGCGGCATGTAAACACTTTTTCATCTAATTTTAAAGAAGCGCAAAAAGATTAAAAAACTAAAACAAGCAGATTAAATTTAGGAAACGCTTGGCCTGAGCTGTGATTTTAGCGAATATTCCCCCACAAAACCATAAAAATTTGGTATAATGTAGTGTAATAACAAGTTAAAATTTAGATACAGAGTAGGAAATCTATGACAAAAATAAAAATCGTAACAGACTCATCTGTAACCATTGAACCAGAGGTTGCTAAGGAATTAGACATTACAATTGTGCCTCTCTCTGTTATGGTGGACGGAGTGGTCTATTCGGATGCAGACTTAGAGGAAGGTGAGTTCCTTCGTCTTATGAAGTCTAGTCGCAATCTGCCTAAAACCAGCCAGCCGCCTGTTGGAGTTTTTGCTGATGTTTTTGAGCGCTTGGCAGAGGATGGAGCACAGATTATCTCCATTCACATGTCTCACGCCTTGTCAGGGACTGTCGAAGCAGCCCGTCAGGGAGCGACTTTGGCTAATGCGGATGTGACGGTTGTTGACAGCTCTTTTACTGATCAGGCTATGAAGTTCCAAGTCACTGAAGCAGCTAAACTGGCCAAAGAAGGGGCTGACCTAGAGGAGATTATAGCTAAAATTGAAGAAGTAAAGGAAAATACAGAACTCTATATCGGTCTCTCTACCTTAGAAAATCTGGTTAAAGGAGGCCGTATTGGCCGAGTTTCCGGTCTGATTAGCTCCTTGCTTAATATCCGGGTTATCATGCAAATGAAGGACCATCAGCTAGAGCCCATTGTCAAGGGGAGGGGAGCTAAGACCTTTAAAAAATGGTTGGATGATTTGACAGCAAGTCTGCAAAATAAGCAAGTGGCTGAGATTGGAATTTCCTATGCTGGAAGTCCAGAATTGGCACTAGAAATGAAGGAAAGTTTACAGCCATATGTCAAGAAACCTATTTCAGTGCTGGAAACGGGGTCTATTATTCAGACACATACAGGGGAAAATGCTTGGGCTGTGCTGATTCGTTACGAATAAAACCATAATAATTTAGAAAATAGCGGCTTAGTACTTGACCTGAAAGCTATTTTTAGATATGATAATATTTGTTAGGGTTATCAACCCAGAAAAAATTTGGAGGATTTGTTAAATGGCTAACAAACAAGATTTGATCGCAAAAGTAGCAGAAGCTACAGAATTGACTAAAAAAGATTCAGCAGCAGCAGTTGATGCTGTATTCGCAGCTGTAACTGAGTACCTTTCAAAAGGTGAAAAAGTTCAACTTATCGGTTTTGGTAATTTTGAAGTTCGTGAGCGTGCAGCACGTAAAGGCCGCAACCCACAAACTGGTAAAGAAATCAAAATCGCAGCTTCTAAAGTACCAGCTTTCAAAGCAGGTAAAGCTCTTAAAGACGCTGTAAAATAATTTTGGTTAATAAAGCCTGATACACTTGCCTCTGGCGAGTATGTCAGGTTTTTCTTTTTGCTTTCAGTTCTTGAGCTTAGCAAAGAAAGTTGGCTCTTCGAGAAAGTTCATTTATGTACTTCCTTGGAGTTTTTATTTTGCAAAGAAGTGAAGGAAATTGCCTCTAATCAAAAGAGAATGATAAAGGACAAACATTTTTAAAGACTTAAAATAAAAAGTTTAAAATTTTAGCAAAAGTGCTTTTAAATCATAGGTGTTTATGATAAAATGAAGGGAGCATTTCTTTTTGTGTAATGATTGCGAGATCATTGAAAAAGTTTAGGAGGTAAGAAATGAAATGGAAACCACTTCAGGGCTCATTGCGTCCTGTTAATCCTTATGGCAGCAAATTTCGCCTGCTGATGGGATTGTTTGTCGTTCTTTTTTCAATCTTTTTGCTCCCCATGCAGACATTGTCTGCCTTGGAGGAGCTGAAGGATGGAACGGATTTGTCCAAGTTGAATATTCATAAGTTTGACTTGAATGTTAACAATGTCAGTGTTCTTTCTAAGTCAGAGGCGATTGAACAGGTTCATCTGACTAATCCAAATTATGAGTATCTGGGAGCAGTTTATCCTGGAGAAATGGAAAATTTTACCATCAAAGTAGACAAGTCTCAAAAAGCAGATCAGGTCTTTAATAAGCCGCTTTCTCTTAAGTTCTCTAATGTTGGAACGGCTTATGGAAAACAAGTAGATGCCTATCTGACTTTTAATAAGGTAACACTCCACTATCTGAACTCATCTACAGCAGAAGCTCAGATGAATGATGCTCAAAAAAATGCAGTTGAATTTTTCTCTATTTCAGAGTTGTGGGAGAGAAGCGCTTTTGAGATTGGGAATATCCCATATGTGGATGCGGCCCATAATAACATTATGAACAAAGCTTTCTGGGTGGAGGCTGATGTTACAGCAGAGCTACGCTATGCGGATGGTTCGGATACAGATTTGAAGTTGGTTATGAAACCGACTGACATTGATGTAGTTGACGGCTTTGGTCTAAAAGAGTCTTTCTATATTAATGATTATAAAAATGCTGTTGATAAGCGTTTGATGAACAATGCCAATGCTTTGAATCAAACAGATCAGAGCGGTCGGACAATTTGGGAAGCAACGACTTCAACTAGCGGTGCTGCTAATGAAAACAACATCTCTGGTTTGGCCGTTCGTTCTGCAGATAACACGTTGAATTTCGGTTATTTATCAACAGAAGCTTGCTCGGCAGTCTTTGGTCTTTATATTGAAAAAGTTGATCCCAAGCCAGTCTTAGAAGTGGATCCAGTTAAGATTCCAGCTAAGGAAGGTCAAGAGGTGACTTATAAGGGAACCTTCAAGATTCCAGTTCCTGGTAAGGATATTTTGGCTACCCCGACTACTATTGAGATGACTGAAACCTTTGACGAGCGTCTGGATTACAAGGAGCTCAAGGTTGAGGCTGGCGGTAATGCCTTGCAGGAAGGTCGTGATTACACGATTGAAAAGAAAGGTCAGACCGTTATGGTCAAGATGACACCGGAGTATGTTAAAGCAAATTCTTCTCAGGATATTGTCATTACCTACAAGACTGCAACCAATCAAAAGGTAGCAGAAAAGGGTGCTGCAACGATTGCAAATACCGTGACTTTAAAAGTAGATAATCTTTCAGCACCATCTAATCAAGTTACTACTGACTTGCTCTATGAAAAGAAACATGAATTTGTCAGTGGCACTGCTGGTAAGGAACTCCCGCAGGAAATCAAAGACCTAACACCAGAAACAGAAAAGAATCTGGAGAATGGCACTAAGGCCACGCCGACACAACCGGCTAAGACGGAAGTGCAGACCGCCGATGGCACTTGGACCTTTAAGTCTTACGACAAGGCAGAAGAGACGATTAACGGAGCAGATGCGCACTTTGTTGGTACCTGGGAATTCACCCCAAATCCAACTTATAAGACGACACACGAGTTCGTTAGTGGTACAGCAGGTAAGGAATTGCCACAAGAAGTGAAATCCTTGCTTCCATCCGAAAAGCCTGATTTAGCAGATGGCACTAAGGCCACTCCAACCCAGCCGATGAAGACAGAAGTGAAGACCGCTGATGGTACTTGGACCTTCAAGTCTTACGACAAGGCAGAAGAAACTATCAATGGAGCGGACGCTCACTTTGTCGGCACTTGGGACTTTACACCAGCGCCAACTTATAAGGTGACCCATGAGTTCGTCAGTGGTACAGCAGGTAAGGAATTGCCACAAGCAGTGAAAGATTTGCTTCCAAGCGATAAATCTGATTTGGCAGATGGCACCAAGGCTACTCCAACACAACCAGTCAAGACGGAAGTGAAGACCGCTGATGGCACTTGGATCTTCAAGTCTTACGATAAGGCTGAAGAAACTATCAATGGAGCGGACGCTCACTTTGTCGGCACTTGGGACTTTACTCCAGCGCCAACCTATAAGGCTACCCACGAGTTTGTTAGTGGTACAGCTGGTAAAGACTTACCACAAGCAGTGAAGGATTTGCTTCCAGCAGACAAGCCTGATTTGGCCGACGGTACGAGAGCTACTTCAACGCAGCCAGTGAAGACAGAAGTGAAGGCCGCTGATGGCACTTGGACCTTTAAGTCATACGATAAGAACGAAGAGACCATTAATGGAGCAGATGCGCATTTTGTTGGTACATGGGACTTTACTCCAGCTCCAACCTATAAGGCAACTCACGAGTTCGTTAGTGGCACAGCAGGTAAGGAATTGCCACAAGAAGTGAAATCCTTGCTTCCATCCGACAAGCCTGATTTAGCAGATGGCACTAAGACCACTCCAACACAGCCAGTGAAGATAGAAGTTGAAACATCTGATGGCAGCTGGAGCTTCCAATCATATGACAAGAACGAAGCAACCATTAATGGTGCAGACGCTAAATTTGTTGGCACTTGGACGTTTGCGGCGAAGCCTAGTCCAGTACCAACTTACAAGTCTACACATGAATTTGTCAGTGGAACAGCAGGTAAGGAATTGCCACAAGCAGTGAAAGATTTACTTCCGGCCGACAAGTCTGATTTGGCCGACGGCACTAAGACCACTCCGACACAACCAGTCAAGACAGAAGTTGAAACATCTGATGGCACTTGGAGCTTCCAGTCATATGACAAGAACGAAGCAACTATTAATGGTGCAGATGCTAAATTTGTTGGAACTTGGACGTTTGTGGCGAAGCCTAGTCCGGCACCAACCTACAAGGCTACACATGAATTTGTCAGCGGTACAGCAGGTAAAGAATTGCCACAAGAAGTGAAAGCTTTGCTTCCAAGCGATAAATCTGATTTGGCAGACGGCACTAAGGCCACTCCAACCCAGCCATCAAAGACAGAAGTGAAAACAACCGAAGGTACATGGACCTTTAAGTCTTACGATAAGGCAGAAGAGACTATCAATGGAGCGGACGCTCGCTTTGTTGGAACATGGGACTTTACTCCAGCGCCAACTTATAAGGCTACTCACGAGTTCGTTAGTGGAACAGCAGGTAAAGAATTGCCGCAAGCAGTGAAAGATATACTTCCAAGCGACCAAGCAAACTTGTCAGATGGTACTAAAGCTACTCCAACACAGCCAGTCAAGACGGAAGTGAAGACAGCCGATGGCAGCTGGAGCTTCCAGTCATATGACAAGAACGAAGCAACTATTAATGGTGCAGATGTTCACTTTGTCGGTACTTGGACTTTCGCATCTGACTCAACTACGCTTACTGGCAGTGTGATCTGGATTGACAATGATAACGCTGCAGGTCGCCGACCAAAGAGTGTCCTTGTTCACTTACTCGCAGATGGACAGGATACAGGCATCAGCGTAACTGTTGATGAGGCGATGGGCTGGAAATACAGCTTTGAAAATCTGCCACGCTTCAAGGATGGAAAAGAAATCATCTATAGTGTCCGCGAGGACGAAGTGGAAGGCTACAGCAATCAAGCTGAAGGCATGAATGTAACCAACCGCTTGCTTGTAGATGCTCAAGTTAAAGAGATTGGCAAGAAACGAATTCTGCCTAAGACCGGCCAAGATACATCTATCTGGATGCTGATTCTTGGATTCTTGACTCTTGGAGGAGCAGTTGGCTTGACCAAACGTCAGTGTGACTAAGACCAAGCGTTAGTAAAAAGCTTTGAAAATCTAGAATATATGAAAAGTCTGTTATCTCAACTTTTGTTGGAAATAGCAGGCTTTTTATTTTTGGCAGGAAAATCAAGGCACTGATAGAATTAAAAAATTTTAGGTCTTATTTACAATCATTCTTAATAGCCAAGTAAGCCTAGTCATGGTATAATGGTAATGACTTAGATGAGAGGCTATAACGGAGTAAATAATGAAACAAGAACATCAGCATGACTTTGACCAAGTAATTGGCCATTTGCGCGCTAAGGGCGTGCGCATTACAGAAACGCGGAAGGCGGTGATTGACTATATTATCCAAAGTCATGACCATCCTAGCGCTGAAATGATATATCAGGACTTGAAGCCGAATTTTCCTAATATGAGTCTGGCAACAGTCTATAATAATCTCAAGGTTCTGATTGATGAGGGTTTTGTCGCTGAGCTCAAGGTTCGCAATGATACGACGACCTACTTTGACTTTATGGGCCATCAGCATCTCAATGTCATCTGTGAAAAATGCGGCCGTATCGCTGATATGGAGCTGGAACTTCCAGATGTGAAGCATGAGGCTGAAGTGCAGACTGGCTACCACATCACCCAAAGCCAAACGACTGTCTATGGACTATGCCCCCAATGCCAGCAAGAGGCGGTGTGACTGTGAGGATGATTAGCAGCTTTTTGGAGTCTAAAGACGAACAAAGTTGTGACTCGCTTCGCAAATTCAATCTGCAACTTCAAAGCAGTGCTTTGAGCCATCGGCTACTGCGCTAAGATTCTATTTCTAATAAAAAGCAAGGCTAGAACTTATGTCTCTTAGCCTTTTTCTATGTGTTTTAGCAAGTCATGTTCGCAGGACAAGGATATCATCTGAGCTTAGAGACATTGGTATCTAGTCAAGTATAGCACTTAGCAAGATCAGATATTTGGAGCACAACCCCTTATATACTTATGCTATTATTTTACAGGCCAATTCTCTTTTGATATAATGAAAGCAGAATAAAGCCTTGTACAAAGAGATTCAAAGAGTTCTGAAGGATTTACAATATAGATAAATTTGTCATAAGTCTGTAGTATTGAAATCTTTAAGGAGTATTACTTTGTGGGTAGGTTAGATTTTTAGGAGGTCTTATGTTCTGGTGGAGAAAGAAATGGTTGGATGAATTGCCAGACGGCGAAGAATCTCCTTTTTTTGAATGCCGACATCTTCTCTTTGAGGATGAGGCTGGCTATCCCATTTGTCCCTCTTGCAGCAAGCTAATAAAGAAAAATCTTCCTCAAAACAGTGTGGATCGCTCACGTCTTTATCTGATTTATCAAAAAGTGAAGCGAGTATGGAGTGTCAAAATTGGGATTACTTCAACACTGCTTATTATCATTCTATCTTATTGGTTGCCACAGGTTATAGGTGGCTGGTTTCTATGGACAGGCGACTATGGATTTAGTAGATTTATTCCTTCTAGTTCTCATAATCCCACCTTATTTAGTGTGACACTTTTTGGCTACATTCCCTTATTTATCCTTTTTGTAGCAAGAGAGCGTGTTAAGCGATTTTTTACCTTCTCTTTGAGGATTGAGCATTTTCATAAAATTCTTTATTCTTGGCCAGTTCAGCTTACTCTCTTTATCTTTGTTATCATCTTATTAAGTGCTTATATGCCTAAGTTTTACGAAATGGAAGGAGAATCGTTGATTGTCAAGCAAATTCAGCTAACTCCCGCCCAGCAGACTAAGGGAGTAGAGCTCTTTGTCTTTGTCAATATGCTTTGTAACTGGATAGTAGCAGGCTTGTTGGCCATTCATCAACTGATAGACAGGAGACGGACTTGGTGGCTTAAGGAAGCTAATGAGGCTTATCTGTCTGGCGGGTGCTAAGGCAAAGGTTTCTGCTAGGAAATACAAAAGCGCTTTCTTGCTGAAAAACGTCTGATTTGACGAAATAGGCTAGCTTTTTAGGCGAAAATTTTGTAAAATAGAATAGATAAACGGGGACTGCCTCGGAAAATAAAAGGAGAATCCATCTAATGGTAAAATTAGTTTTTGCTCGCCACGGTGAGTCTGAATGGAACAAAGCTAACCTTTTCACTGGTTGGGCTGATGTTGACTTGTCTGAAAAAGGTACACAGCAAGCAATCGACGCTGGTAAACTGATTAAGGAAGCTGGTATCGAGTTTGACCAAGCTTACACTTCAGTTTTGAAGCGTGCGATTAAGACAACTAACCTTGCTTTGGAAGCGGCTGATCAGCTTTGGGTACCAGTTGAAAAATCATGGCGTTTGAACGAGCGTCACTATGGCGGTCTGACTGGTAAAAACAAGGCAGAAGCAGCTGAGCAATTTGGTGATGAGCAAGTGCATATCTGGCGTCGTTCATACGATGTATTGCCTCCAGCAATGCCACGTGATGATGAATACTCAGCACACACTGACCGTCGTTATGCTTCACTTGACGACTCAGTAATTCCAGATGCTGAAAACTTGAAAGTTACGCTTGAGCGTGCCCTTCCATTCTGGGAAGACAAGATTGCTCCAGCTTTGAAAGATGGCAAAAATGTCTTTGTAGGTGCACACGGTAACTCTATCCGTGCCCTTGTGAAGCACATCAAACAATTGTCTGACGATGAAATCATGGATGTGGAAATTCCAAACTTCCCACCATTGGTATTCGAATTTGACGAAAAATTGAACGTAGTAAAAGAATACTACCTTGGAAAATAAGCTTAAAGGAATCTGAGATTATTCTCAGGTTCTTTGCTTTTCCAGAGAGGAAGAACAAGACTTTCTGTAAGCTTGGCTAGCAAGTCTTGTCGGTTCAGTGGTCTGACAGACTTTCTTTTAACTCGTCCATATTTTCAGATTTTCTATCAGTTTTGAAACATTCATCGAGCTGGATTTATGGTAAAATAAAGGTCAGAACTTTTACTAGAATGAGAGAGAAAATGGCAAGGAAGAAGAGAAAATTTGACAGTCATTCCATCACCAGAAGGCTTTATCTGCTGTTTGGAATCGTGATGCTTTTGTTTTTAGCCTTGATTGCCCGTCTAGGCTATATGCAGGTGGTCAATCAGGACTTTTACACGGATAAGTTGGCCAAGGCCAGCAAGACCAAGATTACCACTAGCTCAGTGCGTGGGCAGATTTATGATGCTACTGGCAAGCCCTTGGTGGAAAATACGACCAAGCAGGTGGTGACCTATACACGGGATAACCGGCTGACAGCTGGGGAGATTCGGGCCACAGCTCAAAAGCTCCTGACCTATGTCAGTGTCAGCGATACAGAGGTGACAGACCGCCAAGAGGTGGATTATTATTTGGCGGACAGCGCAGTCTATCAGGAAGTAGTAGAAAAGCTGCCCAAGGACAAGAAATTTGATACAGATGGCAACCGCCTGCCTGAATCCAAAATCTATAAGGCGGCAGCTGAGAGCATTGACCCTAAGCAGCTGGGCTATACGGATGAGGAAAAGAAGGCCATCGTTCTCTTTAGTCAGATGAATGCAATTTCCAACTTTGCAACGGGGACCATCCAGACAGATGCACTGACAACAGAGCAGGTGGCTGTATTGGCTTCCAGCAGCAAGGAGCTGCCAGGTATCAGTGTCTCAACGGGCTGGGATCGCAAGGTCTTGGATACCTCACTGGCTTCTATCGTGGGTAATATCTCGACAGAAAAGACTGGACTTCCGGCTGAGGAAGTGGATGATTACCTGAAAAAAGGCTACTCCCTCAATGACCGGGTGGGGACCTCCTATCTGGAAAAGCAGTATGAGTCAGTCCTGCAAGGCAAGCGAGCTGAGAAAGAGATTCATCTGGACAAAAATGGTAATATGGAGAGTGTGGAAAATATCTCTGACGGCAGCAAGGGCGACAATCTCAAGCTGACGGTGGATTTGAGCTTCCAGCAGGGAGTGGAGGACATTCTCAAAAACGCCTTTAATGCAGAGTTGGCTAGTGGCAATGCGACTTATTCTGAGGGTGTCTATGCTGTAGCTATGGATCCAAATACCGGCGCTGTCTTGGCTATGGCAGGCATCCAGCACGATCTGGAAACGGGAGAAAGCTCAGTCGATGCTCTGGGGACCATGACTAATGTCTTTGTTCCGGGATCTGTGGTCAAGGCTGCAACATTGACCTCGGGCTGGGAGAATAACGCCATTAGCGGCAACCAAGTCCTGACAGACCAGCCGATTAGCTTTGGGGGTACGGACAGTATCACTTCTTGGTTCACCCAGTATGGTTCACGTGCTATCACAGCACAAGAGGCTTTGGAATACTCTTCCAATACCTATATGGTGCAGGTGGCGCTGAAGATGATGGGAACGCCTTACTCAGCGGATATGAAACTGGATTTTGATGAGCTAGATCCGTCCATGAAAAAGCTGCGGTCGACTTTTGCAGAATATGGTCTGGGCACTTCGACAGGGATTGACCTGCCAAATGAGTCCACAGGCTATCTTCCAGACAAGTTTACCTTTGCCAACTATCTGACCAATTCTTTCGGCCAGTTTGACAACTATACGACGCTTCAGCTGGCTCAGTATGCCTCAACAGTAGCTAATAACGGCAAGCGTATAGCTCCGCATATTGTTGAAGGCATTTACGGCAACAGTGACCAAGGAGGACTCGGTGATTTGGTGCAGAAAATTGACACCAAGGAGCTGAACCAGGTTAATATCTCTGACGAGGATATGAGCATTATCAAGCAAGGCTTCTATCAAGTGGTTCATGGCAGCAGCGGCTTTACGACTGGCCGGACCATTTCCCAGGGAGAGAGCGTGCCAATCAGTGCCAAGACTGGTACGGCCGAGACCTTCGTGGACAAGGGCAAGAAAGAAGCCATCAATACCAATGTCGTGTCCTATGCACCGAGTGAGAAGCCGCAGATTGCGGTGGCGGTGGTGTTCCCTCACAATACGGACCTATCTTCTACTGTCAGCCACAGTATCACTCGTGATATTATCAATCTATACAATCAACAACACCCTATGAATTAGTGCTCAATGAAAATCATCAGCAAACATAGAAAGCTAAAGCTGTCAGTGCTCAAGTAGAGCAATCTGGTTTGAGGAGATTTTTTGAGAATAGAGAAAGGATTTTATGCTTTACCCAACCCCTATTGCCAAGCTGATTGACAGTTTCTCCAAGCTGCCCGGCATTGGCATTAAAACAGCCACTCGTCTGGCTTTTTACACCATTGGCATGAGTGATGATGATGTCAATGAATTTGCCAAGAATCTTCTGGCTGCTAAGCGTGAGCTGAGCTACTGCTCTGTCTGCGGCAACCTGACGGATGAAGACCCTTGTGCCATCTGTCAAGACCAGTCACGTGATCAATCAACTATTTTGATCGTTGAGGACAGCCGAGATGTGTCAGCCATGGAAAATATCCAAGAATACCATGGACTTTATCATGTCCTGCATGGCTTGATTTCGCCTATGAATGGCGTTGGACCGGACGATATCAATCTCAAAAGTCTGATCACTCGTCTGATGGATAGTGAGGTGACGGAAGTTATCGTCGCGACCAATGCGACTGCGGATGGCGAAGCGACTTCCATGTATATCTCACGGGTCTTGAAACCTGCTGGGATTAAGGTGACTCGCCTAGCACGTGGTTTGGCGGTTGGCTCCGACATTGAATATGCGGACGAGGTTACGCTGATTCGCGCTATCGAAAATCGGACGGAATTATAAACATCAAGGATTTTTCTGGCTCTAGCTGGCTGGAAGAGTCCTTTTTTCTGTTCAAAAATACTGGGAATTGTGATATACTAAAACGGACTGATACAGAAGCTCCTGCTTAGAAGAATCGACTAGCTAGGTAGATGCAAAACCAAGCTTTTGAACTTGATTCTTCTCGGGCTGGCAGCTTTTGTAAATTGTACTATTTTTAGAAAATGATAGGAAAAATCATGGCAAAACAAAGATTGATTTTATTGTATGGCGGACGCAGTGCAGAGCGGGAAGTTTCGGTTTTATCAGCTGAGAGCGTCATGCGGGCTGTCAATTATGATAGATTCTCGGTGAAGACTTACTTCATCACCAAGGATGGAGATTTTATTCAAACTCAGGAATTTGAAGCAACGCCAGCGGCTGATGAGAAGTTGATGACTAATGCCACAGTGGACATGTCTCGGAAGATTAAGCCCAGTGACATTTACGAAGAAGAAGCAGTGGTCTTTCCAGTCCTGCATGGTCCCATGGGCGAAGATGGCTCTATTCAAGGCTTCCTAGAAGTGCTCAAAATGCCTTATGTCGGCTGTAATATTTTATCTTCTGGCTTGGCCATGGATAAAATTACGACCAAGCGAGTGCTGGAATCGGCAGGTATTGCCCAAGTGCCTTATGTGGCGCTGGTCGATGGAGAGGATCTAGAGCAAAAAATCCAGGAAATCGAGGAGAAATTGACCTATCCAGTCTTCACCAAACCTTCCAATATGGGCTCCAGTGTAGGCATTTCTAAATCGGAGAACCAAGCAGAATTGCGTGCTTCTCTGGACCTGGCTTTCAAATATGACAGCCGGGTACTGGTTGAGCAGGGAGTAACGGCTCGCGAGATTGAGGTTGGGCTTCTAGGCAATGTGGATGTCAAGAGTACCCTGCCCGGAGAAGTCGTCAAGGACGTAGCCTTTTATGACTACGAAGCCAAATACATTGATAATAAAATTACTATGGATATTCCGGCCAAGATTCCAGAAGAAGTGGTGAGTTTGATGCGTCAAAATGCAGAGGCCGCTTTCCGAGCTCTGGGCGGTCTGGGGCTGTCCCGCTGTGATTTCTTCTATGCAGAAGATGGTCAGGTCTTCCTTAATGAGCTCAATACCATGCCAGGTTTTACCCAGTGGTCTATGTATCCACTACTCTGGGAAAATATGGGGCTGGCCTATCCTGACTTGATTGAGAAACTAGTTGGCCTAGCTGAAGAGGCATTTGCTAAGAGAGAGGCGCATCTTCTCTAAAATATGATATAATAGAGGGGCTGAAAATTTTCGGTCCTTTCTTTTTGTGAGCAAACCGAAAAACGAGGAAGAAGTATGAAATTAGATTTATATGAAATAGCAGAAGTCCTATCTGCGAAAAATGATGTGACTCAGTTTGAAAATGTTGCGCTTAGAAATGCTGAGTTTGACAGCCGTTTGATTGAGTCGGGTGACCTTTTTGTACCACTCAAGGGGGCGCGTGATGGCCACGAATTTATCCCAACAGCCTTTGCCCAGGGAGCTGCTGCCACCCTATCTGAGCGTCCAGTGGCAGAGGGGGCTTATATCTTGGTCGATGATGTCCTGACGGCCTTTCAGCGCTTGGCCCAGTATTATCTGGAAAAGATGCAGGTGGATGTGCTGGCGGTGACAGGTTCCAACGGTAAAACGACAACCAAGGATATGCTGGCACAGCTACTAACAACCACTTACAAGACCTATAAGACCCAGGGCAATTACAATAACGAAATCGGCCTGCCTTATACGGTTCTTCATATGCCTGAGGATACCGAGAAACTTGTCTTAGAAATGGGGCAGGATCACTTGGGCGATATCCATCTCCTGTCTGAACTTGCCAAACCTAAGACAGGCATTGTAACTCTGGTTGGAGAAGCCCATCTGGAATTTTTCGGCAGCCGAGCTGAAATTGCCCAAGGCAAGATGCAGATTGCGGACGGTTTGAGAAAAGATGGTCTCTTGATTGTTCCGGCAGATAAGATTGTCAATGAATTTCTGCCAGCAGACTGCAAACTGGTTCGCTTTGGTCCTGATGCGGATATCTTCCTGACGCGTCTGGAAGAGCGCAAGGACAGCTTGAGCTTTGAATGCAACTTTTTGGAGCAGAGGATTGACCTGCCTGTGACCGGTAAGTACAATGCGACCAATGCCATGATTGCATCCTATGCGGCTTTGCAGGAGGGTGTATCTGAGGCGGCTATTGCTCAAGCCTTTTCTGAGCTGGAGCTGACCCGCAATCGAACGGAGTGGAAGAAAGCTGGTAATGGCGCGGATATCCTATCGGATGTCTATAATGCCAATCCAACAGCCATGCGCTTGATTCTTGAGACCTTCTCGACCATTCCTGCTAATCCAGGCGGACGAAAATTAGCGGTGCTGGCGGATATGAAAGAGCTGGGAGCGGACTCTAAGTCCATGCATGGCTCTATGATTACCAGCCTCAATCCAGAAATTGTGACCGACCTTTTCCTCTATGGGCAGGATATGGAAGCCCTCTATGACTATGCCAAGGAGATTTACCCGCCAGGAAAGGTGCATTACTTTATCAAAAATGACGAGAAAGACCAGTTTGAACAGCTGAAACAAGCTGTCAGAGAGAAGCTGACTCCTGCCGACCAAATTCTTCTCAAAGGCAGCAATTCTATGAATCTGGCTAAGCTGGTAGAGGACTTGGAAGATGGAAACTAAAGAAATTGCAAAAACCATTCAACGTCTCCTTTCTATTACAGAGACAGGTCTAGCATTTAGTCGTGATGAATTTGATCGAGAGCGTTACTTAGAACTCCGTCAGCTTTTGGGACACCTCCTGGCTGATTGGTCAGATTTGGATGAGAAAGAATTGGCAGAGCTGTTGCGCCCAACGGATTTTTATGCCACTCCCTTGATTGATGTCCGAGCTGTACTGGTTCGAGACGGAAAAGTCTGTTTAGTCAAGGGTAAAAATGAGAAAACTTGGGCTTTACCAGGCGGCTTTTGTGAAGTCGGCCTATCTCCTAAGGAAAATATCGTCAAGGAAGTCCAAGAAGAAACGGGATTTAATGTTTCAGTTTCGCGTCTGCTTGCAATTTTTGATACTAATAAATTTCAATTTCAGAGTAAGCAATATGCTAAACTGGTCTTCGAGTGTCAGATAGAGGATGGAGATTTTCAGCCTAATACAGAAATAGAAGAGTTAGCTTTCTTTGATATCCAATCTTTACCAGAATTATCTTCTAAGCGGACGACAAAAGAACAGTTGGAAATCCTTTGGGAGATTTATCAAGGAGATAGAGGACAATATTTGGATTAGTTAAGTAAGTTTCTGGAATGCTTTTTGTCTGAAAATGCTAGAAATTATTGCAACAACAGGCAAACTCAACCTTGTTCAAACCTTATATTAGAATGGAAACCTAGGAGATGGGAATAAGAGATATGTTTACAACCTATAAAACCGAACCGCCTCAACTGGGGCTTTGGTATTTTGTTCTTTTGGGGCTTGTCTTTGCGATTATCTGGCTTTCCTATCGCTACTACAATCGGAAGCCTTACCAGCAGCTATTTGTCGGGATGCAAGCTTGCCAGCTGATAGGACTCTACTCTTGGTATATGCTGACTGCTGCCCCGCTGTCTGAGAGTCTGCCTTTTTATCATTGCAGAATGGCTATGTTTGCTTTGATGTTTCTGCCTAATCGCTCGGTGTATAAATTTTATTTTGCACTTTTGGGGACTTTTGGCTCGATTGTAGCCTTTATTTATCCGATTTTTGATCCTTACCCTTTTCCCCATATCACTATTTTGTCCTTTATCATCGGCCATCTAGCGCTTTTGGGAAATTGTTTGATTTATCTTTTCAGATATTATCATACTTTCTCTATGAGCTGGCAGCGAGTGGTGTGGACGACCTTTCTGATGAATGCTTTTTTGCTTGTTATCAATATGTTGACAAAGGGTTCTTATGGATTTCTCACAGATCCGCCGCTTGTTGGCAATCACGGACTCTTGCTCAATTATCTGCTTGTCTCAATCGTCTTAAGTGCAGCAGTCTGTTTGGTTTCTGATATTTTTAAGCGCGTGGAGCAGACCAAGACAGTCACCCTAACTTAATTATCTCATGGAGGATTTATGGAAGATTTTTTAACTACGACAAAAACGGTGGCACCGCCTATCTCGATTTTATGGTATGCTGTGATGATTGCTCTGGTCTTGCTGTCTATTTGGAGCTCGCTCAAATACCATGATAATCCGCGTTTTGTCAAGGCTTTTAAGTGGATTCAGATTGCCCAGCTGCTGATGCTTTATAGCTGGTATTTTGGTTTTCGGATTCCCTTTACCAACAGCTTACCCTTTTATCATTGCCGCCTGGCTATGTTTGCGGTGGTCTTTCTGCCAGACAAATGGCGCAGCAAGCAGTATTTTGCTTTATTAGGAGCCAGCGGAGCGGTCTTTGCCTTGGGCTATCCAGTCTTTGACCCCTATGATTTCCCGCATATTACAAGCTTTTCTTTCCTGATTGGCCACTATGCCCTCTTGGTTAATTCCTTGATTTATCTGATGAATCACTACGACAAGACCCTGCTCAAGAAATATATGATTGTAGCTTACACCTTTGGGCTCAATCTTTTCCTAGTCGGCGTTAATCAAGTGACCGGAGGTAATTACGGTCTGCTAAAAAGCCCGCCTTTTATCCCTAACGCACCCCTATGGATAAAGTATCTTCTTGTGTCGGTCATCCTTTCTCTGGCTCTGGTTCTCTTTGACATATTGTTTAAGATACGGTGGAAAAAGCAGTTAAGTTTGGTCCGCAGTTAATTCATCTCAAGTTTACAATTCCTGTCAAGTTAATGTGGCAGGATTTTTCTTAAATTAGAAAGTTTAATTATGACTTGCCTTGTTTGTAGTAACAAATGAACTGTTTGTCTATCAACTCTTTGAGCTGGTCGAGCTAGACGCTTTGTTCGTGAAATGAAATGCTTCAAATTTTGGGATTTCTTAAAGCTAACGGACAAAGGGAAGGAGACTTTGTCCTCTATCTCTTGAAACGGAATAAGGCCATTTTTCCATGACAGCTGAAGAGAAAGAAGAACTGGAAATCAGAAAATTGCCTGCTCTATTTACTAGTTTTAATCTTCATCTTTGCAGTTTTCCTCTTTAACAGTGTCATTGTTAGATTTTAAAGGAAATTTAGTTGACATGGGAGAATAGAATCGCTCGAAAGGGCGATTTTTATCTTCTTTAGATCATTGAAAAAAAGCGCTAAATCCGCTATAATAGGTAGGTTGAAAGGATTGAAATACTCCGATGTAAAATAAAAAATACTAAGATTCACCATTATCCTAAATAAAAGAAAGAGAAGAAAATGACTTTACAAGAAGAAATTAAGAAACGCCGGACCTTTGCCATTATCTCCCACCCGGACGCGGGGAAGACGACCATTACGGAGCAGTTGCTCTACTTCGGAGGCGAGATTCGTGAGGCTGGGACAGTCAAGGGGAAAAAGACGGGTAATTTTGCCAAGTCTGACTGGATGGATATTGAGAAGCAGCGGGGGATTTCAGTGACTTCCTCTGTCATGCAGTTTGACTACGATGGCAAGCGGGTCAATATCCTAGATACGCCTGGACACGAGGACTTCTCAGAAGATACTTATCGGACCTTGATGGCGGTGGATGCTGCGGTCATGGTTATTGACTCGGCTAAGGGTATTGAGGCCCAGACCAAGAAGCTCTTTGAGGTTGTCAAGCATCGTGGTATTCCAGTCTTCACTTTTATGAATAAGCTGGATCGTGATGGTCGCGAGCCCTTGGATTTGTTAGAAGAACTAGAAGATATTTTGGGCATTGCCAGCTACCCGATGAATTGGCCGATTGGCATGGGCAAGAGCTTTGAAGGTCTTTATGACCTCTACAATGAGCGCCTGGAACTTTATAAGGGCGAGGAGCGCTTTGCAACTCTGGCAGAAGGCGATCAACTGTTTGCTTCTAACCCTTTCTATGAGCAAGTTAAGGAAGATATTGAGCTCTTGAGCGAAGCTGGAAATGAATTCTCAGAAGAAGCGATTTTGGAGGGCAAGTTGACACCTGTTTTCTTTGGCTCAGCCCTGACCAACTTTGGCGTCCAGACATTCCTGGAAACCTTCCTCAAGTTTGCTCCGGAACCGCATGGCCACAAGAAGACAGATGGCGAGGTAGTCGAGCCACTCAGCCCAGACTTTTCAGGCTTTGTCTTTAAGATTCAGGCCAATATGGATCCGCGCCACCGCGACCGCATCGCCTTTGTTCGTATCGTTTCAGGCGAGTTTGAGCGCGGTATGAGTGTCAACCTGCCTCGCACTGGCAAGTCCGCCAAGTTGTCCAATGTTACCCAGTTTATGGCTGAGAGTCGGGAAAATGTGACCAATGCTGTAGCTGGTGATATTATCGGGGTTTATGATACGGGGACTTATCAGGTCGGCGACACCCTGACTGTAGGTAAGAATAAATTTGAATTTGAGCCTCTACCAACCTTTACTCCAGAGATCTTTATGAAAGTTTCGGCTAAGAATGTCATGAAGCAAAAATCCTTCCATAAGGGGATTGAACAGCTGGTACAAGAGGGAGCCATCCAGCTTTATACCAACTACCAGACGGGCGAGTACATGCTGGGCGCTGTCGGTCAGCTTCAGTTTGAAGTCTTCAAGCACCGCATGGAAAATGAATACAATGCTGAAGTGGTCATGAATCCTATGGGCAAAAAGACAGTCCGCTGGATTTCACCAGATGATTTGGACGAGCGTATGTCTTCTAGCCGTAATATCCTAGCCAAAGACCGCTTTGATCAGCCAGTCTTCCTCTTTGAAAACGACTTTGCCTTACGCTGGTTCGCGGACAAATATCCAGATGTTAAATTGGAAGAGAAGATGTAACTCAGTACCAATAATTGGAACTAAAGTTCCTAATTGTTGGACGCTAGGTGCTATTGTATAGACTAGCTAACTGCCTTACTAACTCATCGGCGAAAAAATAATCGTTTTCGCCTCTTCGTGTCGTAGTGAATGGGATTGTTATGATTGTATAACAAACTAAAGTTACTAATGCAGAGTTCTGTTGGCCCCTTGCTAGCCACTTGACTAATCTCGTCAGACGAGGCAGTTGATTTGATTGGTTTTGTGCTCCGACATTGCATATTTACTTGCAGGAAGAGTTTATGAAGTTTGGTGCTAGTTTATTAGAGAATCATTCTACCTCATAGAAAGGAGCTCCATGTTTCTGGAAAGAAAACTAAAAGATCAGTCTGTCTGGATCAACATTGACTCAGATAGTTTCAAAAAGAACGCCCGGATTTATCAGGATTATGAGATTGATAAAGAGACCATCGAGTATGCGCTTGATAAGAACGAGCGGGCTCACATGGACTACAATCGTGAGAATGGAACAGTTGTCTTTATCTACAATGTCCTTAATCTAGCGACAGATAAGGAATATTATGAAACGATTCCCATGACCTTTGTAGTGCAGCAGGGGCGGCTCATTACTATCAGCAACCAAGACAATGCCTATGTTGTGGACATGATGAAAGCCTATACTGAGTGCCATGAGCCAGTATCGGTCTATAAGTTTCTCTTTGCTAGTCTAGAGTTAATCTCCAATTCTTACTATCCGGTTGTTGAGCGGATGGACAAGCGTAAAGATGAGATTAATGCTCTCCTGCGTCAGACAACTACCAAAAAGCATCTTTTTGCTCTGTCTGACTTGGAAACTTCTATGGTCTATCTAGTTGCTGCAGCTAAGCAGAATCGCATGCTCCTAGAGCATATCAAAAGTCATGGCATTTACCGCCGTTTTGATGAATTAGAAACCGAGCAGTTTGAGGATGCTATGATTGAGGCTCGTCAGCTCGTTTCGATGACTGATCTGATTGCTCAAGTTCTCAGCCAGCTCTCTGGCTCCTACAATAATATCCTGAATAACAATCTGAATGACAATTTGACGGTCTTGACCATTATTTCGGTCCTTTTGGCAGTACTCGCAGTTATCACGGGTTTCTTTGGTATGAATGTTCCTCTGCCCTTGTCTAATGATAAAAACGCCTGGATTTATATTGTTGTCATTAGTTTGATCATCTGGGGACTTCTAACCAAGCTTCTTAAATGGTTAGCCAATAAGAAGTAAGCATTTGAAATTATTTTACCTATAACAAGCACCGAGAATGGTGCTTGTTTTTTCGTGCTTGGGAAAAATAATCATTAGTACAGTTTGCCTATATTTAAAAAACTGTTATTTTATGTTATAAAATATAACATAAAAATTATAATTTTTATTGCATAAAATTTCATAATAAAGTATAATATAAAACAATTTAAAATAAGTGAGGGGTAGAAATATGGCAGAATACCTAAACGATTTAAATTACAAAGGTAAAATATACCAATACATAGACCTTGGGAAAGCCTCGGCTCTACTAGGAGGGGATATAGAAAAACTTCCTTATTCTATACGAATATTATTAGAAAGTGTTCTTCGTAAGGAAGATGGTGTTGACGTAACAAAAGATAACATTAGCTCTTTAATGTATTATCAAGCTAAATCACCAAGCGGAGAAGTTCCTTTTAAGCCTAGTCGAGTCATTCTCCAGGATTTTACAGGTGTTCCTGTCGTAGTGGATTTGGCTAGTATGCGCGATGCTATTGTCGGGCAGGGAGGTCAAGCCGATCAGATTAATCCAGAGATTCCGGTTGATTTAGTTATTGATCACAGTGTTCAGGTGGACTTTTATGGCTGTGATACAGCTTTAGAGGCCAATATGAACCAAGAGTTTGTCCGTAACAATGAGCGCTACGAATTTCTCAAGTGGGCAGAAAAATCGTTCGATAATTATCGTGCGGTTCCCCCTGCTACTGGGATTATCCATCAGGTCAATATCGAATTTCTCAGTGATGTCATCATTGAAAAGGATGGCCAACTCTATCCGGACAGCATGTTTGGTACGGACAGTCATACGACTATGATTAATGGGATCGGTGTTCTGGGCTGGGGAGTCGGTGGGATTGAGGCCGAGGCTGCCATGCTGGGTGAGGCTTCATATTTCCCAGTTCCTGAGGTGATTGGTGTTCGCCTCTTGGGCAACCTACCTAAGATTGCGACAGCGACGGATTTGGCTTTAAGGGTCACGCAAATCTTGCGGCAGGAAAATGTTGTTGGTAAATTTGTCGAGTTCTTTGGGCCTGGTTTGTCTAATTTAAGTCTGGCTGACCGGGCAACAGTGGCCAATATGGCGCCGGAATACGGAGCTACCTGTGGGTATTTTCCAATTGATGAAGAAACGCTCAATTACATGCGTCTGACCAATCGGTCAGAAAATCATATCGAGCTGACCCGTCTCTACGCTCAAAAAAATCACCTCTTCTATGATGAAAAGGTTGAGCCGAACTATACCAAGGTAGTCGAAATTGATTTGTCCAACATTGTGCCAAGTATCTCAGGACCCAAGCGGCCCCAGGATTTGATTGAATTAACAGCTGCTAAGGAGGAGTTTCAAGCTAGTCTAGTCAGAGAAGCGGGGGTCCGAGGCTTTGGTTTAGATGAGAGCGAGCTGGAAAAGTCTGCAGTGGTCCAATTTTCTGATCATGAGGAGACGATTAAGACCGGTCATGTGGCTATCGCTGCCATTACTAGCTGTACCAATACATCCAATCCCTATGTCCTGATGGCGGCGGGGCTTTTGGCCAAGAAAGCAGTAGAAAAAGGCTTACGGGTTTCAAAGACAGTTAAGACTTCTTTGGCTCCCGGCAGCAAGGTGGTCACAGGCTATCTCAAGAAGAGTGGTCTTCAGTCCTATCTGGATCAGCTTGGTTTCAATCTTGTCGGCTATGGCTGCACCACTTGTATTGGAAATTCAGGAGATCTCCGACCGGAAGTGGCTCAGGCGATTACGAATACTGACTTGCTGGCTAGTGCTGTTCTTTCAGGAAATCGGAATTTTGAAGGACGGATCAATCCATTGGTCAAGGCCAATTTCCTAGCTAGTCCGCCCTTGGTAGTTGCCTATGCTCTGGCTGGAAATACCAATATCGATCTGACTAGTGAGCCGTTGGGTTATGATCAAAAGGGGCAACCTGTTTATTTGATGGATTTGATGCCGGAGCACGACTTGGTTGCAGACTATGTTCAAAAATATGTGACGCGCCAGCTTTTTGAAAAAGAATATGCTCATGTGTTTGATGACAATGAAAAATGGAATCAGATTCCGACAGCCTCTTCTCAAAATTATCAGTGGAACCAGGCTTCGACCTATATTCAAAATCCACCTTACTTTGATGGCTTAGCTGATGATTTAGCCATTCAGCCACTGAAAAATCTTGCTGTGCTGGCAAAATTTGGGGATACGGTGACGACAGACCATATCTCCCCAGCAGGAAATATTGCCAGAAACAGCCCAGCAGCTTCCTATTTGATGGAGCATGGAGTGGATTACCAAGAGTTTAATTCTTATGGCAGCCGTCGGGGCAATCATGAGGTCATGATGCGGGGGACTTTTGCCAATATTCGGATTAAAAATGAATTGGCGGATGGGAAAATTGGTGGTTACACAGATTATAAAGGAGAGTTGCTATCCATTTATGAGGCGGCCATGCGCTACAAAGAGGAGCAAATTGGCACCATTGTCCTAGCTGGCAAAGACTACGGTATGGGGTCCAGCCGTGATTGGGCAGCTAAGGGGGCTAATCTTTTGGGTGTCAAGGTGGTGCTGGCAGAGAGTTTTGAGCGTATCCACCGGTCCAATCTGGTCATGATGGGTATTATTCCTCTGCAGTATCTAGAGGGTGAAAATGCGGCTAGTCTGGGTTTGACAGGTAAGGAAAGTTTCGACATCAATCTGCCACAGGACCCACAAGTTGGTCAGCTAGTTGATGTAGTAGCTCGAAAGGGTGCTGAAGAAATAGCTTTTCAAGCTCGGCTGCGCTTTGATGCAGAGGCGGATATTCGTTACTACGAAAATGGAGGAATTTTACCCATGGTCGTTAGAAAGAAATTAGAGGAGGTGTGAGCATGAGTCAGACGGACGGTTTGAAAGATACCATTGCCTGTGATACCAGGATTAGCCAGATTGTTGATGATTCTTTGTCTTATGCAGGCTACAATATTTCTGAATTGGTAGAGCACCAAGCGAGTTTTGAAGAGGTGATTTATCTGCTGTGGTATTTGCATTTGCCGACTCAAATTGAGCTCAAGCATTTTGAAGAAGATCTGCGAGCTAATTATGCCATTAGCGATGCGGTGGAGCAGTGTATTCTCATCCAGTCCCGCAAGCACCTTCATCCCATGAGTGTCTTGCGCTCAACGGTCAGTCTTTTGGGCGTTTATAATGTCCATGCTGAGGAAGCGTCTCTAGAAGCGACCTATGAGCAGAGCATCCAGCTTATGGCAAAGATGCCGACCATTATTGCGGCTTTTGCAAGACTGAGGTCGGGTCAGACTCCAATAGAGCCGCGGGAGGATTTGGACTTTGCAGCTAATTTCCTCTATATGCTCAAAGGACAAGAGGCGAGTGAACTTGAGGTCAAAGCCTTCAACTGTGCCTTGGTGCTCCATGCCGATCATGAGCTCAATGCTTCAACCTTTGCGGCTCGAGTCTGCGCCTCAACCTTGACCGATATTTATTCCTGCGTGACAGCAGCTGTTGGAGCGCTTAAGGGTTCCCTTCATGGCGGTGCTAATGAATGTGTCTTTGATATGCTGAAAGAGATCAGAGAGGAAGGGGATTGCCAGGCCTACCTAGACCGTAAACTGGCCTCTCACGAGAAGATTATGGGCTTTGGCCATCGAGTTTACAAGACTCAAGATCCGCGTGAAAAATACCTGCGACAAATGGCCAAAGACTTGACGCAGGGAACCAAGGACGAAGTCTGGTATCAGCTTTCAGAAGAAATTGAAGCCTATATGAAGCATACCAAGCACCTGATACCGAATGTCGATTTTTATTCGGCTACGGTTTACCATGTGTTGGGCATTGACAGCAGTATTTACACCCTGATTTTTGCTATGAGTCGGGTGGCTGGCTGGATTGCCCATATTCAGGAACAGCGCAAGAACAATAAGCTGATTCGACCACGTTCTAACTATATCGGTGCTCAAGGTTTGGAGTATCTTCCCATCGGAAGGAGATAAAATGGCAGATAAGATTTTATTTGAGAAAGGGCAATTGCTGGTACCGGATGCTCCTATTATTCCTTACATCCAAGGTGACGGGATTGGAGTGGATATCTGGGAAAATGCCCAGCTGGTCTTTGATAAGGCTGTAGAAAAGGCTTATGGTGGCCAGAGAAAAGTTGTTTGGAAGGAAGTTTTGGCTGGGAAAAAAGCAGCAGACCAGACAGGTGACTGGCTACCGGACGAAACGTTGGCAACGATTAAGAGCCATCTAGTGGCTATTAAGGGGCCGCTAGAAACCCCAGTCGGAGAAGGGATTCGTTCCTTGAATGTGGCCCTGAGACAGGAATTGGATCTCTATGCCTGCCTGCGGCCGGTTCGTTATTTCAAGGGAGTTCCCAGTCCGCTCAAGCACCCAGAGAAGACAGAGATCACGATTTTTCGGGAAAATACAGAAGACATCTACGCAGGGATCGAGTGGGAGAGTGGAACGGCTGCAGTCCAAAAAGTTATCGCTTTCCTGCAGAAGGATATGCAGGTTGACAAGATTCGCTTTCCAGAAAGCTCTGCTATTGGGATTAAGCCTATCTCTAAGCAGGGCAGCGAGCGGCTGATACGGGCGGCCATTGACTATGCACTAGCCAAAGGACTAAGGCGGGTAACTTTGGTTCACAAGGGCAATATCCAGAAATTTACAGAGGGCGGTTTTCGGAAATGGGGCTATGAACTAGCTCAAAGAGAGTATGCGGACGAGCTGGCTTCTGGAAAACTAATCATCCAGGATGTGATTGCAGATAATTTTCTGCAGCAGATTTTGCTCTATCCCGAGAAATTTGATGTTGTCGCCTTGACCAATCTAAATGGTGATTATGCCAGCGATGCTCTGGCTGCTCAGGTGGGCGGGATTGGTATTGCGCCAGGAGCCAATATCAATTACGAGACTGGTCATGCTATTTTTGAAGCTACTCACGGTACGGCGCCAGATATAGCGGGTCAAAATAGGGCTAATCCTTGCTCTCTTCTCTTATCAGGGGCCATGCTCTTTGATTACATTGGTTGGTCGGAGGCATCTCATCTCCTGACTAAGGCTGTTGAGAAGGCTCTCTTTGAGCAAAAAGTGACAGGCGATTTTGCCAGTCAGCTGGAAGGAGTAGCAGCTTTGACCACTAGTCAATTTGCTGAGGAGCTAGTAGCTAATATAGAAAAGTGCCCATAATGAAGAAAAAAGCGATGAGGAAACTGCCTATCTAGACAGTCTCTTCATCACTTTTTTGTCTTTTTCGATATTCCAGTCCCCAGCCGATGATCCAACAGAAAACTAGCAGATAATTTTCAATCCAGCCCAGTAGGTTGGCTTGATTCGCCTTTTCCAGATAGCCTAGCAGATGGTTGGTGCCAAAGCCCAGTCCACCTAGAATCAGCGCTAGAAGGGTCATCCGCAGATAGAACCAATCATACTTTATGTTGGTGGCAATGACTAAAGGCAGAATAGCCAGATTCCAGAAACCAATTTCCCGCTGCCAGTAGAGAGCTAGACCATAGACGGACTCATTGCCCAAGAGCTGGGGCTGGAATATCTGGATTATAGCCGCGCCCAGCATAGCTAAGAATAGTAAGATGAAAGTCACTCGTAAAAATTTATTCATACTTATCTCCTTTCTTCTTTGTAGATTATAATGTTTTTGAAACTGATTTTCAAGTTTTCATTTTTTACAAAAGAAATCTCTAATAAAATATTTTACAGGCAAGTCCTATCTTTTTAGGTGCTTTTGTGGTATACTAGATTAGTTGCAGAAATACAGTTTTTCTATTCAGTGGGAGCTAGCGACCGAGTCGGCGCTTTTTTAGTGCCTGGACTTGAGAGCCCATATTTATGAAGAGAAGAGCGAATACTCTTAGAAAATCGAGATTTAGCAAGAGAAAAGCACTTGGTATGTTTCGATAGTTGAGTATCAAAAGCCTTATAAGGTGGCTTCGCACCGCCTTTAGAAAGAAGAAGAACATTGAAATTTAATGAATTACATTTATCTGCTGAATTACTAGCAGAGATTGAAAAAGCTGGCTTTGTAGAAGCAAGCCCTATTCAAGAGCAGACAATTCCACTTGCTATGGCAGGTAAGGATGTTATTGGTCAGGCCCAGACAGGGACAGGAAAGACAGCGGCCTTTGGCTTCCCGACTCTGGAGAAGATTGATACAGATAATCCTGCTGTTCAAGCCTTGATTATCGCTCCAACCCGTGAATTGGCTGTGCAAAGTCAGGAAGAGCTTTTCCGGTTTGGCCGTAGCAAGGGCATCAAGGTGCGTTCTGTCTACGGTGGCTCCAGCATCGAAAAGCAAATCAAGGCCCTCAAATCAGGTGCTCATATCGTTGTAGGAACACCTGGTCGTCTCTTGGATTTGATCAAACGCAAGGCGCTTAAGCTGAATCAGATTGAAACCTTAATCTTGGACGAAGCGGATGAAATGCTTAACATGGGCTTTTTGGAAGATATTGAGTCTATCATTTCCCGTGTGCCAGAAGAACGTCAGACCTTACTCTTTTCAGCGACCATGCCGGATGCTATCAAGCGTATCGGTGTCAAGTTCATGAAGGAACCTGAGCATGTCAAGATTGCTGCTAAAGAGCTGACGACGGAGCTGGTGGATCAGTATTATATCCGTGTCAAAGACAATGAAAAATTTGATACCATGACCCGCCTGATGGACGTGGAGCAGCCAGAGCTGTCAATCGTCTTTGGCCGGACCAAGCGTCGGGTGGACGAGCTGACTCGTGGCCTAAAAATTCGCGGTTTCCGAGCAGAGGGTATCCATGGTGATTTGGATCAAGGCAAGCGTCTTCGCGTTCTACGCGACTTTAAAAACGGGAATCTGGATGTCTTGGTGGCGACAGATGTGGCCGCGCGTGGTTTGGACATTTCTGGTGTGACCCACGTCTACAACTACGATATTCCGCAGGATCCAGAAAGCTATGTTCACCGGATTGGTCGGACTGGTCGTGCTGGTAAGTCAGGTCAGTCTATCACTTTCGTGGCGCCAAATGAAATGGGCTATCTGCAGATCATCGAAAATCTGACCAAGAAGCGTATGAAAGGCCTCAAGCCAGCTACGGCAGAAGAAGCTTTCCAAGCTAAGAAAAAAGTGGCTCTTAAGAAGATTGAACGCGATTTTGCGGATGATAGCATCCGTTCTAACTTTGAGAAATTCGGCAAGGATGCCCGCAAGCTGGCAGCAGAATTCAGCCCAGAAGAGCTGGCTATGTATATCCTCAGCTTGACGGTGCAGGATCCAGATGCCCTTCCTGAAGTAGAAATTGCCCGTGAAAAACCATTGCCATTTAAACCGTCTGGCGGAGGCTTTGGCGGAAAAGGCAAGGGCGGTCGTGGCGGAAATAGCAACCGTCGCAACAATGACAATCGCCGTGACCGAGGTGGCCGTCGCGACCAATTTAAGAAAGGTCGTAAAGAAGAGCGGTTTGATAAAGAAAATCGCTACCGCAAGGACCACAAGAAGCCACGCAATACTTCTAGCGAAAAGAAAACCGGCTTTGTTATCCGTAACAAGGGTGATAAATAAGGCGATTTGTTAACTAGAGTTGGCGGCAATTTTAGCGTCGAGAGAGAATGCAAGTTCTCTCTTTTCGTTTGTTCAATAAATCTTCTTATTCTCAGTCCTGCAGAAATATAAGTATGAGCCAATGTAGTTTCCTTAATCATGCTGATTGAAGCAGTCCTGTTTATCAAAGTAAATTATAGCCCCCTTATTTCCGCTGTGAACAGTTCTTGGTCTTCTTGCTATAGAACAGGATTCAAAGTATTTCAACTAATTTCGACATCAGAATTCAACATATCAGCTATTTAAAATAAAAAAATTCACAAATCTTTGTTTATATGCTGAAACTGTTGTATAATAAGGTGAAGGTGAGTCTGTAAGAAATTCAGGAGCAAAAGGAGAATGTAAAATGAAAGAAAGTAGACATAGAATCATTCTGCAAGAACTGGATCAAACAGGTGTGGTTGCTGTTAAAAACCTCAAGGAAATGCTGGGTGTCACGGATATGACCATCCGTCGGGATTTGATTGATTTGGAGAAGCAGGGCATGCTGACCCGCGTGCATGGCGGAGCCCATAAGAAGGTCAAGAATGCTCTCAACGAGATTTCCCACTCAGAAAAGCAAATGCTGAATGTTGAGGAGAAGAAGCAGATTGCCCGTAAATGTGCGGATTTGATTGCTGACGGGGATACGGTCTTTATTGGGTCAGGCACCACAACTGATTTTATAGGAGACTATTTGGATGGCAAAAATATCAGCATTGTCACCAATTCGCTGCCAATTTTTGAAAAGTTAAAAGAAAGGGCTAATTTAGATTTAATTCTGATTGGCGGACGCTATCGGGCCAAGACTCAAACCTTTGTTGGTCAGTTTGCTAATAATCTTTTGAAAGAAATCAAGGTTTCTAAGGCCTTTATTGGGGCGAATGGCATTGACGGTCATAATGTTACGACCAGCAATGAAGAAGAAGGCAATGGAGATGCGATTATCCTTAACAATGCCATCAGCAAATACATTGTAGCAGATAACAGCAAGTTTGACAGCTATTCTTTCTATTCTTTTTACCGGCTGGACAATCTCAGTGCAGTTGTGACGGACGATAATATCGCTCCGAAAGTCAAGGAAAAATACAGCACCTACGTTGAAATTCTATGATGTGTGGCCGGTGAGAGAAACTTGTTTCAAATGAATAATTTATAGAGGCTGTGACTGGGATTTTGTCTAGAAATTCTAGTCGCAGTTTTTTTATATCTTGGTCGATTTTGTAAACAACAGTCTTGACTTTGCTGCGGAATTCCTTATATAATAAAATGTATTATTAAATTTTAGGAGGTCTTATGACAATCATTATAGTGATTTTTGCAGCAGTGTCGCTTTTTCGTTTGGTGTTTTTGAGGAAATCCTCTCAGAATGAGCAGGATATTCTGGCTAAGGGTGGCATGGAGTACGGGGTGAAAAACTCAACTATCATGAAGTACCTGCACATGCTTTTTTATGCGGTTTGCTTTCTGGAATTGCTGCTGAAAAAGCCAGCTTTTGACTTTGTGAGCCTACTGGGAGCTGTCTTGTTGCTCTTTTCTATGTTTATGCTCTACCTTGTTGCCAAGCTCTTAGGGCCAGTTTGGACCATCAAGCTCATGCTGGTTAAGGATCATAAGTTTGTTGACCACTGGCTCTTTCGCAATGTCAAACATCCTAATTATTTCCTGAATGTTGTTCCAGAATTGGTGGGCTTGGCCCTGCTCAGTCATGCTTACTTTGCTCTGTTTATCCTCTTCCCACTCTACTGTATCACACTCTATGTCCGTATCAAGGAAGAAGAGCAGTTACTCAAGGAAGTTATCATTCCAAATGGAATTGCTGGTGAATAAAGTTAATAAAATGCATATCGACTGCAAAAGAAAGGCTAGGACGTTTATGTCCTAGCCTTTTCTTTCATTATTTCTCTTATTTCATCAACCATTTGCTGGGGTTGGTTCGCTTCAAAGAGTAAGCTATTTGCTTCAGGCTGGTGGGCAGTTTGGCTGAAAGCCAAAACTGGCTTTCCCTTGCTGATAGCCCTTTGGACAATTTGGTCGACTTCTCCCCAGTGATTAATATCCAAGTAAATATCCGCCCTATCGAGCAAATCCTCAATAAAGTCATCCTGGTGGATATTGGTGTAGAGGTTGATATTAGGATAGTCCTTAAAGCTGGCCAAATAAGGAGAAATATTGGTCTTAGCGGCTATGTGAAATTCCAAGTCTGGCAGATTTTCTGCTAAATAGGCCAATTGTTCCAAGGTATCAGAAGCTGTCAGCGTGAAGGCATGGAAATTGCCCTGCGGCCGCTCCTTGATGATAAGCTCTTCCTTGCTCATAGCGATAGAGTTACTGGGAATATCCTGGAAAATCAAGCTGTTGGCTCCAACGATGACATTATCGCCAATGGTCACACCTTTGAGGATTACAGTATTGGCTCCAATCCAGCAGTTAGCTCCAATCTTGACTGGCGCAACAGTAAAATCAATCTTCTCAATATGGTAATTAGAATACTGATGATTATGGTCAAAAATGCGGACCCCATCGCCAAACATGGTATCCTTGCCGATTTCGATAGAGTGTTGACAGCGGACAGTACAATGGTCGTTAAAGAAAACCCTGGTTCCTAGCTTGAATTGTGCGCCACTTGCTACATTCAAGCTGATAAAGGATTGGAAAATGACATCTTGGCCGATATCAAGCTGGGCATCTGGGGAAATTTCGATATGATGAAAGTCGCCTTTAAACTGGATTTCAGGCATGTTGAGTCCTTTCTTTGATGTAAGCCAGTTTGGCTTGTCTAGTTTTCTTTTTAAAGAGTGCTTCAGCCGACATGGCAGCCGGCTTGGTAGGGTGTTCTTCTTGGTAAAGTAAGGTAACTGGCAGCCGAGTGCGAGTGTATTTGGCACCTTTGCCAGCTTGATGTTTTTTGAGTCGGGCTTGGACATCCGTTGTGTAGCCGGTGTAGAGGGAGCCGTCCCCGCATTCAAGCACGTACATATAGGCTTTATTTTCCATAGTAAATCTCGTGAATCTCCGGAGTGTAACTGCCATCCTGATTGTGAATAAAGAGAGGGGGCAGGATTTTTAGACCGTCGCGGGAACCATCTTTAATCGCTTCGATAAGCAGCATATTGGCCTCTTTACCCAACTTTGGATAGACAAACTGAATGCGCTTGGGAGCCAGGTTGTGGGCTTGCATGGTATCTAAAATATCCAGAAAGCGTTCTGGTCGATGAACCATGGCCAACCGACCATTAGATTTGAGGACTCGTTGGGCAATCTTGCAAATCTCTTCCAGATTTGTTGAGATTTCATGGCGGGCTAATAGGTAGTGCTGGCTTTCATTGAGATTGGATTGCTTGTCCACTTTGAAATACGGGGGATTGCAGAGAATCATATCAACCTTGCTGCCAGTGATATAGAGTCCTAGGTTTTTCAGATCGTCCTGAATAACTTGCATTTGCTGGGTTAAATCATTGAGCTCAATGGAGCGCTCGGCCATGTCTGCCAGACGTTCCTGAATCTCGACTGCCAGAATCTTGGCCTTGGTGCGAGTGCTGGCAAAAAGTCCAACAGCGCCATTTCCAGCACAGAGATCGACAATCAACCCCCGCTGGGGCAGCTTAGGAAAGCGGGAAAGCAGTACGCTGTCTACCGAATAGCTGAAGACCTCACTGTTTTGAATAATCTTGACATCCGTTGAAAAGAGCTGGTTGACTCGTTCTCCGTCTTTTAGTTTTGCTTCGTTCATAAGTCAATTATAGCATGATTTAGCAAGGATTCCAAAGGGATATGGGAAGTTTTTGCACAATCAAAAAAACATGCGAGGGCTCTCGCATGTTTCCATGAGCTTAAATGATAATTCTTTTTTTAGCTAGCTCTTAATCAAATCTGTATTTCTGCTTGATGGTGCAGGCAACAAAGACAAGCCCGAAAACGACCATGAGAATCAGATAGACTGGTAAAGTTGCGGCTGTCAGCGTCGCAATTTCCAAAAGGTGCTGCAGGACAAAAGCTGATAGATAGAAGCCAAAGACAGAGAAGATAATAAGCAGGCTGCGCCAGAGGTTGAGTGGCAGACAGGCCCGGATGACTGACAGGAAGCTGATGCTGCCTAGCAAGTAATAGGTCAGGGTGGCCATTTCTATATCGCTCCAGCCATGACTGCTGCCCCAGATGCGCACAAATAGCACGCTGAAGACAATCATGAGGGAGCTTGGCAGAGCTAGCTGCAGGGAGCGTTTGAGGAAGTGCTTTTCAACCGGCTTAATATTGCGCTCAAAGGTGAGGACAAAGGGCGGGAAACCTTCGACAAACTGGTCAATCAAGGTGATCTGAATCGGGATGAATGGGAAAATCAAGAGGTATTCAGATTTTCCTAGCAGGATACTGGCGATACAGATGATAGCCAGGATAAAGGAATAAATCGTCTTGATGAAGAAAATCGGAGCAATCCGGCCGATATTGTTAACAACCCGGCGGCCTTCAAAAAGAATCTCGGGGACATCGTTAAAGTCGGAGTTAAGAAGGACCAAGTTGGCAATTTGCCGAGTTGCGGGGTCGCCCTCGGCCATGACGATGGAGCAGTCTGCTTCACGCAAGGCCAAGATATCATTAACCCCATCTCCGGTCATGGCTGTTGTCCGACCAGCGGCCTTAAGAGTCTGGATCAGCAGCTTTTTCTGATGGGGAGAAACACGGCCGAAGATGGCTGTTTCTTCTGCTTGCTCAACCAATTCTTGATCGCTGATTTTAGAGCAGTCGATGTAGCTGTTGTAGTTGGCAAATCCAGCCTGGCTAGCAATATGGGAAACGGTCACTGGATTGTCACCAGAGATGATTTTCAGATCAACATCCTGAGAGCGCAGGTAGTCCAGTGTCTCAGCCGCTCCCTCACGAATAGGATCAGTGATTTCCAGAACAGCTAAAGCGGTCATATCTTCAGGCAGTTGAATACTGTGTTTGTCTAGCACTTGGTTGCTGTGAGCTAGCACCAAAACCCGCGATCCGCGTTTTTGAGCCTCTCCAACCGCTGCAGGATTGCTGTCCAGCAGCATTTCGGGAGCCCCCAGAAAGATAGTTCCGACACTGGATAAATGCATAGCGCCCCATTTTCGGTCACTAGAAAATGGGATGACATTGTCGCTAGTATAGGCATGGTCCAGATGGCCGTAGCCCTTGCGAATAGCTTGGGCTGTTGGGTTATTATCCTCGCTGGTTTGAATGTAGGCTGCTAAGATTTGATCGACGGTCTCATCAGAAAACTTATCTGACAGGCTATGCAAGGCTTCAACAGTCATCTTACCTTGGGTAATTGTCCCAGTCTTGTCCAGGCAGAGAGTATCCACCCGAGCCAGAGTTTCAACTGAATACATTTCCTGAACAAGCACCTTGCGCATACCTAGCTTGATGACAGCTGTCAGGAGTGACGTGACTGTCAGCAGGGCGATTCCCTTAGGCAGCATACCCAAAAGAGCTGTTGAGCTGGTAATGACAGAGTTTTTGACAGGCAATCCCTTTATCATCAGGGCTTCAAAGAAGAGAGCCATTCCGAAAGGAATGATAATTTTTCCAGTAAAGCGGGAAATTTTCCCAAGATTGTATAGAATACGCGAGTTGATAGGCTTGAGGGTTTTAGCCTCAGTCATGAGCTTGTTGGCATAGTTGTCTGCTCCGACATGGTGCACCTCAGCATAGATCTGCCCACTGGCTAGAAAGCTACCAGACAGCAGCTCAGCGCCTTCTTCCTTGAGCACTAGGTCACTCTCCCCTGTTAACATGGCTTCATTGGCCTCGGCAACACCCTCTACTACACGGGCATCACTGGGAATTTGCTCGCCAGCTGACAGCTTGATCAGGTCACCCAGTACAATTTCTTCTGGCTGAATTTTGACTTCCTGGCCGTTGCGGATGACTGTGACCAGCTCTCGGCTGACCAGATTGAGCTTGTCAATCATGTGTTTGGCTCGCAGCTCTGTGATAATACCAGTGACGGCGTTAAAGCTGATTACTGCGAAGAAGACCAGATTGCTCCAGGCTTGGACAGAGACCAAGGCTAGAGCAATAACAAAGTTAAGGGCATTAAAAAGGGTGAAAACATTCCGCTTAACGATTTGCCAGTTACTAGTACTGGTGTCACTTGTAAAATCGTTGGTCAGGCCCTGCGAAATCTTTTCATCTACTTGGGTTTGGTTTAAACCGATTAATTCTTTCTTGTTCATGAGATTAATGATACCATTTTTTTATGGAAATGGCTATCAGAATCAGCTGTTACAGCCAAAGTTTGGAAAAATATTGCAGACTATAATGGGATAGGGTATAATGGGAAAGGATGTAATAAATTTCAAGTACAATCACAGTTTGAAATAAGGAGAGTTTATGTTTTATACCTATTTGCGAGGTTTAGTGATTTTTATCCTGTGGACCTTGAACGGCAATGCACACTACCACAATAAAGAAAAGATTCCTTCAAAAGATGAAAATTATATCTTGGTTGCCCCTCACCGAACATGGTGGGATCCAGTTTACATGGCTTTTGCGACCAAGCCCAAGCAGTTCATTTTCATGGCCAAGAAACAGCTTTTTGAAAATCGCGTATTCGGCTGGTGGATTCGCATGTGTGGTGCCTTTCCCATTGACCGGGAAAATCCTGGTCCGTCAGCTATAAAATACCCTGTCAATATGCTGAAAAAGAGCAATCGCTCTCTGATTATGTTCCCAAGCGGCAGCCGGCATTCTACGGATGTCAAGGGAGGAGTAGCAGTGATTGCTAAGATGGCTAAGGTCCGTATCATGCCAGTGGTCTATGCTGGTCCCATGAGCCTCAAAGGCTTAGCAGCTGGGGAGCGCGTGGATATGAATTTTGGTAATCCCATTGATATTTCAGACATTAAGAAGATGAATGATGAGGGAGTTGAGGAAGTGGCTCGCCGTGTTCATGCTGAGTTTGACCGTCTGGATGCTGAAGTAGCACCTTACCAGACACAAAAGAAAGGCAATATTTTCTTGCGGATTTTACGTGCCTTTGTCTTTATTCCTGCTATTTTGATTGGAATTTTGACCATCATTTTCAGCTTTTTTGCTAGCTTTGTCTGGGATCCAGATAAGCATAGAAAATAAAATACTAATCAGCTTGCTGAGCAATCTTGCTTGGGAGCTGATTTTTGTATGCAAGTGAGTTATAATGTTGCTATGTTTTATAAGGAGGATGCTATGTCTCTTGCTTTTTTATCTTTTGTAACCTTATCACTGTTTATGCTGCACGAGTTTGATGAGATTATCCTGGTTCGGCCTTGGATTTCTCAGAATCAAGACCATCAAGGCTATCAAAAGGAGATGTTCATTGCCAGAAGAGGAAGTTATCTTTCTGCTGAAAGCATTGCTCTGATGATTGCGGAGGAATTTTTGCTAGCTTTTATTCTCTTGCTGCTTGCGATTCTATTTCGCATTCCCGAGCTAGCTCTGGCTATTGGCTTCTGTCATACTCTTCATCTGCTGGGCCATATCATGCAAGTGTTTCGCTTTCGTCGTTGGGTACCGGGCGGCTTCACAGCTTTGACGACTTTTCCTATACTCATCTTAGTCTTCATCCTTTATCTATATCAGCAGTCAGTTTCTTGGCCGCTGCTTCTAATTCTAAGTGTGCTAATGATGGCTTTTCTTCTAGTAAACCTTGCTTTTTTACATAGCAAAGCTCAAAAGATAGAAACTTGGATATACAGGATAAGCAAAGCAGACTAATATTACAGCTCCTATTTTTATCAATGGCCTTTCTATCTACGATTACTTGCAAAATAAAGATTTTAAAATATGACAAGCTGAAAATATTCTCGGCTTGTTTTATTTTTTTAAATGTTTTACGAATAAAAAGACAAAGGAGAAAAATATGCTTGAAGAAATCATTGAGAAGCTTAAAGAATACAAGCTCTTTGTCGGTCTGGCAGTGGTTGGCGCTGTGCTAGGTGGCTTTTTCCTCATCAAAGGAAATCATCAACCGCAAAACCAGGTAGCCGCCTTAAGTCAAGAGGTAACTTCCTCATCCAGCTCAGCTGATGAAGAAAGCGAAAAGATTGTCTCTAAGGCCAAGGCGGACGAAGAGGAAAGCGAGCAGATTACTGTGGATATTAAGGGAGCAGTCAAGAATCCTGGTGTCTATGAGCTGAGAGCAGGAGCGAGAGTCCATGAAGCCATCCAAAAAGCTGGCGGATTGACAGCAGACGCCGAGGCTAAGTCCATCAATCAGGCACAAAAATTAACGGATGAAGCAGTAATCTATGTGGCAAAGATTGGTGAAGAAGGAGCTGATGTCACCCAGACTGGCCAGCGTCAAGCAGGAGCTTCTGATTCTGCTGGTGCCAGTGGTGGAAAGTCGGACAAGGTCAATCTAAATACGGCGACAGAGGCTGAACTGCAGACTATTTCAGGCATCGGACAGAAGCGGGCTTCTGACATTATCGCCTACCGCGAAAGCAGTGGCCGCTTTAAGTCAGTAGATGATCTGAAAAAGGTGTCAGGTATTGGAGATAAGACCTTAGAAAAGCTGAAAGAATATGTCACAGTGGATTAAAAAGTTACCCCTCACCCCTATCTATCTGGCTTTCATCCTTGTATGGGCCTATTTTGCAGTCTATTCTGGAAGTTCTTTGGCTTATTTTGGGCTGGGTGTCCTTCTGCTTCGTCTCTTTTTCAGCTATCCCCTCAAAAAAAGTCTAGCTGCTTTGGCATTCCTGTCCCTTTTTGTCTTCTTTTTCTTGCTTCGTCGGGAAATGGCAGAGCAGGCCTTTAGGCAGGAAGCTCCGTCAACTAGCTCGGTTCAGGTCTTGCCAGATACGATCAAAGTCAATGGAGACTCCCTATCCTTTCGAGGGCGAACCAACGGTCGACTTTATCAGGTCTTCTACAAGATCAAATCAGCCAGTGAAAAGGAAGATTTTCAGCAACTGACAGATTTGGTCGTACTTGATATTGAAGGAGAGTTTGAACAGGCTCAGCAGCAACGAAATTTTTCGGGCTTTGACTATCAGGCTTATTTAAAGAGTCAGGGGATTTACCGTATCTTAAAAATCAATAAGATTAAGTCACTAAGACCAATTTCCAGCCTGAATCCACTGGATTGGCTGTCTGTTTGGCGGAGAAAAGCGCTGGTCTATATTCGAAGTAATTTTCCCAGCCCGATGAGTCATTATATGACTGGACTCTTGTTTGGTGACCTGGATACGGAGTTTGCGGAAATGAGCAATCTGTATTCTAGCTTGGGTATCATCCACTTGTTTGCCTTGTCTGGTATGCAGGTAGGTTTCTTTTTGGATGGTTTTCGCAGGATTCTTCTACGTTTGGGGATGAAGAGGGAGACAGTAAACGCCTTGCAGCTGCCTTTTTCATTTATCTACGCTGGACTGACAGGCTTTTCTGTTTCTGTTGTCAGAAGCTTAGTTCAGAAGTTATTGGCCCAGCAAGGATTGACCAGACTTGATAATTTTGCCCTGACACTGATGGTTCTCTTTATCATCATGCCCAATTTTCTTCTGACAGCTGGCGGTGTCTTATCCTGTGCTTATGCTTTTTTGATTTCTATGATGGATTTTGAGAAGTTGTCGCCGTTTCGGAAGCTTTTAGCGGAAAGTCTGACTATTTCATTGGGGATTTTGCCTATACTAATCTACTATTTTTCTGAATTTCAGCCTTGGTCCGTGATTTTAACTTTTCTATTTTCACTACTCTTTGATCTGCTGATGCTGCCAGGCTTAACCCTCATTTTTATTTTGTCGCCACTTTTAAAAATCACTCAAGTCAATTTTTTCTTTGAGTTACTAGAAGATGTGATTCGTTGGGTAGCTGATTTTGCTCCGCGCCCTTTGATTTTTGGAAAGCCCAACCTCTGGTTACTGTTCGCTCTGCTTTTGGTTTTGGCTTTAATCTATGACTTTCGGAGAAAGAAAAGCTGGCTTTTATCTTTTAGTTTGCTAGCTCTTCTCTTATTTTTCCTAACAAAGCATCCGCTGCAAAACGAGATCACAGTAGTGGATATTGGTCAGGGAGATAGCATTTTTCTCAGGGACTGGCGAGGCAGGACGGTTTTGATTGATGTAGGAGGACGAGTCGAGATAGGAAAGAAAGAGGCTTGGCAGGAGCGACAGACTTCATCCAATGCAGAAAAGACCTTAATTCCCTATCTCAAAAGTCGTGGCGTTGCTAGTCTGGATGTATTGGTCCTGACTCATACCGATACCGATCACATGGGAGATATGCTGGAGGTAGCTAAGCATTTTTCCATCAAGGAAATCTATGTTTCTAAAGGAAGTCTGACTCAGCTTGATTTTGTTCAAAAACTGGAGCAGATAGAAACTTCTGTCCATGTCGTAGAAGTAGGAGATGAGATTCCGGTATTTGACTCAGTTTTGCAGGTTCTCTATCCTAGCGGAACAGGAGACGGTGGAAATGATGATTCAATTGTACTCTACGGGGAGTTCTTTCAGACAAAATTTTTGTTTACAGGTGATTTGGAAAGACAAGGAGAAACCGAACTGCTGCAGCGCTTCCCTCAGCTGAAAGCGGATGTCTTAAAAGCAGGGCACCATGGTTCCAAAGGCTCGTCCAGTCCAGAGTTTTTAGAGCAAATTCAGCCGAAACTGGCCTTGATATCAGCCGGTCAGAATAATCGTTATCGTCATCCGCATCAGGAAACTTTGCAAAGATTTGAGAAGTTTAATACAGCCATCTATCGAACTGACCAGCAGGGGGCCATTCGGTTGACTGGTTGGAATTCCTGGAGGATTGAAACAGTTCATTGATAGCCGCGCTAAAGATGCCAACTCATACTTTGTAGACTGCTTAGCTTCAGTCAGGAAGTCATATTGATTTATTTATGCATTTGTGATAAGATAATGGGTATAAAAAATTATAGAGGAGAATTTTATGTTTGCTGCATATAAAAAATTCTGGACACATTATGCTGATTTTTCAGGTCGTTCAAGTCGATCAGACTATTGGTGGGTAGTTTTGTGTCATGTTATTGTTACTGCACCGCTATTTATCATTTTTTGGGCATCTGCTTTTGGAAGTATTCTTTCAGCAGCAGTTCAAGACTCAACTTATGGATATGAATCAGATCCATCAGCAATCTTGGCTGGAGCAGGATTCGCTGTAATCTTTATTTTCATCTTAATTCTCTATGCTCTGGCAACTTTTGTACCTAATTTAGCTATCATTGTCCGTCGTTTACGTGATGCTGGTTATCATTGGGCATTTCTTTTCTTGTATGTTGGTCCTTTTTTACTATCATTTATTCCAGTTCTAAATATTATTGCAGGAATAGTATCTCTTCCATGTAGTATTGCTTTGATTGTTTTGCTTTGTCAAGGATCTAAGCCTGAAATGGTTGGAAATTCATATGGTCAGCAAAACTTCCAAGGCCAACAGTTTGGCCAACAGCCATACAATCAAGGTTTGAACTATGAAAAACAACCGCAACAAGGTGGTTTCCAAAGTCAACCATTTGGTCAACAGCCACAGCAAGGCGGTTTCCAAGGCCAACAGTTTGGTCAGTCACAACAACCTGTTCAAAATCAACAGTTTGGCCAACAGTCACAGCAAGGTGGTTTCCAAGGACAACAATTTGGTCAACAACCACAGCAACCAGTCCAAAACCAATCATTTGGTCAACAACCACAACAACCTGTTCAAAATCAACCATTTGGCCAACAGCCTCAACAAGGTGGTTTCCAAGATCAGCAGTTTGGTCAACAGCCACAACAACCTGTTTCTGATCAAAGTCAGGCAGTGGAGCAAGCAGAACCAGTTCAAAATCCATTTACTGCTGAAACACCTGAGCAGTCAACACCTCAAGATTTTGGAACTCAGGCACCTGTTGAGGATAATCCTTTTGTTTCACCAATTCAAGAGGAGCAAGCTTCTACACCAGTTGAAAACAGTGTAGATGATGCAACTGAAAACCAAGAATAAACAAAGAAAGAGTTGGAATTTTTCCAGCTCTTTTTGTTCTATCGCTCGTAGAAAAGTTTTAACAGAACGCAGATCTATTCAAAAATTAGATTTCGTTTGCAAAGAAAAAAACAGACTTTCCGACTCTTTTTTGTTACAATCAATACATGAAAAAAATTGACAAGAAATATAAAGTAGGGGAGACTTTCGGTGTTAGCTATTGAGGAAATTAAAAAAATCACGCCAAGCAACCTTCCTGCTTTGACCATTTTGGCTGGAGATGACTTGGGTCAGTTTGAGTTGTTGAAGGAGCAGTTTCTCCGCCAGATTCAGTTTCAACCGGGCGATTTGAACACTGCTATTTTTGATATGAAAGAAGCAAACTATCAGGATGTGGAGTTGGACTTGGTCAGTCTGCCTTTTTTTGCGGATGAAAAAATCGTAATTTTGGACCATTTTGCTGATTTGACAACAGCCAAGAAGCGCTATCTGACTGATGAAGAACTCAAATCTTTTGAAAATTATCTGGAAAATCCAGCGGATACAACTCGTCTGGTTATCTTTGCAGAAGGCAAATTGGATAGCAAGCGCCGTCTGGTCAAACTGCTGAAACGGGACGGGAAAATTTTTGAGGCTGCAGAACTCAAGGAAGCAGATCTACAGGCTTATTTCAGCAAGGAAGCGCAGGCAGAAGGATTACAATTTGCTCCGACAGCTTTCGATCAGTTGCTGCTGAAATCAGGTTTTCAGTTCAGTGAAGTTAGTAAAAATTTAGCCTTTCTGAAAGGTTATAAAGAGTCCGGTCAGATTGGTTTAGAAGACATTGCCGAGGCCATTCCCAAGACTCTTCAGGACAATATTTTTGACCTGACCCAGCTTATTTTGCAGCAGAAGATTGATGAGGCCAGAAGCTTGGTCCGAGATTTGACTCTTCAAGGTGAGGATGAAATCAAGCTTATTGCCATTATGCTGGGGCAGTTTCGTATCTTTACGCAGGTTAAGGTTTTAGCGGAAAATGGCAGAGCTGAGAGTCAGATTGTGTCTGATTTGTCCGACTATCTAGGCCGCAAGATCAATCCTTATCAAGTCAAGTTTGCCTTAAAGGATGCTCGCTCACTGAGTTTAGCCTTTCTTAAAAAGACTATGGCCTGTTTGATTGAAACGGATTTTCAGATTAAGTCGGGGCTGTATGATAAAGATTACCTGTTTGATTTGGCTCTGCTCAAGATTGCGACGGGTGAGCTACAAGCAAAATAGTTGAAAAATTCTAATGATTGCGTTATCATTTTTATAATCATATAGAAAAAGAGGTCTATCAAATGGCAATTATCTTACCTGATCTTCCTTACGCTTACGATGCGTTAGAGCCTTACATTGATGAAGAAACAATGCACTTGCATCATGACAAGCACCACAATACCTATGTAACGAATGTTAATGCTGCGCTTGAAAAACATCCTGAAATTGGTGAAGACTTGGAAAAATTATTGGCTGATGTGGAGTCTATCCCAGCTGATATCCGTCAAGCAGTCATCAACAACGGTGGTGGTCATCTTAACCACGCTCTTTTCTGGGAATTGATGACACCAGCAGAAACATCACCATCTGCAGAGTTGGCAGCGGATATCGAAGCTACTTTTGGATCATTTGAAGACTTTAAAGCATCTTTCACTGCAGCGGCTACAACTCGTTTTGGTTCTGGCTGGGCTTGGTTGGTTGTCAACAAAGAAGGCAAGTTGGAAGTAACTTCAACAGCAAATCAGGATACTCCTATTTCAGAAGGTAAAACTCCAATCTTGGGACTGGATGTTTGGGAACATGCTTACTATGTGAAATACCGCAATCTTCGTCCGAACTACATTCAAGCTTTCTTCTCAGTTATTAACTGGAAAAAGGTTGACCAACTTTACGCTGCTGCGAAATAAACAGGCAGTTTCAATATATAAAAAGGCGAATCGATTAAAGATTTGCCTTTTTTAATGCTTAAAATGCCTTTTTTCTGGATTTCACTTGTTATTTTCCTCATAATTTTTTATAATACAAATGCTAGGAGAAATGTTTTGAGTAAAAAAATTGTAACGATTATCGTAGCTGTCCTTTCTTGTCTTTGTCTGCTGGGCTTCATCTTCCTTTTTATAACCCAACGAAATAAGGCTATTGAAAAGAAAGCACAAGAGGCTGCCCAACTTGCAAAGTCTGGCGAGCAAGAACAGGAAGAAGAGAAAGTCAAGCCTGATTCCAAACCAGTTGAAGAAAAGCCGAAGCCTGTTGAGAAAAGTCTAGAGGAAAAGCAGAAGGTCATGGAGGCGGATGGGCCGACTATGGATGCCTTGGGGCTGCGATTTGACTATGCAAATTTGGATTTGACTCAGGTCATTCAGGCTTATATGACCGAAATGGGAATTGAACCCTCCCAGGTTGCATTTTCATATAAGGATTTGACGACTGGCAAGACCTTTGCCATGAATGATACCCAGCCTATGACTGCGGGATCGACCTACAAGCTCCCTCTCAATATGCTGGTAGTAGATGAGGTTGCTGCCGGCAAACTTTCTATGGACGAGCGGTTTGATATTACCAATACAAACTATGAATATAGGGGCGAGCATGATAACTATGTTGGTGCTTTCAATGGTGCTATGAGAATATCAGACATGCAGGAATATTCCTTGGTTTATTCTGAAAATACTCCAGCCTACGCTTTAGCAGAGCGTCTAGGCGGCATGGAAAAGGCCTATGATATGTTTAGTCGCTACGGTCAGTCCAAGGCTGATATTAAGACGATCAGCCGTGAGAATAATAAGACCACGACGGACTACTATATTCAGGTCCTTGAGTATTTGTCTAAAAATCAGGAAAAGTACAAGGATATCCTTTATTATATAGGCGAATCCTTCCCAGGTGAATACTATAAGCGCTATCTACGTGACATTACCATCTATCAAAAGCCTGGATATGTTCGTGAGGCGCTCAATGTGGATGCATTAGTTATGGAAGAGAAGCCCTATATTATAGCTCTCTATACGGCTTATTTAGGTGGTAGCACCGAGGCCAGTGATGAGATCAGTGGTGTCGGAATTGAGCAAGTTGGTCAGTTAGCCTACGTCATCAATGAATGGCATCGGGTTAATATGAACTAATCTAATAGAAATCAAAAAAATATGCTTTAGGTGAAAATCTGGGCGTATTTTTGTTTTTTTATTGCAGTAAAGCTTGATGATTTTTAGATAGAATACTATTTAGAAAAAAATCAAAATAGATTTGACAGAAAGAAAAGAAAGATGTATAATCTATTTAGAAAAAAATCTAAACAGTTCAGGAGAAAAAACGATGATTTCCATTCATATCTTGATTGCTATGCTGCTTATTTTAGGAGCAGTCCTTGTTCCTTTGGTTTATTTTAAAAAGACCAAGCACATTTCTCTATTAGTCTTCCTTTTAGGGGGAGTTGGCTTTTATCTGTCTAGTCAGGTTCTGGAAAATATCTTGCACCGTATCGTCTTACAACCTCAGGCTGATGGGACTATCGCTTTGCGGACGGAAAATCCTTGGCTATACGTTCTTTATGCTATTGCTGCGGCAGCTATTTTTGAAGAAACAGCCCGCTGGGTCATCTTTTACTGGCTGCAGAAGAAGCGCCCACTGACCTTTAGGGATGGTATAGCCTATGGCTTGGGGCATGGTGCTATTGAGGCTCTGTTTGTTGGTATTGTCAGTCTCTTAAACTTTTGGGTTATAGCTCAAGTAGTGACTCAGGGGAATGCTCAGACGCTGGCTCAAATTCCTCAAGCAGTTATTGACAATGTCCGCTCTATGAGCGCTGGCAGCATCTATCTTTTGGCTCTTGAGCGGATCTTGGCTATTCTCATCCAAATCTTGCTGACTTTCTGGGTTTGGAAGGCGGTCAAGGAGAAGGCTCCAGTGTATTTTTTAGCCGCTCTAGGACTTCATGCCCTGATTGACTTAGCGCCTGCTCTGGCTCAGGTAGGTGTTCTTCCGCCGCTTGCAGTTGAAGCTTTGCTCTTGGTAGAAGTAGTGGCACTAGTCTTTCTGACCAAGAAAATCTTGAAAGTTTACCTGAAAGAAAGGTCTAATCATGGGGATCAGTCAAACGCTTAAAGCTCTAGCTGACCCAGTTCGAAGAGGGATTCTGGAAATGCTCAAGCATGGTCCGAAGTCTGCTGGGGAGATTGCTCAAGCTTTTGAGCTGACCCCTGCGACGGTATCCTACCACCTCTCTCAGCTAAAGAAAGCTGGTCTGCTCATAGAAGAAAAGCAGAAGAACTATATTTATTACAGCTTAGATGTCACTGTTTTTGAAGAAATTCTTGCCTGGTTTCAATCTCTTGGAGGAGGAAACGAAAATGAAAAAAAATAGTTTACAAGAATTAGGTTGGGCGCTTGGCGTCATGCTCTTGCCAGTTTTATATTCCATCTGGGTCTATCAAACATTACCAGAAAACTTGGCTATTCACTTTGACTTATCTGGAAAAGGAAATGCTTTTTTACCTAAGTTTTTAGTAGTTTCGGCTTTTCCAATTGTCATGATGCTGCTAGAAGTTATGATTTACTGGATAACCATTGCCAAAGATATCTTAAATAGAACCTTTAAGCACCTTATTCGCTGGATATTTCCTTTTACCTTTGTTTCGCTGTATCTAGCTACCATTTATCGGGGGTTAAATGAGGAATTTGATATCCGTAAAACAGCAGCAATGGTGGTTGCTTTGGTTTTCATAATTGTAGGCAATTACTTGCCCAAAAAAGTACAGGCTGACAGAGAGCCCATGAATAGAAAATGGGCATACCTCTTTGTTTTGTTAGGATTTATTGCTTTTATAGTCAGCATTTTCTATTTGTAAGCGGATTTATGCTATAATGGTATCAAGTATCAAATAAAAGGGTTATCATGATTACCAAGGAGCATTATCAATTTATCCGGCAGCACCCTGCCTTTGTCAATCTGCCAGTGGAGCTTTTCGATAAATTAGCAGTGGAGATTCAGTATCGCAAGATTCCAAAAGGGCAAATTATCTTTTTTGCAGGAGACCGACGAGAGCGTCTTTTTCTCTTGTCTCAAGGCTATGTTCGGATTGAGCAATATGATTCGACAGACACATTTTCTTATATGGATTATGTCAAGAAAAACAGTGTTTTCCCCTATGGAGGTATGTTTTTTGATGAGTGCTATCATTACACAGCCAGCGCTGTCACCAATGTCGAATATTTCTCCATTCCTATTGATTTGTTTGAAGACTATTCAAAGAAGAGTGTGGATCAGCTTTTGTTTATTACCAAGCGGCTGTCGCAAATTCTGGAATTTCAGGAACTTCGTTTGCGCAATGTCGTAGCAGCCAGTGCCAGCGAGCGTGTGGTTCAGTCCTTGTCTCTGCTCTGCATGGATTTGTGCAAGGTAGGAGATAGCCTGCCCTTTCCTATCAGCATGAAAGAACTGGCTAAGCTAGGAGCCACAACTCGGGAAACGGTCAATCAAGTTCTGAAAAAGCTCTTAGATGAAGGTCGGATTGAATACCAACATAAAAAATTAACTTTTAAAGAGAAAGAGTATTTCATGAAATACCTTGCTGGAAGCTAATCGGTTCTGATTGGCTTCTTTTTTGCTTAATAAATTCAAAATATTCTAATATTAACCGTGTATTGATTTTATTTTAAAAAATAAATATTCACAAAAATAATATAATATGTAAAATATTCAAAGAAAACGCTTTAAAGAAGAATATTATAAAAATAAAAATAGAAAAAAGCAAAGGATTTGGCATTTGTAATGTTGGCTTTTTCTTGAAAGCGGTAGCATTAAATGCTAGAATAGTACACGTAAACGGGCTTAGAAAAACCTAAACCGCAAAGAAAAAGGAGGATAGTAGATGTCTACACATCCAATTCGTGTTTTCTCAGAAATTGGAAAACTGAAAAAAGTTATGTTGCACCGTCCTGGCAAGGAGTTGGAAAACTTGCAGCCGGACTACTTAGAACGTCTTCTTTTTGATGATATTCCTTTCTTAGAAGATGCACAAAAAGAACATGATAACTTTGCTCAAGCGCTTCGCAATGAAGGAGTTGAGGTGCTCTATCTTGAGCAGTTGGCTGCTGAGTCACTGACTTCTCCAGAAATCCGCGAGCAATTCATCGAAGAATATCTGGAAGAAGCCAATATTCGCGGACGTGAAACCAAGAAGGCTATTCGTGAACTGCTCCGTGGTATCAAAGATAACCGAGAGTTGGTTGAAAAAACGATGGCAGGGGTTCAAAAAGTTGAATTGCCAGAAATTCCTGAAGAAGCAAAAGGCTTGACGGACTTGGTGGAATCTGATTATCCATTCGCTATTGATCCAATGCCAAACCTCTACTTCACACGTGACCCATTTGCTACAATTGGTAATGCTGTATCGCTCAACCACATGTATGCAGATACTCGTAATCGTGAAACTCTCTACGGTAAATACATCTTCAAACATCACCCAGTATACGGTGGAAATGTTGAACTTGTTTACAACCGTGAAGAAGATACACGTATTGAAGGTGGGGACGAGTTGGTTCTTTCAAAAGATGTGCTGGCAGTTGGGATTTCACAACGTACAGACGCAGCTTCTATCGAAAAACTCTTGGTCAATATCTTCAAGAAAAATGTTGGTTTCAAGAAAGTTTTGGCTTTTGAATTTGCCAACAACCGTAAGTTCATGCACTTAGACACTGTCTTCACTATGGTTGACTATGACAAGTTCACGATTCACCCAGAAATCGAAGGCGATCTTCGCGTTTACTCTGTAACTTATGTTGATGATAAACTTAAGATTGTTGAAGAAAAAGGTGATTTGGCAGAAATCTTGGCAGAAAACCTTGGTGTAGAAAAAGTTCATCTGATTCGCTGTGGCGGTGGCAATATCGTAGCTGCTGCGCGTGAGCAGTGGAATGACGGTTCTAACACCTTGACCATTGCACCTGGTGTAGTAGTAGTGTATGATCGTAATACAGTTACTAACAAGATTTTGGAAGAATACGGCTTGCGTTTGATTAAGATCCGCGGAAGTGAATTGGTTCGCGGTCGTGGTGGACCACGCTGTATGTCTATGCCATTTGAACGTGAAGAAATTTAAGCATACAAGTGCTAACAAATACATAAAGAATAGAAAGAGGAAATAATAGAATGACACATTCAGTATTCCAAGGACGTAGCTTCTTAGCAGAAAAAGACTTTAGCCGTGCTGAGTTAGAATACCTTATCGGTCTTTCAGCTCACTTGAAAGATTTGAAAAAACGCAATATTCAACACCACTATCTTGCTGGCAAGAATATCGCTCTCTTGTTTGAAAAAACATCTACTCGTACTCGGGCAGCTTTTACAACAGCAGCCATTGACCTGGGAGCACATCCAGAATACCTTGGTGCAAATGATATCCAGCTTGGTAAGAAAGAATCTACAGAAGACACTGCTAAAGTATTGGGCCGTATGTTTGATGGGATTGAATTCCGCGGCTTCAGCCAACGCATGGTAGAAGAATTGGCAGAATTCTCAGGTGTTCCAGTATGGAATGGTCTGACAGACGAATGGCATCCAACTCAAATGTTGGCTGACTACTTGACTGTTCAAGAAAACTTTGGCCGTCTGGAAGGCTTGACATTGGTATACTGTGGTGATGGACGTAACAACGTTGCCAACAGCTTGCTGGTAACAGGAGCTATCCTTGGCGTCAACGTTCATATCTTCTCACCAAAAGAACTCTTCCCAGAAAAAGAAATCGTTGAATTGGCAGAAGGCTTTGCGAAAGAAAGCGGCGCACATATTCTCATCACAGAAGATGCTGACGAAGCAGTTAAAGGTGCTGATGTTCTTTACACAGACGTTTGGGTATCTATGGGTGAAGAAGACAAGTTTGCAGAACGCGTTGCCCTCCTCAAACCTTACCAAGTAAACATGGATTTGGTGAAGAAAGCTGATAACGAAAACTTGATTTTCTTGCACTGCTTACCAGCATTCCACGATACAAATACTGTTTACGGTAAAGATGTCGCTGAAAAATTCGGCGTAGAGGAAATGGAAGTAACAGACGAAGTCTTCCGCAGCAAATATGCTCGTCATTTTGACCAAGCAGAAAACCGTATGCACACAATTAAAGCGGTTATGGCTGCAACTCTTGGAAACCTCTACATTCCAAAAGTATAATCTTACATAAGAAACCGTCTACCAACAGCTATGAGGGCTGCGACTAATAGCTTTAGTCCGGCCCTCTTTTATATGATAAGGAAAGCTCATTTTCTTATTGAAAATTAAAAAATCTACTAAAATAAATTGGAAGCGCATTCATTAGAGCGCAATTAAGGAGAATTTAATGGGAAATCGTAAAATCGTTGTAGCCTTGGGAGGAAATGCCATCCTTTCATCTGACCCATCAGCGAATGCACAGCAGCAAGCCTTGGCGGAAACTGCAAAACACTTGGTAAAATTGATTAAAAACGGGGATGACCTTATCATTACCCATGGAAATGGTCCACAGGTAGGGAACTTGCTGCTGCAACACTTGGCAGCAGACTCTGAAAAGAATCCTGCCTTCCCACTAGACTCTCTTGTGGCTATGACAGAAGGCAGCATAGGCTTCTGGCTGCAGAATGCTTTGCAAAATGCTCTCTTGGATGAAGGTATCGAAAAGAATGTTGCTTCTGTTGTGACGCAAGTAGTAGTTGATAAGAACGATCCAGCTTTTGTCAATCTCAGCAAGCCAATCGGACCTTTCTACTCAGAAGAAGAAGCCAAAGCAGAAGCTGAAAAGAGCGGAGCGACTTTCAAAGAGGATGCTGGACGTGGTTGGCGTAAGGTTGTTGCTTCACCAAAGCCAGTGGATATCAAGGAAATTGAAACGATCCGTACGCTTTTGAATCAAGGTCAAGTAGTAGTAGCTGCGGGCGGCGGCGGGATTCCTGTCATCAAGGAAGACAATGGCCATCTTACGGGTGTTGAAGCCGTTATTGACAAGGACTTTGCTTCTCAGCGCTTGGCAGAGTTGGTTGATGCAGACCTCTTCATCGTCTTGACGGGTGTGGACTATGTCTTTGTTAACTACAACAAACCAGACCAAGCTAAGCTGGAACATGTGAATGTTGCTCAGTTGGAAGAATACATCAAGCAAGAACAATTTGCACCAGGCAGCATGCTTCCAAAAGTAGAAGCAGCTATCGCCTTTGTCAATGGCCGTCCAGAAGGCAAAGCAGTTATCACATCTCTGGAAAATCTGGGCGCTCTGATTGAGTCTGAGAGCGGTACGATTATTGAAAAAGGCTAGGCATAGAACTGATTGAAAGTCGATAGCAGCTGAACTCTGTCGCTGCTGCAAGTCTTTTCCTGAAAATCTTTGATTATTTTCAAAAACACTGGCTTTTTCAATGTTAATATGGTAAAATAAAAACAAAGTAAGCGTTTTCTTGTTTGCTCATACAGGGGAATGCAGGTTCGTAACCTCGTTAAAAAATTTTTAGGAGGGAATACAAATGAGTGAAAAAACAAAAAAAGGGTTTAAGATGCCTTCATCTTACACCGTATTGTTGATAATCATTGCCATTATGGCAGTGCTGACTTGGATTATCCCAGCAGGGGCTTTTGTAAAAGGTGTTTATCAGCCTCAGCCACAAAATCCACAAGGGATTTGGGATGTCCTGATGGCACCGATTCGTGCAATGCTGGGTACGCATCCAGAAGAAGGCTCCTTAATCAAGGAGACGAGTGCAGCGATTGATGTTGCCTTCTTCATCCTCATGGTTGGTGGTTTCCTTGGCGTTGTCAATGAAACTGGCGCTTTGGATGTAGGGATTGCCTCCATCGTTAAGAAGTACAAGGGTCGCGAAAAGATGCTGATTGTTGTCTTGATGCCTCTCTTTGCCCTCGGTGGTACTACCTATGGTATGGGTGAGGAAACCATGGCCTTCTATCCGCTTTTGGTGCCGGTGATGATGGCAGTTGGTTTTGACAGCCTGACAGGGGTGGCTATTATCCTGCTTGGTTCGCAAATCGGATGTTTGGCTTCTACGCTAAATCCATTTGCAACGGGTATCGCTTCAGCAACTGCTGGTGTTGGTACTGGTGAAGGGATTGTCCTTCGTCTTATCTTCTTGGTTGTTCTGACAGCTCTCAGTACTTGGTTTGTATACCGCTATGCGGATAAGATTCAAAAAGATCCGACCAAGTCATTGGTTTACAGCACTCGCGAAGAAGATTTGAAACACTTTAACGTTGAGACTTCTTCATCTGTTGAGTCAACTCTGAGCAAAAAGCAAAGAACAGTTCTATTCCTGTTCATCATGACATTTGTCCTTATGGTATTGAGTTTCATTCCTTGGACAGATCTCGGTATTACTATCTTTAAGGATGTCAATACCTGGCTGACAGGTCTTCCAGTACTCGGTAAGATTATTGGTTCGTCTACTTCTGCACTGGGTACTTGGTACTTCCCAGAAGGAGCTATGCTCTTTGCCTTCATGGGAATCTTGATTGGCGCTGTTTACGGTCTCAAGGAAGACAAGATTATCTCAGCCTTTATGAACGGTGCAGCTGACCTGCTTAGCGTAGCCCTAATCGTAGCAATCGCTCGTGGTATCCAAGTTATCATGAATGACGGTATGATTACAGACACTATTCTCAACTGGGGTAAACAAGGACTCAGCGGTCTGTCATCACAAGTATTTATCGTCTTGACCTACATTTTCTACCTGCCAATGTCCTTCCTTATCCCATCATCATCAGGTCTGGCCAGTGCGACTATGGGAATCATGGCTCCGTTGGGAGAATTTGTCAATGTCAAGGCAAGCTTGATCATCACAGCTTACCAGTCTGCTTCAGGTGTGCTGAACCTGGTTGCTCCAACTTCTGGTATCGTTATGGGGGCTTTGGCACTCGGACGTATCAATATTGGTACTTGGTGGAAATTTATCGGTAAGCTGATTGTAGCTATCATTGCGATCAGTATTGGTCTCTTACTCCTAGGAACTTTCTTACCGTTCCTATAAGCTAGAAGCTGAGGTGATTCCATGAAAAATTTTATAACGGAAAAAGTTAAAGAAGATTTTCTTGAATCTTTGAAAGCAATCGTTTCTTATCCTTCAGTACTGAAGGAAGGTCAAAATGGAACACCTTTTGGACAAGCTATCCAAGATGTCCTAGAAAAAACTTTAGAAATCTGTCGGGAGCTAGGTTTTACAACCTACCTCGACCCTAAAGGTTATTACGGATATGCAGAAATCGGTCATGGAGCTCAGCTCCTGGCCGTTCTCTGTCATTTGGATGTTGTTCCATCAGGTGATGAGTCGGACTGGCAGACGCCGCCTTTTGAAGCCACTGTCAAAGATGGCTGGATTTTTGGTCGTGGGGTGCAGGACGACAAGGGACCTTCCATGGCCGCTCTTTATGCTGTAAAAGCATTGCTGGACAGTGGAGTGGAATTTAAAAAGCGGGTTCGCTTTATCTTTGGTACAGATGAGGAGACACTTTGGCGTTGTATGGGTAGATACAACCAGCTAGAAGAGCAGGCTACAATTGGCTTTGCACCAGACTCTTCCTTCCCTTTGACCTATGCTGAGAAGGGGCTTCTGCAGCTTAAGCTAGAAGGACCTGGCTCTGATACTTTAGAGCTCGAAGCTGGTCAAGCTTTTAATGTCGTTCCTGCCAAGGCTTCCTATTCAGGCAGCCTACTAGAGTCAGTCGTTGCTGGCTTGGAAGGTTTAGGCTATGAATATGAGCGAACGGCAGAAAAAGTAACGGTTATCGGCTTGCCCAAGCACGCTAAGGATGCCGCTCAAGGAGTCAATGCTATTATTCGATTAGCTAAGGTTTTGCAGCCCTTGGATTCGCATCCGGCTCTTGCCTTTCTGGATCAGGCGGTTGGTGAAGATGCGACAGGCAGCCATCTCTTTGGTCCTGTGTCTGATGAACCGATGGGCTTTCTTTCCTTTAATGTTGCCGGTCTGACTTTAACCTCTGATCGCTCTGAGATTCGGATTGACATGCGGATTCCGGTCTTGGCAGACAAGGATAAGTTGGTTGAAAATCTAGCAGAAATAGCCAGTCAATACGAGCTGACCTATCAGGAGTTTGACTACTTGGCTCCGCTCTACGTACCTTTGGACAGTGAGTTGGTTAGCACCCTGATGGAAATTTATCAGGAGAAAACAGGAGACGACAGTCCAGCTATGTCTTCTGGCGGAGCGACCTTTGCTCGTACTATGCCTAACTGTGTTGCCTTCGGCGCTCTCTTTCCGGGAGCTGATCAGACAGAGCATCAGGTCAATGAACGATTCCGCCTAGACGATCTGTATGAGGCAATGGATATTTACGCGGAAGCCATTTATCGTTTGGCTACAACACCTTAAATGCTGACTTTTTGAAACTATCTTCGGTAATGCATTGCTCTAGTCAATTCTGGCTTTCTGGTTTGCTGATGATTTTCATTGAGGCAAAAATTGTAAATAGAAAAAGCTGAGGCAAATTTTGTCTCAGCTTTTATTTACTAAAGAAGAATGGTGGGGTGAATTCTTTGAGCTTCTCAAAGCAGTCAAGGGCCCCTTGATCATCCTCGCAGATAATCAGACAGACGTCATCACCGCAGACAGTAGCAACAATCTGTGGCAGCTCTAGAGCGTCTAAGATTGCACCGAAAGACTGGGCCAGACCAGGCAGAGTTTTCATAACGACTTGGTTTTTAACTGGCCGCAGCATGACCAAAGCATCCTCCATATAGAAACGAAGGCGTTTTTCCCAACGGGATGGTGCAATGCTATTGATGATATAGTAGGAAGTATCGTTCTCACTGACCTTGACCAGATTGAGTGCTTTCATATCTCGTGAAAGAGTGGACTGGGTTACAATGACGCCGTTGGCTTCCAGATGCTCCTGAAGTTCTTGCTGGGTATGGATTTTCTTTTCCATGATTAAGGAGCGGATGAGACGGTGTCTGCTTTCAATTTTATTCATAAATTTTCACCTATAGTTATTTGATAAACATAGCATCACCAAAACTGAAGAAGCGATAGCGCTCAGCAATAGCGTGCTCATAAGCTTCAAGCGTTAAGGAACGTCCGGCAAAGGCAGAGACTAACATGACCAGAGTTGACTTGGGCAGGTGGAAGTTGGTTGAAAAAGCATCAACGACCTTCCAATCGTATCCCGGCTTGATAAAAATATTGGTCCAGCCAGAGTCAGCCTGAATCTGCCCCTGGAATTTACTGCCAATTGTCTCTAAGGTGCGGATAGATGTCGTGCCGACTGCAATGACACGGCCTCCCTTAGCCTTGACCTGACGGAGTATCTGGGCAGCTTCCTCGGACAGGCTGTAAAACTCGGAGTGCATCTCGTGATCATCTAAGCTGTCTACAGAAACCGGTCGGAAAGTTCCCAGTCCGACATGAAGGGTGAGATAGACCAGTTTGACTCCCTTGGCTGAAATCTGTTCCAATAGCTCTTCTGTGAAATGAAGTCCAGCAGTTGGCGCAGCGGCAGAGCCGTTTTCTTTAGCGTAAACAGTCTGGTAGCGTTCGCGGTCTGCCAGTTTTTCGTGGATATAAGGCGGCAGCGGCATTTCTCCCAAACTTTCCAAGACTTCTAGGAAAATCCCTTCATAGCCAAAGCGTACGATTCGACCACCATGGTCAAGCTCCTCTACCACAGTAGCAGTTAAGCGGCCATCACCAAAGGAAATCTGAGCACCTACTCTGAGGCGCTTGGCTGGCTTGGCTAGCACTTCCCAGTCATCGCCTTGGATATTTTTCAGCAACAGCAGCTCGACATGGCCCCCTGTCTCAGGCTTGATACCATAAAGGCGGGCAGGAAGGACACGTGTATTATTCATAACAAGGGCATCGCCGGGCTGGAGCTGATCAATAATCTGGTCAAAATGCTGGTCGGAGAAGGCTCCCGTTTCTTTATCAACCACTAACAAGCGGGAAGCATCCCTTTTCTCTAAAGGTGTCTGAGCAATCAGCTCTTCGGGCAAGTCAAAATCAAAATCAGCGGTATTCATTGTATCTCCTTATATTGTTTTCATCAGCCAGAGTAGATAGGCGGCCAGTAGGAAGGGGCTAGCAGTAAGCAAGCCGCCCAAAATCAAACTTACAATCTGCCAGCCTGGTTGTTTTTTCATGAGGAAACTCAAGCTGCAGAGTAAGACTCCGACTAAAAATAAAATCAATAAAACAATCAGTAAAAACATGTCTCTATTATAACACGATTTGCTGCAAAAGGAAGCGAGCATGACTAAAAAGTATGTCTATTTTACAGACTTTTTCTTGACAAAAATTGGTCTATACCATATAATGAAATTAAGAAAAGAAGTGGAGGTAAAAAATGAAAATTATTCAAGTGGAAAACCAAGTAGAAGGTGGCAAAGTGGCTCTCGAGCTGCTCAAAGAAAAGCTGGCTCAGGGGGCAAAAACTTTAGGCTTAGCTACAGGCAGCAGCCCTGAAGGATTTTACAAGCAGATCGTTGAGAGCGACCTTGATTTTTCAGAGATGTTCAGTGTCAATCTGGATGAATATGTTGGTTTGCAGGAGGACGATCCTCAGTCTTATCGCTATTTCATGAATCAGCACCTCTTTAACCAAAAGCCTTTTAAAGAAAGCTTCCTGCCTAATGGCGCAGCGAAAGATTTAGAAGCAGAAGTGGCGCGCTACAATCAGCTTCTTGCAGAGCATCCGGCTGATTTGCAGATTTTGGGAATTGGTACGAATGGCCATATCGGCTTTAATGAGCCGGGAACTAGTTTTGACAGTCAGACTCACTTAGTGAATTTGACACCGTCCACCATTCAGTCAAATGCTCGATTCTTCGACAAGATGGAGGATGTTCCGACTCAGGCTATTTCCATGGGAATTGGCAATATCCTAAATGCTAAGTCCATCATCCTCTTTGCTTATGGTTCTGCTAAGGCCAAGGCCATAGCAGGGACTGTTGAGGGGGAAGTGACGGAGGAGCTGCCAGGCAGTGCTCTCCAGAAGCATCCAGATGTTGTGATTATCGCTGATAAGGAAGCGCTTAGCCTGTTAAAACACTAAGATTTTGATGTTGTGCTATAAAACTGGCTTTGCCAGATAAAAGTCTCTTAATTTCCTATCTATTTTTTAGGTAGGATTTTTAGATTTATGGTTGACTTTGCGTAAAATATGATATACTAGATAGGTATAATTGTTCTTTGGAGGATCCTGTGAAGAAAAAGCTTTTGTTATTGGGAATTGTGTTCCTGACCTCGTTAGCGCCGTTAGCTGCTAGGGCTGATGAATTGGTGGATATGGCTAAAAAGATGTATCCGCATGATAATGTTCAGGCGATTAATCGTCCCAAGTCTTCTCTCGTTATTGACGGCAGTACAGGTGATGTTGTCTGGGAGGATAATGTCGATGAGGTGCGTGATCCCGCTAGTATGAGTAAGCTCATGACGCTTTACTTGGTCTTTGAAGCGATTAAGGAAGGAAAAATCAGCGAAAAGACGGTCATTACAGCTACACCTCAGGATCAAGCCACTGCTAATATTTATGAAATTTCTAATAATAAAATTGTCGCTGGTGTGGACTATACCGTATCTGAGTTGATTACCATGACAATCGTGCCGTCATCCAATGCGACAACCGTTATGCTGGCCAATTATTTATCGGACAATGACCCAGATGCGTTCTTGGATCGGATGAATGCTAAGGCTCAAGAGCTGGGCATGACGAATACCAAGTGGTTCAATGCCAGCGGTGCAGCAGCGGTTTCTTTTAAGGGCTACTATAACCCTCAAAACTACGATAATTATGCCAGCAATCAGACAACAGCCCGTGATTTGGCGATTCTGGCCTATAACTTTGTCAATCATCATCCTGAGATTCTAAACTATACTAATAAAGCCAAGGTTACGGTTAAAGCTGGAACTCCTTACGAGGAGACCTTTGAAACCTATAATTACTCCCTACCGGGTGCTAAATACGCACTCAAGGGCGTAGATGGCATGAAGACAGGCTCTAGTCCTAACGGTGCTTTCAACTATATCGCGACCATTAAACGTGGAGATCAGCGCATGATTGCTGTGATTATGGGAGTCGGTGACTGGTCTGACCAAGACGGTGAGTATTACCGCCATCCTTTTGGTAATGCTTTGATTGAGAAGGCTTATGCGGATTATGAGTACAAAAAACTCTTATCCAAGGGTGAGCAGGAGATTGATGGACAGAAGTATAAGCTTCCTGAGGATTTTTACGCTACTGTTAAAAAGGGAACCAAGCCTAAAGTCAAAGTTGAAAACAATGTTCTCAAGGCTGAAAATGGCTTGAAGACCTTGTCTAGCAAGATCTCCGATGAAATGAAAGTCGAGAAAGTTGAGAATCCAGTTGCTCAGGCTATTGAAAATGTGACTGGCAGCAAGTCGGAAAGCAAGCCTTGGTATGGTGTGTTTTTCAGTGATAAGATGTTGATTCTGCTGCCTGTTGGCATCCTGTTAATCATTCTGTACTTTGAATACCGCAGTCGTCAAAAACGTAAGGCTGCAAAGCAGGAACGTCGTAGAAATACAGATGTTGAATAAAGGGAATGTCCTCTGTCACATACGAACGGAATGACTTTCCAAGCTAAAACTCAGTTCTTTTGCTGAGTTTTCTTTCTGTCTTAAGGAGATTTCGATGCGAAAAAAGTTTCACAACAGCTATCTGGCTCATTTTTTACTCTTTAATTTTTTCTTCTTAGCCTACTCTCTTTTTTCGACCCTGATATCAGTCTATATGCAGGACTTAGGCTATTCAAATGCACAAGTATCGATGGTAGTGTCAGCTTCCTTCTTTGCTTCTATGTTGGCTCAGCCAATCTTCGGAGTTCTCAGCGATGCTTTGGGAATTAAAAAGATCTTCCTTTTTAGCTTTCTAGTTATGATGGTTGGGGCTGTATTTTTCATGAAAGCGACTCAGCTTTGGCAGTTACTGGTCTGGTATAGCCTAGTTCTCATGTTGGTTAACGGGGTCAATCCAGTCATGGATGTTCTGGCGGCTCAAAGTCCTTATACTTATGGCAAGATTCGGATTTGGGGAACCATTGGATATGCACTAGGCTCTCAGCTGGCAGGATTGATTTATCAAAGAGTCGCACCACAGGCTATTTTCCCAGTCTTTATTGGCATGATGCTTATCAGCAGCATAGGACTTTTGGGAATCCAGCCCAAGCACGACCGAGCAGCCCTAGAAAGCAGGAATACCCGCAAGCAGACAGGTCTGGGGAAGCTCTTGACCAACAAAACCTATCTCTTTTACCTGCTTTTGGTCGCCCTTTACTCTGGAGTGGGGAATACTGGTCATACCTATATCCCTGCCATGCTACAGCATAGTGGCTTAGAGGTGGATATGGCTTCGACTGTCGTTGCCTTATCAGTTCTGGTTGAAGCGCCTTTTATCTTTTATTCCTATCTCTTTATGGACAAGATTTCGATGAAAAAGCTTCTTTATATTTGTCTGGGAATCGTCTTTCTCCAGTATAGCGTCTATGCTTTAGACCTAGGTTTGATTTCGAAAATCGGGATGACTCTCCTTTCCAAGCACGTGACGGGCATGGTTTTGATAATGGTGACCCTGAAAATCGTAGCTAGCTTGGTCGATGAAAAATACCTGGTTACAGCCATTGCTCTGGTCCAGACAGCCCGCAGTCTAGGAACCATTCTCATTCAAAATCTTGCGGGTCACTTTTTGGACAGTTGGGGCTACGAAGGAATGCACCTCTTTCTAGCAGCTATTATCTGCTTAGTCTGTCTCCTGGCCCTCTTTCTAAAATTGCCAGAACGAAAAGGAAACCAATTATTTGGATAATGAAAAACGAGTCGGAGAGATGTTCTCTCGACCCGTTTTTTGATGGTGTAGATAGTTTCTCTTTTCTTTTGCGAATATTTTAGTAAATGAGATAAATTTTAGAGGGGATAGAATATGTTTGTGGCGCGAAATCATAAGGGACTTTTGTGTAATGCACTGGAGGAGAAGATTGAGAAAGGGGCTGATTTCGTCTGCCCAGCTTGTTCAGGGGCAGTCCGTTTTAAAAAAGGGAAAGTTATGCAGCCGCATTTTGCGCATGTTTCGCTAGAGCAGTGCCACTTTTACAGGGAAAATGAGAGCGCTGAGCACCTGAACCTTAAGGCGGAGCTTTTTCGCTGGGCTGTCCAGACAGAAGAAGTTGAGGTGGAGGCTTTTTTGCCTGCTCTGCAGCAGATTGCTGATTTGCTGGTTGATAAAAAATTGGCTCTTGAAGTCCAGTGCAGTTCTCTAAGAATAGAACGACTGCAGGAACGGACGCTTTCTTACCGCCAGCATGGCTATCAGGTCCTCTGGCTCTTGGGGCGAAAACTTTGGCTCAAGGATTCCCTAACTCGCCTGCAGAAGGATTTTCTCTATTTTAGTAAAAATATGGGCTTTCATCTCTGGGAGCTGGATCAAGAAAAGCAAGTTCTGCGTCTTAAATACCTGATTCACGAAGATCTGCATGGAAAAGTCCAGTACAAGACCAAGAACTTTCCCTTTGGTCACAGTCAGCTTTTGGATATTTTGCGTTTGCCCTTTCAAAAGCAGGAGATGAACAGCTTTCTGGCCCAGCAAGATCCGCAGATCTGCAATTATATCCGCCGTCAGCTTTATTACCAGCAGCCTAGATGGATGCGGCTGCAGGCTCAGCTCTATCAGAATGGCGATAATCTCTTGACTAAGACTGCAGAGGATTTTTATCCACAGGTTCGGCCGATACAGGCTGCCTCCTTCTGTCAGATAACTACTGACCTGACTGACTATTACCAGCAGTTTGAGAACTATTATGCCAATCTCCAGCAAAAAAATCTGCAAATTGTTTATTCACCGGCTTTTTATACAAGGATTTTACGTTGATTTGTGATAGAATAGGGGAGTCGGAGGATTTTTTTATGGCAAAACAAAGAAATGAAATTGAAGAAAAATATACTTGGGATTTGAGTACCATTTTCCCAACAGATGAAGCCTTTGAAGAGGAATTGGCTCAGGTTTCAGAAGAAGTGAAGAAAGCAGCTGGTCTGGCTGGGCATTTGCTTGATTCAGCGGACAGTCTCTTAACAACGACTGAAGTGCAGTTGGACTTGATGCGTCGTATTGAAAAGCTTTATTCTTATGCTCACATGAAGAATGACCAAGATACACGTGTGGCTAAGTACCAAGAGTATCAGGCTAAAGGCATGACTCTTTACAGCGACTTTGGCCAAAGCTTTGCTTTCTATGAGCCAGAATTTATGGCGATTACAGAAGAGCAGTACCAAGCTTTCTTGGCTGAGCAGCCAGCCTTGCAGCAGTATCAGCATTATTTTGACAAGCTTTTGAAAAAGAAGGCTCACATCCTGACACAGCGTGAAGAGGAGCTATTGGCGGGTGCTGGTGAAATTTTTGGTGCAGCGGGCGAAACCTTTGCTATCTTGGATAATGCGGATATTGTCTTTCCGATGGTGCATGATGAAGATGGAAATGAAGTTCAGCTCAGCCACGGTAACTATATCACCCTGGTCGAGTCTAAGAACCGAGAGGTCCGCAAGGAAGCTTACGAGGCTCTCTACAGCGTCTACGAGCAGTATCAGCATACCTATGCTAAGACTCTGCAGACCAATGTCAAGGTTCACAACTACAATGCGAAAGTCCGCAAGTTCTCATCTGCCCGTGAAGCAGCCTTATCAGCTGACTTTATTCCAGAAAGTGTTTATGACAGCTTAGTTTCAGCTGTCAATAAGCATTTGCCTCTCTTGCAGCGTTATATCGCTTTGCGAGCGAAGATTTTAGGCATTTCTGACTTGAAGATGTATGATATGTACACACCTTTGTCAGAGACAGACTACAAGTTCACTTATGAGGAAGCCTTGGCTAAGTCTGAGGAAGTCTTGGCTATTCTGGGTGAGGATTATTTGAGCCGAGTGAAGACAGCCTTCTCAGAGCGCTGGATTGATGTTCATGAGAATCAAGGCAAGCGCTCAGGGGCATACTCAGGTGGTTCTTATGATACTAATGCCTTTATGTTACTCAACTGGCAGGATACGCTGGACAATCTCTTTACCTTGGTGCACGAGACAGGACACAGTATGCATTCCAGCTACACCCGTGAGACTCAGCCTTATGTCTACGGAGACTATTCTATCTTCCTAGCTGAGATTGCTTCAACGACTAATGAAAATATCCTGACAGAGAAGCTCTTGGAAGAAGTAGAAGACGATGCTACCCGCTTTGCTATTCTCAACCACTTTTTGGACGGCTTCCGAGGTACGGTCTTCCGTCAAACCCAGTTTGCGGAGTTTGAGCACGCTATCCACAAGGCTGACCAAGAAGGTCAAGTTTTGACCAGCGAGTTTCTCAATGAGCTCTACGCTGATTTGAACGAGAAATACTATGGACTGAAAAAAGAAGATAATCCGCAGATTCAGTACGAATGGGCTCGGATTCCACATTTCTACTATGATTACTATGTTTTCCAATATTCGACAGGATTTTCAGCGGCTTCTGCCCTGGCTGAAAAGATTGTCCATGGTAGTCAGGAAGACAAGGACAAGTATCTGGACTATCTCAAAGCTGGGAACTCTGACTATCCGCTCAATGTCATCAAAAAAGCAGGTGTAGATATGGAAAAAGAAGACTACCTAAATGCTGCTTTTGCTGTCTTTGAACGTCGCTTGGACGAATTCGAAGCCTTGGTGGAAAAGTTGGGATTAGCATAAGATGGTCGATACTTATAACCAAAACTCTAATCCCAATATGCGTCGACCAGTGGTCAAAGAAGAAATCGTTGACTTTATGAGACGGCGTCTCCAGCCGGTCACTGGTGGCCTCAAGGAATTGGAGGATTTTGCCAGAGCTGAAAATGTGCCCGTGATTCCCCATGAGACAGTGGCTTACTTCCGCCTGCTACTCGAAAGTCTGCAGCCTGAGAAGATTTTAGAAATCGGGACGGCTATTGGATTTTCGGCCCTTTTGATGGCAGAACATGCTCCTCAGGCTCAGATTACGACTATTGACCGCAATCCAGAGATGATTGAGCTTGCCAAGGCTAATTTTGTCAAGTATGACAGCCGTCAGCAGATCACCCTGCTGGAAGGTGATGCGATGGATTTGCTTGAGACACTAGAGGATTCCTACGACCTTGTCTTTATGGACTCTGCCAAGTCCAAGTATGTGGTCTTTCTGCCCCATGTCCTCAAGCGCCTCAATCCTGGTGGTCTGGTCCTCATTGATGATGTCTTTCAAGGTGGCGATGTTGCCAAGCCTTTTGAGGAAATTAAGCGTGGTCAACGAGCTATTTACCGTGGCTTGCACAGCCTGTTTGACGCAACTTTGGACAGTTCAGATTTAACTTCCAGTCTGCTTCCCTTGGGAGATGGACTGCTTATGATTAGAAAAAAATGACATCTCTGATTTTTTCCTAATTTCCAAAAATTTTTAGTAAAATTTAAGATATCAATTCAAATTTGTGCTACAATAGAAAACATGAACTTTTAAGAATAAGGAGTCAATATAAAATGAAGAAAAAAATATTTGCAGGAGCTGTGACACTCTTGTCAGTCGCTGTATTAGCAGCATGTTCTAACTCAGAAGGCAAGGACATCGTGACCATGAAAGGAAACACGATTACTGTCAATGAGTTCTACGATCAAGTGAAAAACAATGGTGCAGCTCAGCAGGTCTTGCTACAGATGGCTATCAAAGACATCTTTGAAGAAAAATACGGCAAAGATGTCAAAGACAAGGACGTTAAGGATGCTTTCGAAAAGTCTAAAACTGCTTACGGTACAGCTTTTGCCCAAGTCTTGGCTCAAAATGGATTGACCGAAGATGCCTACAAGGAGCAAATCCGCACCAATATGCTGGTAGAGCATGCCGTTAAGAAGGCTGCTGAAAAAGAGCTGACTGATGAAAACTACAAGGCTGCCTTTGAAAACTACACGCCAGAAGTAACAGCTCAAATCATCAAGGTTGACAGCGAAGACAAAGGTAAGGAAGTTCTTGAAAAAGCTAAAGCAGAAGGAGCCGACTTCAGTCAAATCGCTAAGGAAAACTCTACCGATGCTACCACTAAGGAAAAAGGCGGAGAAATCAAGTTTGACTCTGGCTCTACTGATGTTCCAGATGCTGTCAAAAAAGCTGCCTTTGCTTTGGAAGAAAATGGCGTTTCAGACCTTGTGACTGTGCCAGATTCACAGTACTCAGCAAGCTACTATATTGTTAAGCTGGTCAAGAAGTCTGAGAAATCTTCTAACTGGAAAGACTACAAAGACAAGCTGAAAAAGATTATCATTGCGCAAAAAGAAAAAGATACTAGCTTTATCCAAAGCGTTGTGGCGAAAGAGCTGAAAGATGCCAACATCAAGGTTAAGGATAGTGCATTCCAATCTGTCTTTGCTCAGTATATCGAAACGACAGGCTCTTCAACTTCTTCATCAAGTGCTGCCAGCAGCTCAAAGACATCTGAGTCTAGCTCAGTAGCTGAAAGCAGTTCAACAGAAGCTTCATCCTCAGCCGCAGAATAAGGTTGACGAAAAGAGAATAAGCAAGTATAATAAGACTGGTGAGAATTGATTTTTCAAGTTCTTAGTTCAGAGAATTGGCGGTGCTGCGAGCCATCTAAGACGGGGAATCATGCTACTCATCTAGCAAAATATAATACGAAATGAGAATGACAAGTTCATTGAATGAAGGTGGTACCGCGGTTTTTCGCCCTTCGGACAAGGAACTTGTCTTTTATGTTGACTGTGGAGGTAACATAATGAAAACCTATCTTGTCAAACAGAAATTTCGCTTAGGCGGCGAACGCTTTGATATCAAGGACGATCGAGGAAATGTGGATTACCAAGTGGAAGGCTCTTTCTTTCAGATTCCTAAGACCTTTACTATCTATGATAGTCAAGGACAAATCGTCAGTCAAATTACCAAGACCCTTTTAACCCTCCTGCCCCAGTTTGAAATCAAACTCAGCAGCGGGCATAGCTTTTATATTCGTAAGAAATTCTCTTTTTTGCGTGATAAGTATAAATTTGATAATTTGGGTCTTCGAGTTGAAGGGAATATCTGGGATTTAAACTTTCGTCTGCTGGATGACAGCAATCAAGTCGTTGCAGAGATTACCAAGGAGCTCTTCCATCTAACCTCTACTTATCAGGTGAGTGTCTATGATGTGACTTATTCAGATTTGGTGATTTCCCTCTGTGTCGCTATTGATTATGTTGAAATGCTGGAAAGTTCGTCGTCATAATGCAATTATTTTTAGAAAAACATTAAGGAGAAAAAGAAATGAAACAAATGTCAAGTGCTCAGGTTCGTCAAATGTGGCTGGATTTTTGGGCAACTAAAGGTCATGCAGTAGAACCATCTGTTAGCTTGGTGCCGGTCAACGATCCAACCTTGCTCTGGATTAACTCTGGTGTAGCAACCCTCAAGAAATACTTTGACGGAACCATTATTCCAGAGAATCCTCGGATTACCAATGCTCAAAAGGCCATTCGAACCAATGATATTGAAAATGTCGGAAAAACTGCCCGCCACCATACTATGTTTGAAATGCTGGGCAATTTCTCTATCGGCGATTATTTCCGTGATGAAGCGATTGAGTGGGCTTACGAGCTTTTGACTAGCCCTGAGTGGTTTGATTTTCCCAAAGACAAGCTCTACATGACCTACTACCCAGACGATAAGGACTCTTACAACCGCTGGATTGCTATGGGCGTTGAGCCTAGTCATTTGATTCCGATTGAGGACAACTTCTGGGAAATCGGTGCGGGACCTTCTGGGCCGGATACAGAGATTTTCTTTGACCGAGGTGAGGCTTTTGATCCAGAAAATATTGGGGTCCGTCTCTTAGAAGAAGATATTGAAAACGATCGCTATATCGAAATCTGGAATATCGTCTTGTCACAATTCAATGCTGACCCTGCTGTACCACGTAGCGAGTACAAGGAATTGCCACATAAGAACATTGATACGGGCGCTGGTTTGGAGCGTTTGGTCGCTGTTATCCAAGGAGCTAAGACCAACTTTGAGACTGACCTCTTCATGCCAATTATTCGTGAAGTAGAGAAGCTGTCTAGCAAGGTCTATGACCAAGATGGCGACAATATGAGTTTCAAGGTTATCGCAGACCATATTCGTTCGCTTTCCTTTGCCATTGGTGATGGGGCTCTTCCTGGAAATGAAGGCCGTGGCTATGTCCTTCGTCGTCTACTCCGTCGTGCTTCAATGCATGGTCAAAAGCTGGGGATCAATGAGCCTTTCCTTTACAAACTGGTTCCAACTGTGGGCAAGATTATGGAAAGCTACTACCCAGAAGTTCTTGAAAAGCAAGACTTTATCGAAAAGATTATCAAGAGTGAGGAAGAATCTTTTGCTCGTACTCTGCACTCTGGTCAACACTTTGCAGAAACAATCGTGGCAGATTTGAAAGCTAAGGGACAAACTGTTATTGCTGGTCAAGATGCCTTTAAACTCTACGATACTTACGGTTTCCCGCTGGAGTTAACCGAAGAAATCGCTGAAGAAGCAGGCATGACTGTGGACCGTGCTGGCTTTGAAGCGGCTATGAAAGAGCAGCAGGATCGAGCGCGTGCTTCTGTCGTCAAGGGCGGCTCAATGGGCATGCAAAATGAAACCTTGCAGGCCATCACCGTAGAAAGTTCCTTTAATTACGAAAAAGAAGAGCTGACAGCTGAACTTCTTGCTGTCGTGGCGGATGATGCAGCAGTGGAGTCTGTTGAGACAGGATCAGCTGCCCTCATCTTTGCAGAAACGCCATTCTATGCAGAAATGGGTGGTCAGGTAGCTGACCACGGTCAAATCTTTGATGGAGCAGGCAATCTGGTAGCGCAAGTTACGGATGTGCAAAAGGCACCAAATGGTCAGCCTTTGCATACTGTAGAAGTTTTGGCTCCTCTGGCTCTCGGTCAAAGCTATAAACTGGAAATTGACCACAGCCGTCGCCATCGTGTGATGAAAAATCATACGGCAACTCACCTTTTACATGCAGCCCTGCATAATGTTCTTGGTAACCATGCAACCCAAGCAGGCTCTCTGAACGAAGTAGAATTCCTGCGCTTTGACTTTACGCATTTCCAAGCGGTGACAGCAGAAGAGCTGCGCGCTATTGAGCAAGAAGTCAATGAGAAAATCTGGGAAGCCCTTGCTATCGAGACAGTAGAGACAGATATTGACAAAGCTAAGGAAATGGGTGCCATGGCGCTCTTTGGAGAAAAATATGGTAAAGAAGTTCGTGTCGTAACCATCGGCGACTACTCTGTCGAGCTTTGCGGAGGAACCCACGTAGGCAACACTTCTGAAATCGGTATTTTCAAGATTGTCAAAGAAGAGGGGATCGGCTCTGGAACTCGTCGTATCTTGGCAGTCACCAGCAAGGAAGCTTTTGAAGCTTACCGTGAGGAAGAAGAGGCGCTCAAGGCTATCGCAGCGACACTCAAAGCACCGCAAATCAAGGAAGTGCCTCACAAGGTAGAAGCGCTGCAAGAGCAGCTGCGTCAACTGCAAAAAGAGAATGCAGAGCTCAAGGAAAAGGCAGCAGCAGCGGCCTCTGGTGAAGTCTTCAAGAATGTTCAAGAAGCAAATGGACATAGCTTTATTGCTAGTCAGGTCTCTGTTTCTGATGCAGGTGCCCTGCGTACCTTTGCGGACACTTGGAAGCAGAAGGACTATTCAGATGTTCTTATACTGGTCGCAGCAATTGGTGACAACGTCAATGTTCTTGCAGCCAGCAAGACCAAGGACATCCATGCTGGTAATCTGATTAAGGAATTGGCACCGATTGTAGATGGTCGAGGCGGCGGTAAGCCAGACATGGCTATGGCCGGCGGCAGCAAGCAATCAGCTATTCCAGCCCTGCTAGCAGCAGTTGCTGAGAAGTTGTAATATTAGATAACAGATAGATGAAAAGGTCTGCTCTTTGGGCAGATCTTTTTTTGTACTCTTAGCTCTCTTACTTCTCTATATGAGAAGCAAATAGGCCGCTTTTCGGCAAGAAAGTATGAATTGTTTTAGAATAAATAATGATATTTTCAAAAATATTGCATAAAAATACAGAAAATACTTGACAAAGGGAAAATATACGAGTAAAATAAAATGCATATTTATACGGAGGTGTTTTAAAAATATGCGAATTTCGATTGTAGGAATTACTGGTTACTCAGGAATGGAACTCCTCCGTATTTTACTGCAACATCCGCAGGCAGAAGTCGTTTCCCTTCATGCCAGTCAAGATATGGAGGCTCCTGTGTCAGAGTTATATCCTCATTTGAAGGGGATTTGCGACTTGAAAATAGAAGCTTTCGACAGTCAGGAAATAATGCGACGAGCAGATATTGTTTTCTTTGCAACGTCAAGTGGAGTGGCTAAAGATTTGTCAAAAGACTTTGTAGAAGCAGGATTTCCAGTCATTGACCTATCTGGCGATCATCGCTTGCCAGAGAATATTTATAAAAAATGGTATCAGAAAGAGCCGGCTGAAGACTATGTTCAAAAAGCGTTTATTTATGGGCTGTCTGAGTTTACAGATATCAGAGGGAAGCGATTTATTGCTAATCCCGGCTGCTATGCGACGGCTACAGAGTTGGCCTTGATTCCCTTGCTGACGGCTCGGGCTATTGAGCTGGACTCCATTATTGTTGATGCCAAGAGTGGCTTGACAGGAGCTGGGAAAAATCCAGCTGCATCCAGCCATTTTGTCCATGTGCACGACAACTATGTGACTTACAAGCTGAATCAGCATCAGCATATTCCAGAGATTGTGCAGCAGTTGCAGCGTTTTGATGAGAGATTGCAACAGATTCAGTTTTCAACATCCCTCATTCCACTCAATCGTGGTATCGTGGCGACAGTTTATTGCAAGTTAAAAGAACCTTTGACTCGAGAAGAGTTGGCTGCTATTTACCAGGAATGCTATCAGGATAAGCCTTTTGTCCGTATCCAAGCTACTCTGCCGAATCTGCATCAGGTTGTCGGTACTAATTATATAGATATTGGTTTTTGCTATAATCCTGTGACAAATATTTTAACTGTAGTGGCTGTGCTGGATAACCTGATTAAGGGGGCTGCTGGTCAGGCGGTTCAAAATATGAATCTGATGCTGGGCTTTCCTGAAACAGATGGCCTGCTCAGTCAACCGTCCTATGTCTAGATGAGAAAGGGTTAGATATGAAGATTATTGATGGAACGATTGCCAGTCCGCTAGGCTTTTCGGCTGACGGTTTACACGCTGGCTTTAAGAAAAAGAAGTTGGATTTTGGCTGGATTGTATCAGAAGTGCCGGCCAGTGTGGCAGGGGTCTATACGACTAATAAAGTCATTGCTGCTCCGCTTCTAGTGACCAAAGCAGCGATCCAAAAGAGCCAGAAATTGCAGGCAATAGTGGTTAATTCTGGTGTTGCCAATTCCTGTACAGGTCAGCAGGGACTGGACGCTGCCTATGAGATGCAGCGATTGACTGCCCAAAAGCTGAAGATTGAGCCTGACTTAGTAGGTCTGGCTTCTACAGGAGTCATCGGCGAGCAGCTTCCAATGAATGCTCTGAAAAATGGTCTGTCACAGATTCTGGTGAGTGGCAAGGCAGAAGATTTTGCTGAGGCTATCTTGACGACGGATACTTGTACCAAGACCTGTGTAGTCACAGAAGAGTTTGGCTCAGACCTGGTGACTATGGCGGGAGTAGCCAAGGGCTCGGGCATGATTCATCCGAATATGGCGACTATGCTGGCCTTTATCACTTGTGATGCTAATATTTCTAGTGCTACCTTGCAAGCGGCTCTCAGTCAGCATGTGGAGACGACTTTCAACCAAATCACGGTGGATGGAGATACATCGACCAATGACATGGTATTAGTCATGGCAAATGGCTGCCGACAAAACGAAGAAATTCTACCAGATACGGAAGAATTTGAAAAGTTTTCTAAGATGCTCCGCTATCTTATGGCTGACTTGGCTAAGAAAATTGCCAAGGATGGCGAGGGAGCGACCAAGCTGATTGAAGTTCATGTGCGGCATGCCAAGGATGAACAGAGCGGCCGTATGATTGCTAAGAGTGTCGTTGGCTCTAGCTTGGTCAAAACGGCTATTTTTGGTCAAGATCCCAATTGGGGCCGAATCTTAGCGGCTATCGGCTATGCGGGAGCAGATGTCTCGGTGGATAATATTGATATTTGGATTGAGGGGATTCCAGTTATGCAGGCTTCTAGCCCTGTGGCTTTTGACCCCGAGGAAACAAGTGATGCCATGGCTAGAGAGCTGCTAACCTTGACCATTGACCTACACGATGGGGACGCTGAAGCTCAGGCCTGGGGCTGCGATCTATCCTATGATTATGTGAAAATCAATGCCCTCTATAGAACCTAAGGAGAAATGCAATGAAAGATGTGATTGTTATAAAAATTGGCGGTGTTGCTGCGCAAAAGCTGTCTGATAAGTTTATCAAGCAGATGCAAGAGTGGATAGCAGCTGGTAAGAAAATCGTGGTCGTTCATGGGGGTGGTCTGGTCATAAATCAACTCATGAAAGAGCGCCAGCTGCCTACTCGCAAGGTTAAGGGGTTGCGGGTAACAGCTAAGTCTGACTTACCCATTATTGAGCAGGCCTTGCTAGGTCAAGTTGGCCGGACACTGACACAAGAACTGAACGACTCAGATATTGAAAGCCTTCAGCTGGTTTCACATTTGGGAAAGACAGTTTCGGCGGACTTTATTGACAAAGATCTCTATGGCTATGTCGGTGATGTGACGGCGATTCAAACTGCTTATCTAGAGCAGTTGCTGGCTGCGGACATGGTCCCAGTGCTGGCTTCGCTAGGGGAAAATGCGGCTGGCGAGCTCTTAAATATCAATGCAGACTATCTAGCCGCAGCAGTTGCTAGCAGCTTGCAGGCAGAGAAGCTGATTCTGATGACAGATATAGAAGGGGTTCTGGAGGACAAAAAAGTCCTGCCCCAGCTTCTGACCAGTCAGGTTTCCAAGAAGATTCAGACAGGTGTCATCAAGGGCGGCATGATTCCTAAGATTGAGAGTGCTGTTCAGACTGTGCTTTCCGGTGTCGGACAGGTTCTGATTGGTGACAATCTTTTGACGGGCACCTTGATAGCAGAGGGATAACGATGACTTATTTATTTGAAAACTACAAGAGGGCACCCATTGAGTTTGTTAAAGCAGAGGGCTCCTATCTGATTGACAATGAGGGAAAGGCTTATTTGGACTTTTCATCGGGGATTGGTGTAACCAATCTTGGCTTTCACCCGCAGATCCAGCAGGCTTTGATCCAGCAAGCAGGGCGCATCTGGCACAGTCCCAATCTCTATCTTAGCTCTCTGCAAGAGCAGGTGGCTCAGGAACTGGCTGGTTCTTATGATTATTTGGCTTTTTTCTGCAATAGCGGAGCAGAAGCCAATGAAGCAGCTATTAAGCTAGCCCGCAAAGCTACTGGCAAGCAAGGCATTATCACTTTTCAGCAATCCTTTCACGGTCGAACCTTTGGCGCTATGGCCGCAACAGGACAGGATAAGATTAAGGAAGGATTTGGTGATGGGGTTCCCCATTTCAGCTATGCGATTTACAATGATCTGGCCAGCGTAGAAGACTTGGCCAATCAGGATACGGCAGCTGTCATGCTGGAATTGGTCCAAGGAGAATCGGGGGTTTGTCCAGCAGAAGCAGCTTTTGTCAAAAACTTGGCTGATTTTTGCCAACAAGAGGGGATTTTGCTGATTGTTGATGAGGTCCAGACAGGTATGGGGCGTACGAGTCAGCTTTATTCCTTTGAGCACTATGGGATTATACCGGATATTGTGACTCTGGCTAAGGGTCTGGCCAATGGCCTGCCCGCAGGTGCTCTATTAGGAAAATCCAGCTTGGCTTCCGCTTTTGGACCTGGCAGTCATGGTTCTACCTTTGGTGGCAATAAATTAGCCATGGCAGCCGCCTTGGAGACCTTGCATATCATGAAAGAAGCGGGTTTTCTAGAAGAAGTCAGATCTAAGAGTGATATCTTATTGGAGCAGCTGCAGCTTGCTTTTCAGAATCATCCAAAGATTTCTGCTGTTCGAGGCCTGGGCATGATGATCGGGATTGAAACAAGCGCCAGTCTGTCAAAGATTGTTGAAGCCGCTCGTCAGAAAGGCTTGATTATCCTGACCGCCGGAGAGAATGTTATCCGTCTCCTGCCACCATTGACTATCAGCATGGAGGAAATCCAGCAGGGGATTGCTGTTTTAAAAGAGGTATTTTCAGAAGTAGATGAATAAAGGAAAAGGATTCAGTTTGAGCTGGATTCTTTTTTGTCTATGATAATAGCGCATTTGACAATGATTATTATTTTTTTGACAAAGATACTTGTCAAAAAGAAAAGAATCTGTTACAATGATTTTATCCAAGGGAGAATAATAAATAAGGAGTTTATGATGCAGCTTAGAAATCGACTCAAGGAGTTGAGGGCGCGTGACGGTCTCAACCAGACAGAACTGGCTAGGCTGGCCGGTGTTTCCAGGCAGACAATCAGCCTTATAGAGAGAGGCGAATATACCCCGTCGATTGTGATTGCCCTTAAGATTGCCCATATTTTCAATGAAAACGTTGAGAATGTCTTTCGGCTGGTGGAGGAAGCAGAATGAAGAACCAATTAAGATTCATTTCAACAGGAGCTAAAACAGTCCTTCAGCCTCAGCATTCTTGTATCATCTATTGTAAAAAAATAAAGGAGAAGAAGTCGTGAAAGAGCAAAAACGTATATCTACACAGAAAAGAGTTTTATATAATGTCCTTATATTTCTAGCTGGAGCTTTAATAGGTGGTCTGTCTATTTTGTTTTCTGAAACTGGTCTGCTAAAAAACATCAGTTGGTCGACTATTTTTTCTGTTCAACTGCTGCGCCAGCTAGGTAGGGCCAGCCTTATCATCCTCTATCCCTTGGTCTTTTTCTTGATTTATCGGACTCGTAAATACAATGAAGCCTATGAAAAAGAAGCAGATGAGGATAAGAATTATGAATGGTACCGGCTAACCTTTAAAAATCTGGAATATGCGACTATTGTCTTTAATATCAGCAGTGCTATCGTTCTTTTTACGATTTTAGTTGGAGTTGTTTTTATTGGAAATATTACTAATCATAAGAGCCCTCTTCAGTGGAGTTTTATAGATTATGCGATTGCCTTTCTTTATATTATTTTGCAAGTTGTCTTTTTAAAGACAGTTCAGAAGGTGCGGCACTATAAGCTATCAGCCTTTCCGACTACTGAGGAAATAAAAGAATTTGCCCTCTCTTATGATGAGTCAGAGCTGCAAGCCAATTATGAACAGTGCTATCTCATTCTCTTCAATGTAAATCAGAGACTTCTGCCAGCCCTCTATGTTATTTTAGGGATAGTGGGAGTCTTCACACCCCTCAATGTCGTTTCCGGTTTTGTCATCCTAGTGGTAATCCATATCTATATCAATCTTATGTATTATCCAATGGTAAGAAAATATTTCAAATAAGTTTATTTTTCAATGAAAGGTTGAGGCTATGAAACTACTGAAAGAACTTGATTTTATCCATAATAAAAAGGTCAATCTGGCTCTGAATATAACGGCCGTGCTGCTGATCTTCCCTTTTCTAGCCCTCTTTACTTGGATTGCCATTCTGATGTATGGCAAGGGCAGCGAAGTTTTTCATTTCTTTGATTTATTCTACCTCCTTGTTCTAATGGTCATCCATGAACTGATCCACGGCTTTTTCTTCAAGGTCTTGGGGGATGAAAATACCAAGGTCAAGTTTGGTTTTAAAAGCGGCATGGCCTATGCGACCAGCCCAGGCAGTCGTTACAGTCAGAAAAGGATGCTCGTCATTATCCTGGCACCTTTCTTTCTGATTAGCCTAGCCCTGACCTTGATCTATGGCTTGCATATTTTAACTGCGGCTTCTTATATCGTTCTTGCTAGCTTCCATGCAGCCGGCTGTGCAGGAGATTTTTTTCTGGCTGTCGCTATTCTTCGGCAGAAGGGTGATATAGCTGTTGAGGATACGGAAGTCGGTATTAATATTTATCAAAAGGAGAATACAAAATGAACAACTTCAAATCAACTGCTTTAGGACTTGTAAAATGGATAGGCTTAATTGCTCTTAGCCTCCTTATAAATGTTGCTCCGATGCTATTCTTAAGGCTCGGGAAGAGTTTACCTATTTATGCAGAAATCTTATTGGTAGCCTTGTATCTGGTTTTAGTTTTCCTTATTTTTCGTAGCTTATGGCGGCGATACCAAAAGCATGTACCTGAAGAAAAGAAAAAATTTAAACTGTCTGGCAAGGACATCGGTTTTGCTTTTCTATTCTTTTTCCTTGCCAGAGTGGCTGCTATTGTTGGTGTTTATCTTAATCTCATCCTGAGCGGCAATTCCCAGACCAGTAATGACAGTGCCATACAAGGGCTAGGGGGAATGATGTCTTCGCAGCATATCTTCTTTGCTTTGCTCTTTGTTGCAACGATTGCTTTTATTGCTCCTATCATGGAAGAATTAATTTTCCGCGGTTTTGGAACTGCCTTCTTTTTCAAAAATAATCAAAAAGTTTTGCCTGCTATTGTGACTTCTGTGGTCTTCACTCTGCCTCATATCACCCAATTGACAGAGTTCCCAATTTATTTTGCACTTGGACTGGTTCTTTATTTGTCCTATGCTCGTCGGGGGAATATAAAAGATTCCATGTTGGTGCATATCCTGAACAATCTCCCCATGGCTATAATACTGCTGCTAGCTATGTTTAAGTAAATCAATCTATAAGGAATCACTATGAAATTAAAAACTTTCTTTACTAATTTTGGCCTTTATATTCTTGTCCTCTTGGCCTATTTTTATATCTTTTCGGCTATAGTTGTCTTCACTATAGGTTCCCTGACAGGAGGACTTTCTCAATTATTGATTTTGCTGATTTTTGTCATACTTGCGAGTCTCTATTCTTTTGCCATGTGGAAATGGTACCAGAAAGATTTGAAACTGGAAATCAAAAATACCAAGCTGACCAGTTCTATCTGGCTTCCCAGCGCCCTCTTGCTTGCTTTTATTATCTTCCAGCAGCTCGTTCCTATTGAATCTTCTGCCAATCAGAATGCTGCTGTGCAGTTGATTCAGCAGCAGCCAGTCTTTGCCTTCCTATACATGGTAATCTTTGCTCCTATTCTTGAGGAGTTGCTGACACGAGGATTTTTGGCTAAGTTTCTCTTTCCCGACCAAAATAGTTTGGCGAAAATCATGCTCTATTTAACTGTATCTGCCAGCTTCTTCTCTCTTCTGCACATGCCGGGCAATCTAGTCCAGTTTCTGGTTTACTTCATCTTGGGGGCAATCTTTGGCTTAGGCTATCTATCTAAAAAGGATCTGCGCCACTCAATGGCCTTACATCTGGCCAATAACCTCATTGCCTTTGTTCTCATTGTCTTCTTTTAATAGAAAAACTAAATATAAGACAGCACTTCTCAAGTTAACTTGACAATCTAATGGCGGAAGTGTTTTTCTGTGGAATAGAGTTTAAATACCAAACTGCTTTTCTGGTTTTTCTAAAGCCAGCAGTTTCAAATAGTTGTGAAAGTGTTTTCCAGATGGTATAATGAGCTATCAAATGAAAAGAGGTTTCCTTATGTCTAAAGTCCTATTAATTGTCAACCCTAGCTCGGGAGGCGAAAAAGCCAAGTCCTATGAAGACTTGGCAAGGGAAAAGCTGGCAAAATGTTTCGATGAGGTAGTGGTCAAGCATACTGAAAAAGGCGGAGACGCAGCAGCTTTTGCTAAGCAAGCAGCAGAAGACCATTATGATAGCGTCTTTGTCATGGGCGGCGATGGAACAGTCAATGAAGGAATCAGCGGCCTGGCTGAACTAGACTATCGTCCGACTTTTGGTTTCTTTCCACTTGGTACAGTCAATGATTTGGCGCGTGCTCTCGGCATTCCTCTAGACGCTGAAGAAGCCATTCAGAATCTGGATATCAACAAAGTCAAGCCACTTGATATCGGCAAGATTAATGACCAGTACTTTATGAATGTGGTTGCCATTGGAACTATTCCTGAGTCAATCAACAACGTAGATTCAGAAGACAAGACCAAGTGGGGCAAGTTTGCCTACTTTATCTCTGGTTTCAAGCAGTTGATGGATACTAGTTTTTACGAATTTCACTTAAATATTGATGGAGAAGAGCGTACGATAAAGAGCAGTACACTCTTGATTGGCTCTACCAACTCTATCGGAGGTTTCGAGAGCATTCTCCCTGAAGCTACTGTCAATGACGGCTTGCTCCATCTTTTGTATCTTAAGGATAAAAATCTCTTGGACACCTTGGTTTCTGTGCCGGATTTGATTTCGGGCAATGGAGAAGAAAGTGATAATATCGAGTATCTGACCTTTAGGGAAATCACAGTTGAGTTGGCTGATGACAAGGCAGAGCTCAGCGTCAACGTTGACGGAGATGAGGGTGACCAATTGCCAGTAACGATTCGTGTCTTGCCATCTCACTTGAATGTGTATTGCTAGTTTTTTGTGTTTAGACTCAAAAAAGAATATGGTAGAAGGACTCTAAACTTTTAAGTTTGGGGTCCTTTAATACTTGTAATATACTAATTTTTAGATTTACATGCTTTTCTCAAGTGATGGCGGATGTCAGCGACCTCCTGCAGAGTTCCATGACTAGCTATTGAGCCTAAGGTCTCAATAGCTCCGCTCTACCTAACTGTTGCAACAGTTAGGTAGATTTCATCACTGAGAAAAGGAAGTAATCTTTTTGGAATTTTATTAGTAAAATCTTTCCAATTATGCTATAATAAATCTAGAATAACATGATAACATAACCAAAAGTTTCCTGATTTATTTGGGAGGGGATTGACGATGCAAGGAAAAGAATTTGGACAGCATTTGAAACAGCTTCGATTAAATAGGGGCTGGACTAAGGAGCAATTGTGTGGTGATGAGTCAAAGCTTTCTATACGGCAGTTAACCCGTTTGGAGTCAGGCATTTCCCAGCCTACTCTTTCTACTTTAGAATATCTGGCTTTCTGTCTAGAGGTCGATTTGACAACTTTGACAGGAAGTAAAAAAGAAGATGTAGCTCTACCTACTGACTATCAGCGCTTGAAGTATAAGCTGATTCGGACGACCACTTATGGCAATACCGAAGCTTTGTTCGAATTGGAGCATATCATAGATGAAATTTTTGAAGTTTATTATGATGATTTGCCAGAAGCTGAGCAGAATGTAATGGATATCTTGCAATCAAAGATTTATACTTATACTTCTGAGAAATTCCATAAGTATGGAATGACTCTCTTTGCCCAGCATTTGGACGATTTGCAGAGTAAAAAGCATTATGACGTGAATGATTTACTCTACATCCAGCTCTATCAGATCTATGTGGGAGATGAAGAGGAGATTCGGTCAGCTAAGTTTGATAAGGAATTATATGCAAGAATCGCTCAGCGATTACTGCAGTCAGTTGACTATATTCCAAATGAATATCTCTTTCTCATGCGAGATGCTCTACTGACAATCCCAGGTATTGAGTGCGAGCGAAAAGAGTTCATTTATACAAAAGATACGCTCAACAAACTTAATGTAATCATGGAATTGACAGAGGACTATCAAAAGAAACCGCTGATAAGAATGTTAGAGGGAGAATATGAGCTTTTCGTACACAAGGACGAGAAAAAAGCTCAACAATACTATGAAGAGGGACTGACACTGGCAAGATTGTTAGGTCATACTTTTCTATCTAAAAAAATGGCTGAGGAGTGGAATAAAGAACTTCGGCTCTATCATCAAGGCTAGCAGGACATCTATGTCCTGTTTTTTATTTGTAATTGAGTCTATAATTGAAACATGGAAAAAGTTAAATAGGAAAGGAGAGAATCACATGTTTAGGATTTCTTATTATCTCGCCATGATTTGGTTTTGGCTTTAGGAAATTAAATGTTGTCGTGCACAAAGATTAATAAAGGGAGCAAATAAAATGAAAAATCAATTTTTTAATAAGCAGGTTCAACGTTTTTCTATTCGTAAATATTCTCTAGGAGCAGTTTCAGTGCTTCTAGGAACATTATTATTTGCAGGGACTCAAACAGTTGCTGCTGATCAAGTAATTTCGCCAACTGGTACTGATTCAGTAGTTTCTACAGCACCTTCTGACATAGCTGTGGACACAAATCAGAGTGTTTCAGAAAAGTCAAATGCAACAGTAAGTTCTGATATTGAATCGGAAACAAAAAATGCTGTAAATAACAATTTAGTTAGTATTGAAAATGGAGTAACTTCTGAAGTTCCTGAACCACTAGAAACTGAAAATAAAGCGACAAATGCAAATGATATTCCAATCAACACTGAGCCTGTTTCTGATCAAACTTCAACAGTTAATGAAAAACAGAAAACTGTTGAAATAAATCCAGTTATAGATGATCCTACTAATCCTAAACATTTAGTAACACGTGGCTATGCCGCTTCGAATGTAGATAAGCCAGCCACCTCAATTGTTAATGATGTCAGCCGCCGCCGTGCAACTAAAGAAGAAAAAACAACTCTCAAAACAACTGTTGGTAAAGTTGCAAACGGGACTGGACATACGACTTTACTGGCTACAGGGAATGGTTCAATCGCTCGAGGCGATGATTATCCAGTAAGGTTTAAAAATCTCCCTGATTATGCTGCGGACGATTGGGGACTTATTGTTAAAAATTGTACTTCATTTACTGCTTATAGATTAAGTTCAGTTAATGGTTTTAACATTCCTCGTGCGTACGGAAATGGCGGTGAATGGGGATATCGGGCAAGAAGAGAAGGATACAGGGTAGATAATCATCCAGCTCTTGGCTCAGTCGCTTGGATTGATGATGGAAGTTACGGACATGTAGCATGGGTGTCCAATGTATTGGGAAATAATGTAGAAATTGAAGAATATAACTATGCTTGGAGTAAAAGTTATAATCGCAGAGTAGTTGCTGCAAGTTCAATCTCAGGCTTTATACATTTTAAAGATATCATTGGAGGTACATCCACACCGATTTCCCAGCCTTCTGATAATCAAGGAATCCCTGCCAGTGGAGTGTATCATTTCACTCAAAGAGCCTCCATTAAAGCTGAGCCTAAGATGTCTAGTCCTGAATTAGCTTATTATGATGCAGGACAAACTGTTACATATGATCGTAAATTGGAAGCAGATGGCCATCAATGGATTAGCTATCTCTCCTTTGCTGGAAATCGTAGATATATTGCCATTGGAGTAACAAAGACAAAGGCTCCTTTAAAGGGAACCTTGACTATCCAAAACAATAATGCTCAGACAGGGACTTTTGATGTCATTGTATCTGATGTCTCTAGCCCGTATGGTGTGAAAGAAGTGAAATTACCAACTTGGTCAAGTGAAAATGGACAAGATGATATTGTTTGGTACACTGCTGCTAAACAGCCTAATGGAACATATAAAATAACTGTCAATGCAAATAAACATAAAGGTTCTACGGGAGAGTATAATATCCATCTATATTATGTTCAAAATAATGGGGAAATGGTTGGAGCTGGGGGAACGAAGACTACCGTTTCTATTAAGAAGCCTGAAGGGAAAATTACTATTCAAAATAATAATTCAAAAACAGGAACCTTTGATGTTGTTATATCTAACATTTCCAATCCTGGTGGTGTAAAAGAAGTAAAAGTACCTACATGGTCTAGTGCGAATGATCAAGATGATATTATTTGGTATACTCCTAAAAGACAATCGGATGGCACTTACAAATTGACAATAAAGGCTAGCGATCATAAATATTCCACTGGAAAATATAATGTGCATTTATACTATGTTCAAAATAATGGCCAAATGATTTGTGTAACAGGAACGACGACAGAAGTCTCCTTGGATAAGGAATTAATCCGGCCGACAGGAACTATTACTATTCGGAATAATACTTCAAAGACAGGTACCTTTGATATTATTGTGTCTAATGTTTCTAATCCTGGTGGTGTAAAAGAAGTAAAGGTACCTACATGGTCTGCTGCCAATGACCAGGATGACGTGGTTTGGTACACTGCTAGCAAGCAACCAGATGGGACTTACAAACAGACTATTAAAGTAAGTGATCATAAAAATTCCACAGGGAAATACAACGTCCACCTGTACTACGTTCAGGATGATGGAAAACTTGTAGGTGCCGGCTCAGCTACTACGGAAGTCGCATTACCAACTATATCTATTCCATCAAAAGGGAATTACGTTTTTCAAGGCTATGCTTCTATTCGGTCTGAAGCTAAAATATCAAGTCCAGAACTAGCAAACTTTGACAAAGGGAGCACAGTCTTTTATGATCAAACTTTTATTGCAGATGGTCATCAGTGGATTAGCTATGTTGGGTATAGTGGTAGCCGTCGTTATGTAGCAATAAATTAATTTTATAATATTTCAATATGATTATTGATTTTATTAATTCAAAATGTTACAATAAGATTACAAAAAGGTATTAATTCATGAGGAGGCCTCTTTTATGAAAAATGCAAAATTAATGTTTCTTGCGACTGCACTCACTTCTTCCATTATCTTGCTTGGTGCTTGCAGTAAACAGCAGGACAAGCAAACATCTCAAAGTAATAGCTCTAGCCAAACAGTTCAAACTTCTAAATCAGATTCTAAGTCTGAAGCGAAAGCTGTTCCATCAGCTAGCCCAGATGAAACTGATGCAGCGTCAGTATCTTCTGAAGCTCAGCCTAAAAATGAAACAAAGTCTGACACGAAAGACCCAGCCACTCCAGCAGCGGGTATCGATGTCAATGCTTTGGCAGCAGGAGATTTTTCGACTGTAGCCGGTACTTGGCAAAATGATTTGGGGGATGCGATAGTATTGAATAATCAAGGGGTCGTTTCTCATACTCTGAATGGAAAAGAATCCAGCGATTATACTTTACTAAAAGGTCAAGTAAGCGATGGTAGTTATGTATCTACTCTTGCTTATACTGCTGGTAGCAGTAGCGCAACCTTTTTAGTAATTCCAGAAGGAGCTGTTTTGCCTGATACTGGAAACGAGAATCCTAAAGCACAGATTCGAGTTGGACAAGATGCTATCACTGCTTCCCAGCATCCGTATTATCGCGTATCTAATTAGTGACTGCATAAGTGGAGTTAGGGATGATGTTCCTAGCTCCACCTTTATTTGGATAAAAAACATGAAGGGAGGAAAAGATGGCTACTTTAATGATGAAAAAAATAGCTGAGGATTTAAATAAGACTAGAGTATTGGATGAAAATGGAGCTTTGGTAGCTTATTATGCCCTTCTGCCAGCTGACTTTTCTGGTGGTGACAGCAAGCTTTATCTTGAAAATCCAACGAGTCAAAGGCGGATGTATAGAATTTATCAAAATATGAAGCCCTTTTTATTTCCTATTGTCCCAGCTCATGACTGTACCGTGATTTATCTAACATCTGATGTTGGAGTTGAGATTACAGTCGCAGAACATCTGGAAGAATATATCTATGATAGTCAATAGATTAATAGTCAGTCAAAGACCCCCTCTTTCCGTATTTTGGAAAGAGGGGGTCTTTGTCTTATAAACCGTAATTATAGTCGTCATCCTGCATGGCTTCAACTTCGCCTAGCAGGTAGCCGTTACCCACTTGGGAGAAGAAGTCATGGTTGGAAGTACCGGTTGAGATACCGTTCATGACGATAGGATTGACATCGTCTGCTGAGTCAGGGAAGAGCGGATCTTGCCCTAGATTCATCAGAGCCTTGTTGGCATTGTAGCGCAGGAAGGTCTTGACTTCTTCAGTCCAGCCGACTGTGTCATAGAGGCTTTCAGTGTAGCCTTCTTCATTTTCATAGAGGGTGTAGAGCAGGTCGTACATCCATTCTTTGAGTTTTTCTTGCTCGTCTTCTGGCAGCTCGTTAAAGGCTAGCTGGAACTTGTAGCCGATATAGGTTCCATGGACAGACTCGTCACGGATAATCAGCTTGATAATTTCAGCAACGTTGGCCAGTTTGTTATTACCCAGATAGTAGAGCGGAGTGAAGAAACCAGAGTAGAAGAGGAAGGTTTCCAAGAAAACGCTGGCTATTTTCTTTTCCAGAGCTGTACCGTTCAGGTAAATCTCATTGATAATCTCAGCTTTCTTTTGCAGGTATGGATTGGTGTTGGTCCAGTCAAAGATTTCATCGATTTCTGACTTGGTGTTGAGCGTAGAAAAGATAGAAGAGTAGGACTTGGCGTGAACGGACTCCATAAATTGGATGTTGTTGAAGACAGCTTCTTCGTGGGCTGTGCGGACATCCTTGCGCAGGGCATCCACACCAGACTCAGACTGGAGGGTATCCAGCAGGGTCAGGCCACCGAAGACCTTGCCGACTAGGTCTTTTTCCTTGTGGGACAGCTTTCTCCAGTCATCCAGGTCATTGGATAAGGGAATCCGCGTATCCAGCCAAAATTGCTCAGTCAGTTTTTCCCAGGTGGACTTATCGATGACATCTTCGATAGCGTTCCAGTTAATGGCTTTGTAGTAAGTTTGCATTCTTTCTCCTTTAGTAGATGGTACGACCTGATGGGGTATCAGCTATCACTTCTTGGATACTACCCCAATACTCCACGATTTTACCTTCCTGTCCATAATGAGGAAAGTAAAATTATGACATGGTCGAATTTCCTTTTCTTTTTCTAAAATCTCTTGCTAGATGACACAGCTTTCACATTGGTTGGCACCGACTTCGCCACCATCGTCAGTGAAGGTACGGACGTAGTAGATGGATTTGATACCCTTGTTGAAGGCATAGTTGCGCAGGATAGAAAGATCGCGGGTCGTCTGCTTGCTTTCTTTTTTCCATTCGTAGAGGCCTTTAGGGATATCGCTGCGCATAAAGAGAGTCAGGGAAAGACCTTGGTCCACGTGCTCAGTTGCGGCTGCATAAACATCGATAACTTTGCGCATATCCATGTCATAGGCGCTGGTGTAGTAAGGGATAGTCTCAGTTGACAGACCAGCAGCAGGATAATAGATTTTACCGATTTTCTTTTCTTGACGTTCTTCGATCCGTTGAGTAATTGGATGAATTGAAGCAGAAACGTCATTGATGTAGCTGATAGAGCCATTTGGTGCAACGGCCAAGCGGTTTTGGTGGTAGAGACCATCAGCCTTGATCTTGTCACGCAACTCTGCCCAATCCTCTGCAGATGGGATAAAGATGCCTGCGAAGAGTTCTTTGACACGGTCAGACTTAGGTACAAATTCACCTGTCAGGTATTTGTCAAAGTAAGTTCCGTTAGCATAGTCAGATTTTTCAAAGTTATGGAAGGTCACGCCACGCTCGCGAGCGATATTGTTAGACTCAACTAAAGTCCAGTAGTTCATAAGCATAAAGTAGATGCTAGTGAACTCTACAGCTTCCGCTGATCCATAATCGATCAGCTGCTGTGCCAAGTAGCTGTGCAGTCCCATAGCTCCCAGACCAAAGGTATGCGCCAGACTGTTACCATTGTCGATAGAAGGCACAGCTGTGATGTGCGAGCTGTCTGTGACAAAGGTCAAAGCGCGTGTCATAGTTCGGATAGATTTTCCGAAGTCAGGTGAAGTCATCATATTGACAACGTTAGTAGAGCCTAAGTTACATGACACATCTGTTCCTAGGTGAAGATACTCTTGCGCATCATTCAAAAGGCTAGGCTCTTGCACCTGCAGGATTTCAGAGCAAAGGTTACTCATGACGATTTTACCGTCGATTGGATTTGAACGGTTGGCCGTATCAATGTTTACGACATAAGGATAGCCAGATTCTTGTTGGAGTTTGGAAATTTCTGTTTCCAAATCACGGGCCTTGATCTTGGTCTTAGTGATATTTGGATTAGCGACCAATTCATCGTATTTTTCAGTGATGTCAAGGTAGGCAAATGGCACTCCATACTCGCGTTCAACAGAATAGGGGCTGAAGAGGTACATTTCTTCATTCTTGCGCGCTAATTCATAGAACTTATCCGGAATGACAACACCGAGTGAGAGGGTTTTAACCCGAACTTTTTCGTCAGCATTTTCTTTCTTAGTAGAAAGGAAGGCAATGATATCTGGGTGGAAGACATTGAGGTAAACAACCCCAGCTCCTTGACGTTGGCCCAGCTGGTTAGAGTAGGAGAAACTGTCCTCAAAGAGTTTCATAACAGGTACAACGCCAGATGCAGCTCCTTCATAACCCTTGATAGGTGCTCCAGCTTCCCGTAGATTGCTGAGGGAAATACCGACCCCGCCACCGATACGAGAGAGTTGCAAGGCAGAGTTGATGGAGCGGCCGATTGAGTTCATGTCATCTGTTACTTGGATGAGGAAGCAAGAAACCAATTCACCGCGACGAGCCCGACCAGCGTTGAGGAAGCTTGGTGTCGCCGGTTGATAGCGCTGGTGGATAATCTCATTGGCAATATCCTTGGCAATGGCTTCATCTCCGTTGGCAAAGTAGAGGGCGTTGAAGAGTACCCGATCTTCCATGCTTTCCAGATAGTATTCACCATCATTGGTCTTCAGTGCATACTGGTTGTAGAACTTATAAGCTGCCATGAAAGATTTAAACTTGAAATCTTGAGCATGGATAAAAGCAGTCAGCTCCTCGATGTATTCCGGAGAATAAAGTTCAATAAATTCCTTCTCCAAATAGTTTTCTTCTATTAAATATTTAATTTTTTCTGTGATAGAAGAAAATTGCTTGGTGTTTGGCTCAACGTTTTCTTTAAAAAAAGCTTTTAAGGCTTCTTGATCTTTATGAAGCATAATCTGACCATTAACTGGACGGTTGATTTCGTTGTTGAGTCGGAAGTATGTCACATCCTCTAAATGTTTGAGTCCCATGTTTTTCCTTTTCTATATAAATAAGATAATTAGCTAGCGGAAAAATATCCGCCTTACAAAAGAAACGGCCCCTATGAGCATAGGAGCTGCAGTTTGCCCTGATAATCTGTCTTTTAGTTTATCTCCCAATCAAGGCGTGCTGCCCTCAAAATAAACTACATTAAGACAGTTTTTTCAATTTACCAGGTTGGAAACCAGAAAATGCCTCAGTTGCTGTCTGAATCACAGGAGCAGCATTGAAACCAAGATCTTTGACATGGTCAATGAATTCTGGCTGTTCATCCAAGTTGATTTCGCGGTATTCTACATGATTAGTATCTAAGAAGCGCTTGGTCATTTTGCACTGAACGCAGTTGTTTTTTGAGTAAATAGTTACCATTAAAAATTCCTCTAAACTTTCGTTTTTTCTTTTAAATAATACGAAACTAGTATATCTAAAAGAAAATAGAATGTCAATAGTTTTGAACTAAATATTGTGTGATATTTTGTTATAGGATAGATTACAATACAATATATAGTGTTTACATAAACAATGAAAAGAAGTGAAAAATTGCAGAAAAGGAGCAAAATGCTGATGCGGCAATGCTTAAACAAGTCTTAAAACTTTAGACAAATGACTGGTGGCTTTTCCTCCCAAAAACCAAAATCCAATATCTTGTGTTACAGAATTTAGGGAATCACTAGCAGGAGTGGAGGGAGGAGTTTATATTCTTAATTTATGGAAATTAAGAATATAAAAATAAGAAATTTATGATTGAAAACTTGCTGGAAGAAATGTTTGAATAAAAGCTGAAAGATAGGGGCTTTTGCTTGGAAATTCCACCTTCAATATAATAAGAAGAGTTTTCATTTCCTAAGAAATATTTTGTAAGCGGGCTATAAAATTCTTGAAAAAGATTTCAAAAGGTGATATAATATCAACTTGTAAGGGTTATCACAATAACTCAAAAAGAATTATTTAAAAGGAGAGTCTAACTATGGCTTCTAAAGATTTCCACATTGTAGCAGAAACAGGTATTCACGCACGTCCAGCAACTTTGTTGGTTCAAACTGCTAGCAAATTCGCTTCAGACATCACGCTTGAATACAAAGGTAAATCAGTAAACTTGAAATCTATCATGGGTGTTATGAGTCTCGGTGTTGGCCAAGGAGCTGATGTTAAGATCTCAGCTGAAGGTGCAGATGCAGACGATGCTATCGCTGCAATCTCTGAAACAATGGAAAAAGAAGGATTGGCTTAATATGACAGAAATGCTTAAAGGAATTGCAGCATCTGACGGTGTTGCCGTTGCTAAGGCATATCTATTAGTTCAACCGGATTTATCATTTGAGACTGTTTCAGTCGAAGATACGAATGCAGAAGAGGCTCGTTTGGATGCAGCTCTTGAAGCTTCACAGAACGAGCTTTCTGTTATCCGTGAGAAAGCAGTAGATAGCCTTGGTGAGGAAGCCGCTCAGGTGTTTGACGCTCACTTAATGGTACTTGCTGACCCTGAAATGGTTGGGCAAATCAAAGAAACAATCCGTGCGAAAAAGACCAATGCAGAAGCTGGTCTGAAAGAAGTAACGGACATGTTTATCACTCTCTTTGAAAACATGGACGACAATCCATATATGCAGGAACGTGCGGCAGATATCCGCGACGTGACAAAACGTGTTCTTGCTAACCTTTTGGGCAAGAAATTGCCAAACCCAGCGTCTATCAATGAAGAATCAGTTGTGATTGCTCATGACTTGACTCCTTCTGATACAGCACAGCTGGATAAGAAATTTGTTAAAGCTTTTGTAACCAATATCGGCGGACGGACAAGCCACTCTGCTATCATGGCACGTACGCTTGAAATCGCAGCAGTATTGGGAACTAATAACATTACTGAACTTGTAAAAGACGGCGATGTGATCGCAGCTAACGGTATCACCGGTGAAGTGATTATCAACCCAACTGAAGAGCAAATCGCAGCATTTAAAGCAGCTGGTGAGGCTTATGCTAAGCAAAAAGCTGAATGGGAATTGCTTAAGGATGCTCAGACTGTGACTGCAGATGGCAAGCACTTCGAATTGGCTGCCAATATCGGTACACCAAAAGACGTTGAAGGTGTCAATGCTAACGGTGCAGAAGCAGTTGGTCTTTACCGGACTGAGTTTCTTTATATGGATTCTCAAGACTTCCCGACAGAAGATGAGCAGTATGAAGCATACAAGGCTGTGCTTGAAGGCATGAATGGAAAACCAGTTGTTGTTCGTACGATGGATATTGGTGGAGATAAGGAGCTTCCTTACTTCGATATGCCGCATGAAATGAACCCATTCCTTGGTTTCCGTGCTTTGCGTATCTCTATCTCTGAAACTGGCGATGCTATGTTCCGTACACAAATCCGCGCTCTCTTGCGTGCTTCTGTACATGGACAATTGCGCATCATGTTCCCAATGGTAGCCCTTCTAACAGAATTCCGCAAAGCTAAAGCGGTTTATGACGAAGAGAAAGCTAAGCTGCAAGCTGAAGGCGTTGCAGTAGCAGACAATATCCAAGTGGGGATTATGATTGAAATCCCAGCAGCAGCTATGTTGGCGGATCAATTTGCCAAGGAAGTAGACTTCTTCTCTATCGGTACCAACGACTTGATCCAGTACACTATGGCAGCTGACCGGATGAATGAGCAAGTCTCTTACCTCTATCAACCTTACAACCCATCTATCCTTCGCTTGATTAACAATGTTATCAAAGCAGCTCATGCTGAAGGCAAGTGGGCGGGTATGTGTGGAGAAATGGCCGGCGACCAAACAGCGGTGCCATTGCTCGTAGGTATGGGCTTGGATGAATTCTCTATGAGTGCGACTTCTGTCCTTCGGACTCGTAGCCTCATGAAGAAGCTGGATACGAAGAAGATGGAAGAACTGGCTCAGCGTGCACTGACTGAATGTGCAACGATGGAAGAAGTTCTTGAGCTTGAAAAAGAATATCTGGACTTCGATTAATCTGAAAATTAAGATCAGGGAGTTTTTCCTGGTCTTTTTTAGTTTTCTTCAAAGGCATAGTGAAGTTTGTTCAGAAAGTTGAAATCAAAGAAAATAGAAATAATCAGATATAATATGAACAAACTTAGACAATCTATCTTAATTGTGAAAAAATTCTTTAAATTTATAACTTTTGGTTGAAATTTTCAGAAAATTTGGTAAAATAATATTTAATAACATTTTGGAGGGGACAAGTGACACAATATAAAAACTATATAAATGGAGAGTGGAAAGTTTCTGAAAATGAAATTACCATCTCATCTCCTATCAACAATGAGATTTTAGGAACTGTGCCTGCCATGACTCAGGCAGAGGTTGACTATGCGATGGCAAGCGCTCGTGCGGCTTTGCCAGCTTGGCGAGCTCTTTCAGCAGTTGAACGTGCAGCTTATTTGCATAAGGTTGCGGATATTTTGGAGCGTGATCAGGAGAAGATTGGCGAAATTCTTGCAAAAGAAGTTGCCAAGGGGATCAAAGCGGCAGTCGGAGAGGTAGTCCGGACAGCAGACTTGATTCGCTATGCGGCTGAAGAAGGCATTCGTATTCACGGTCAGGTTATGGAAGGTGGCGGCTTTGAAGCTGCCAGTAAGAAAAAACTGGCTGTGGTTCGTCGTGAGCCTGTAGGAGTTGTACTGGCCATTGCGCCATTTAACTACCCAGTCAACCTGTCTGGTTCCAAAATTGCTCCTGCCCTTATCGGCGGAAACGTCGTGATGTTTAAGCCACCTACTCAAGGTTCAATTTCTGGTCTGCTCCTGGCTCAAGCTTTTGCTGAGGCTGGTCTGCCTGCTGGAGTTTTCAATACCATCACAGGACGTGGTTCAGAAATCGGGGATTACATCATTGAGCATAAGGAAGTAAACTACATTAACTTTACTGGCTCCACCCCAATCGGTGAGCGCATCGGGAAGTTAGCTGGTATGCGTCCAATTATGTTAGAATTGGGTGGTAAGGATGCTGCAGTTGTGCTGGAAGATGCTGACTTGGAGCATGCAGCTAAGCAGATTGTTGGCGGGGCATACAGTTATTCTGGCCAGCGCTGTACGGCTATTAAACGTGTCATTGTCATGGAGAGCGTAGCAGACAAATTAGCGGCGCTGATTAAGGCAGAGGTAGAGAAACTGACGGTTGGGGATCCCTTTGATAATGCGGATATCACACCAGTCATTGATAATGCATCAGCAGATTTCATCTGGGGCTTGATTGAAGATGCTCAGGAAAAGGGAGCGTCAGCCTTGACAGAAATCAAACGTGAAGCAAATCTCATCTGGCCTGCCTTGTTTGACCATGTGACACTGGATATGAAATTAGCTTGGGAAGAGCCATTTGGTCCTGTTCTTCCGATTATTCGTGTGACTTCCGTTGAAGAGGCTATTCAGATCTGTAACCAGTCAGAGTTTGGTCTTCAATCTTCAGTCTTTACAAATGATTTCCCTAAAGCATTTGAAATTGCTGAGAAACTGGAAGTGGGTACTGTACATATCAATAATAAGACCCAACGTGGTCCAGATAACTTCCCATTCCTTGGAGTTAAGGGATCTGGAGCAGGAGTGCAAGGGATTCGTTACAGTATCGAAGCGATGACACAAGTGAAATCCATCGTGTTTGATGTGAAATAATGAGAAAGGCGGCTTTGTGCGGCCTTTTTTCTTACATTGATGAACTTGTAAATCTAATAAGATTACCTCATGATTTGAAAAGAATCAAGCATTTATATGTTTAATTGCTTATTATTTTAAAATGTAAATTTACATATTGGTCTATATCTTTATGAAAATTTTCATCTTTTTCTTGTTTTGGATAGCTCCTATATTTAGCGAAAAAGGAATAAAAACATACTTAGAGGCACAAAATGCAGTGTTTTCTCTCTCATTTATTACTAATTTTAGCTAATGTTCGGTTTTAGTGATTTTCCGTAAGGATATTTGAAATTTACTTGAAAAAGAGATAAAAATAATGTAGAATAGTATTATAGAAAACGCTTACAAATAGAAAGGTGATTACATGGATAAGAACGAAGCATTAAGAACCTTTACAACAGGTGAAAACTTTCATTTGCAGCATTATCTAGGGGCGCATCAGGATGAAGTGGACGGCAAGTCTGGCTACTCTTTCCGCGTTTGGGCGCCTAATGCTCAGAGTGTCCATTTGATTGGAGATTTCACCAATTGGTATGAAGAGCAGATTCCTATGGTCCGAAATGAAGCGGGCGTTTGGGAAGTCTTCACGGAGCTGCCTAAGGAAGGAGATATTTACAAGTACAATATCAAGCGTAGCAGTGGTCAGGAAATTTTAAAAATTGATCCGCTGGCTATCTATCTGGAAGAGCGTCCGGGTACTGGAGCAGTTATTCGCACTATTCCTGAGAAGAAGTGGAAAGACGGTCTTTGGCTGGCACGCCGGAAGCGCTGGGGCTTCTTCTCTCGGCCGGTCAATATCTATGAAGTGCATGCCGGCTCGTGGAAACGCAATGAAGACGGCAGTCCTTATAGCTTTGCCCAGTTAAAAGAAGACTTGATTCCGTATCTGGTGGAGATGAACTACACGCATGTGGAATTCATGCCGCTTATGGCTCATCCGCTGGGACTTAGCTGGGGCTATCAGCTCATGGGCTACTTTGCCTTTGAGCATACCTATGGCACACCTGAGGAATTTCAAGACTTCGTCGAAGAATGTCACTTGAACAATATTGGTGTCATTGTGGACTGGGTACCAGGTCACTTTACTATTAATGATGATGCTCTGGCCTACTATGACGGGACACCGACTTTCGAGTATCAGGATCACGATCGGGCTCATAACTATGGCTGGGGTGCTCTCAACTTTGATTTGGGTAAAAATCAAGTTCAGTCTTTCTTGATTTCCAGCATTAAATTCTGGATTGATTTTTACCATCTGGATGGGATTCGGGTTGATGCTGTCAGCAATATGCTCTATCTGGACTATGACAGTGGTCCATGGCAGCCAAATAAAGATGGCGGCAATCGCAATTATGAAGGCTATTACTTCCTGCAACGCCTCAATACGGTTATCAAGCTAGCCCATCCTGATGTCATGATGATTGCAGAGGAAAGTTCCTCAGAGACCAAGATTACTGGTATGAGAGAGCTGGGTGGTCTTGGATTTGACTACAAGTGGAATATGGGCTGGATGAATGATATCCTTCGTTTCTACGAAGAAGATCCGATTTATCGTAAGTACGATTTTAATCTGGTGACCTTTAGCTTTATGTACGCTTTCTCTGAAAACTTCCTCCTGCCATTCTCGCACGACGAAGTGGTTCACGGTAAGAAGAGTCTCATGCACAAGATGTGGGGTGACCGTTACAATCAATTTGCAGGTCTCCGCAACTTGCTGACCTATCAGATTTGCCATCCGGGCAAGAAATTGCTCTTTATGGGTTCAGAATTTGGTCAGTTCTTAGAATGGAAGTCGGAAGAGCAACTAGAATGGTCGAATCTGGACGATCAGATGAACAAGAAGATGCAGGGCTTCACTGCTGCACTCAATGCCTTTTATAAAGACAATCGTCCGCTTTGGGAAATTGATCTGAGCTATGATGGTATCGAAATCATTGATGCGGATAATACCGATCAAAGTGTCCTCTCCTTCATCCGTAAGACGGAAAAAGGAGATATGTTAGTTTGTGTATTTAATATGGCGCCGGTAGAGCGGAAGAACTTTACCATTGGTGTTCCAGTGGAAGCCATTTATGAAGAAGTATGGAACACTGAATTAGAAGAATGGGGAGGTGTTTGGAAGGAACATAACGAAACAGTTCAGTCTCAAGAAGGACTTTGGAAAGATTATCCACAGACCTTGACCTTTACACTGCCAGCTCTTGGAGCCAGCATCTGGAAGATCAAGCGTCGGATTGCTCGTAAAAATGTTAAAAAAGATTCCACAAAGGAGTAATAGTCTATGAAGAATGAAATGCTAGCTTTGATTCTTGCCGGCGGGCAAGGAACTCGTCTTGGAAAGCTCACACAGAGTATCGCAAAACCTGCGGTACAGTTTGGCGGCCGCTATCGTATTATTGACTTCGCCTTGTCTAACTGTGCCAACTCCGGTATTCACAATGTCGGTGTCATTACTCAATACCAGCCATTAGCTCTGAACAGTCACATCGGAAATGGTTCTAGCTGGGGGCTTGATGGTATTAACTCAGGCGTGTCCATTCTTCAGCCTTATTCTGCGAGCGAAGGAAATCGCTGGTTTGAAGGTACCAGCCATGCGATTTATCAAAATATCGACTATATCGACAGCATTAATCCTGAATATGTCCTGATTTTGTCTGGGGACCATATCTATAAGATGGACTACGATGACATGCTTCAATCTCACAAGGACAACAATGCCAGCCTGACAGTTGCCGTTTTGGATGTGCCTCTCAAAGAAGCCAGCCGTTTTGGCATCATGAATACAGATGCTAATAATCGGATTGTTGAATTTGAGGAAAAACCAGAAAATCCTAAGTCAACCAAGGCTTCTATGGGGATTTATATCTTTGACTGGCAGCGTCTGCGCAATATGCTGGTAGCTGCTGAAAAGAGCAATGTGGATATGTCTGACTTTGGTAAGAATGTTATCCCTAACTACCTTGAATCTGGCGAAAGCGTTTATGCTTATGATTTTGAAGGCTATTGGAAAGACGTTGGTACAGTAGAGTCTCTTTGGGAAGCCAACATGGAATACATCAGCCCAGAAAATGCTCTGGATAGCCGCAATCGTCGCTGGAAAATTTATTCTCGCAACTTGATTTCTCCGCCAAACTTCATCAGTGAAAATTCCCACGTGGAAGACTCGCTGGTCGTTGATGGCTGTTTCGTTGACGGTACAGTAAAACACTCTATTCTTTCTACTGGTGCTCAGGTCAAAAAGGGGGCAGTCATTGAAGACTCTGTTATCATGAGTGGAGCTGTTATTGGCAAAGACGCTAAGATCAAGCGGGCCATTATCGGCGAAGGTGCTATCATCTCTGATGGTGTAGAGATTGATGGTACAGAGGAAGTATATGTTGTCGGATACAACGAGAAAGTGGGGGTACCAAAAGATGAAGATTGATAAATACTCAGCAATTTTAGGAAACACAGTCGGCTTCCATGATATGTCAACTCTGACAAATCATCGTCCAGTAGCCAGCTTGCCATTCGGTGGGAAATACCGCTTGATTGACTTCCCGCTTTCAAGTCTTGCCAATGCTGGTATCCGCAGTGTCTTTGGTATCTTCCAGCAGGACAATATCAGCTCTGTTTTTGACCATATTCGTTCTGGTCGTGAGTGGGGTCTGTCTACCTTGCTCAGCCACTATTACTTGGGAATCTACAATACCCGTGTAGAAAGTTCTACAGTCGGTGAGGAATACTATGATCAGCTTTTGACCTACCTGAAACGTTCCGGTTCCAACCAAACGGTTGCACTTAACTGCGATATCCTGGTTAATATTGACCTCAATCAAGTTTTCCACTTGCACAATACAACAGAGCAGCCTATTACAGTTGTCTATAAGAAATTGCATAAGGAAAATATTTCGGATGTGAATGCTGTCCTAGATATTGACGAAACGGACCATGTTAGAGGGCATAAACTCTTTGATGGCCGAGAAGATGCTGAGCTCTTCAATATGTCCACAGACATCTTTGTGGTAGATACTCCATGGCTGATTGAAAAACTGGAAGAAGAAGCTAAGAAAGAGCACCCGCAAAAACTGCGCTATGTCTTGCGTGATTTAGCAACTCAGGAAGGGGCATTTGCCTACGAATATACAGGCTATCTGGCGAATATCTATTCTGTAGAGACCTACTACAGATCCAATATCGATATGCTTGAAAGTAAGAAATTCTACTCTCTCTTCAGTCCGAACCAAAAGATTTACACCAAGGTTAAGAATGAAGAGCCAACTTACTATGCTGAGTCTTCAAAAGTATCTCGCTCCCAGTTTGCGTCAGGAAGCATTGTGGAAGGTGAGGTCATCGATTCTGTGATTTCACGGAATACCAAGATTAAGACTGGAAGCAGTGTTAAATCCAGTGTTCTCTTCCCTCGAGTGAAAGTTGGAGAAAATGCAACTGTCGAGTACGCGATTGTGGACAAGGGTGTTGAAATTGGCGAAGGAGTGGTGATTCGCGGAACTGCAGAAGACCCAATCGTAGTCAAGAAGAGCCAAAAAGTTACAGAGGACATAATTCGATGAAGATTTTATTTGCAGCAGCAGAAGGAGCTCCATTTTCTAAGACAGGTGGTTTGGGAGACGTTATCGGCGCTCTCCCCAAATCACTGGTCAAGGCTGGCCATGAAGTTGGTGTTATTCTGCCTTACTATGACATGACCCATGCCAAATTTGGCGACCAGGTGGAAGACCTTTTCTACTTTGAAGTCAGCGTTGGCTGGCGTCACCAGTACGTTGGGGTTAAGCGCCTAGTCTTGAATGGTGTGTCCTTCTATTTTATTGACAATCAGCATTATTTCTTCCGCGGTCATGTTTATGGAGACTTTGATGATGGTGAGCGCTTTGCTTACTTCCAGTTAGCAGCGGTTGAGCTGATGGAGCGGATTGATTTCATTCCGGATGTTCTGCATGTTCACGATTATCATACAGCTATGATTCCTTTCTTGGTTAAGGAAAAATACCATTGGATTCAAGCATATCAGAATATCAAAACCGTCTTGACCATTCATAATTTGGAATTCCAAGGTCAATTCCCTGACAGCATGCTTTGGGAACTATTTGGAGTAGGCTATGAGCGCTATGCAGACGGAACCCTGCGTTGGAATGACTGTCTCAACTGGATGAAGGCTGGTATTCTCTATGCAGACCGAGTGACAACTGTATCACCAAGCTATGCAGGTGAAATCCGTACACCAGAATTTGGTTGCAATTTGGATCAAATCCTGCGGATGGAGTCCGGTAAGCTGGTCGGAATTGTCAACGGTATTGATACGGATATCTATAATCCAGAAACGGATCCGCTATTAGCCCACCACTTTGACAAATCTGACTTATCTGGTAAACTAGAAAACAAGCGGGCTTTGCAAGAGCGAGTTGGCCTGCCTGTGCGTGATGATGTGCCTGTTGTTGGGATTGTTTCCCGCTTGACACGTCAGAAAGGCTTTGATTTGGTAGTGGAAGAGCTGCACAATCTCCTCCAGGAAGATGTGCAGATTATCCTCTTGGGAACAGGGGATCCAGCTTTTGAACAGGCTTTAGCTTGGTTTGGTCATGCCTATCCTGATAAGCTTTCAGCCAACATCCTCTTTGATGTGACCTTGGCTCAGGAGATTTATGCTGCCAGCGATATTTTCCTCATGCCAAGCCGCTTCGAGCCTTGTGGCTTGTCACAAATGATGGCTATGCGCTACGGAACCCTGCCTTTGGTGCATGAAGTGGGCGGTCTGCGTGATACCGTGGAGCCTTACAATGTCTATACAGGACAGGGAACTGGCTTTAGCTTCAATAACTTTTCTGGCTACTGGCTGACTTGGACCTTCAAGGAAGCACTCAGGCTTTATGCCGATGACAAGGAAGCTTGGAAATCTCTGCAAAAGCAGGCGATGGAGAGAGACTTCTCTTGGGATACAGCCAGCAAGGCATATAGTGATTTATATCAATCACTCCTATAACATTTACTTTGGAATCAGTATAAGCAAATCCTCTCTTGCCCATTGGACAAGGGAGGATTTCCGTGAGAATTACATTTTTATATATTATCATACTGTGTTGGAGCTCTGTTTTTAGCTTATGGCTGAAGTGAGTGCTTCCCATCTTGATTGAAAAAAGTATTTCTACGTTTAAATCTGCTTCCCGCTATTAAGAAAGGGAGATAACCATCCACTATGGAACTAACAAAAGAACGTTTTATTAGAGATTTTAAGGACATTCTACATGAAAGACAGCTGATTAAGGTTGCTGACGCGACTTCAGTGGAGCTTTTTCAGGCTTTGGCCAGCACTGTCCGCAAGTATATCACGCCCCTTTGGCTGGAGCGTCGCAATCAGTTGATTGAGCAGCAGCAAAAGACAGCTTATTACTTTTCTATTGAGTTTCTTCCAGGACGCATGCTGGAAACCAATCTGCTCAACTTAGGTATCCTCGATACGGTCAAGGAAGGCTTTGCTGAGTTGGGCGTTGACTTTGAGGATGTCAAGAATGCTGAGTATGACATGGCTTTGGGCAATGGCGGTCTGGGTCGCTTGGCGGCTGCCTTCATGGACTCGCTGGCAACCACTGGCTATCCAGGATTTGGAAATGGGATTCGCTATCGCTATGGCCTCTTTAAGCAACGCATCGTAGATGGCTATCAGGTAGAAATTCCTGATGCTTGGTTTGGCAGTCTAGGCAATGTCTGGGAGACCCGTAAGGACCATGATATTGTTGATGTTAAAATCTTCGGAAATGTTTCCCTCCATGCCAATGAAAAGGGCCGGATTGTGCCACTTTATGAGAATTCCAAAATCTTGCGGGCCGTTCCTTACGATGTGCCGCAGATTGGCTTTGGAAATGACAATGTCAACAATCTCCGGCTTTGGGATGTTGAAATTCCAGAGGAGTATGAACTGGACTATCCGACCATTGAAGCTCGTCGCCGGGTGCAAGACATCACTGCCATTCTCTATCCAGACGACTCTAGCTACGAAGGAAAAGAGCTGCGCTTGATCCAGGAATACTTCATGACCAGTGCAGGTCTGCAGACCATTATTAAATCCTACCTCAAGCAAGGTCGTCCGCTCAAAGATATTCATGAGAAGGTCTCTGTCCATATCAATGATACTCACCCAGCTGTCGCACCGGCTGAGTTTATGCGTCTCTTGGTGGATGAGTACGATCTGGAATGGGCAGATGCTTGGAATGCTACGGTTAAAACCATGAGCTACACCAACCATACCATTTTGTCAGAAGCCTTGGAAAAATGGGATGCGGAGCTCTTTAAGAATGTCCTGCCGCGGGTTTATCAGATTATCCTAGAAATCGACAACCGCTATGTGGCTGAAATGGCTGGACGCAGCCTTGATCCGCAAGTCATCGAAAACACTCGGATCGTCAAGGACAATCAAATCCACATGGCTCACTTGGCTATCATCGGTGGTCATTCAATCAATGGTGTTGCCAAACTCCACACCGAATTGCTTAAAGAAGATACTTTGCGTGATTTCTACAGCATTTATCCAGAGAAGTTTAATAACAAGACCAATGGCATTATCCAGCGCCGCTGGCTGCAAATTGCGGACCAGCCTCTGTCAGCTGAGATTGATAAACTAATTGGTAAGGGCTGGAGAAGTGATATCCATGAGCTGCGTAAGCTTTTGGAATTCAAGGACAATCAGCAAGTGCTGGGTGATTTCTACCGAGTGAAGCAGGAAGCCAAGGCTCGTCTGGCTGACTTCATCAAGGAATCAACTGGAGTAGAAGTTTCTACAGAAGCTATCTTTGATGTCCAGGTGAAACGCCTCCATGCTTATAAGCGTCAGCTGCTCAACCTGCTTCATATCATCAAGCTCTACTGGGACCTCAAGGACAATCCTGACAAGGACATGGTACCGCGCGTCTTTATCTTCGGTGCCAAGGCTGCTCCAGGCTACCACTTTGCTAAGTCTGTTATCAAGTTGATCAATGAAGTAGCCAATCTGGTCAACAAGGATGAAAGCCTGCAAGGCAAACTCAAGGTTGTCTTCTTGGAAAACTACCGCGTCAGCCTGGCTGAGCTCATCATTCCTGCAGCAGATGTATCAGAGCAGATTTCTCTGGCTTCCAAGGAGGCTTCTGGCACTTCCAACATGAAGTTCATGATGACAGGTGCCATTACCCTAGCTACACTGGACGGAGCCAATATCGAAATCAAGGACGAGGTGGGTGACGACAACATTGTCATTTTCGGGATGGACAAGGACCAAGTTTACGAGCACTATGCCCGCCACGATTACTACTCACGCGGTGTCTATGAAAGCAATCCAGACATTCGCCGGGTGGTCGACACCTTTGTCAATGGCACTATTCCAAACGTTCGTGAAGAAGGCTCTGAAATCTACGAAGCCCTCATCACCCACAATGATGAATATTTCCTCTTGGAAGATTTCCACTCCTATGTAGAAGCTCAAGAGAAGATTGATGCCCTCTATCGTGACAAAGAAAAATGGGCCCGCATGAGCTTGATTAATATCGCTACATCTGACAAGTTCACCTCAGACGATACCATTGAGCAATATGCCAAGGAAATCTGGAACTTGGAGAAATAATACTCCTGAGAAAACATGAACAATTAGAGATTGGGGCTGGGGTCTCAGTCTCTTTTGCTATCCATCTACCATCTTGTCTAGAAATATGCTATAGTAGAGAAAGTATGAGAGTCCAACTTTTAGAAAAGCAGGGTAAGCAAGTATGAAAGACTACACGATTTTTTATCAACAATTAACAACTCCCTTTCGCAGTCGCCCTCAGTGGCTGAAAGGACTGGTTTACTTCAATCGGGGAATGACCCTCTTCATACCTATTGTTTATGGTCTCGTTCTAATCAGTGCCTTTCTGACGGAAGGCTGGAAAGGTCTGCTTGCTTTTTTCTTCCTGCCAGCGATTGGATTTGGTCTGTTGTCAGCTATTCGTAAACGACTGAATCAAGCACGTCCTTACGAAAAATGGGATATTCAACCCTTGCTGGCCAAGGATACATCAGGTAAATCCATGCCCAGCCGCCATGTCTTTTCGGCGACAGTGATTTCCATGTGCTTGCTCTACTTTTTCTGGCTGCCGGGGCTTATCTGCCTCTTGCTTTCAGCAGTGCTGGCCGTAGTGCGCGTGATTGGCGGAGTGCACTATCCAAAGGATGTGCTGGTAGGCTATCTTTGCGGCATTTGCTGGGGAGCTTTACTTTTTTTACTATAAAAGGCTTGATTTCAGTAGAGAGTAGACAAAGGACTTCCAGCTATATTATAATAGAAGCAGTAATAACCGTTTCGACACCAAGGGTTATTCCTTGCTGGATGTTAAAAATATTTAAGGAGAATACCATGTCAGAACCATTATTTCTACAGTCTGTGATGCAGGAGAAGATTTGGGGTGGGACCAAGCTGCGCGATGTCTTTGGCTATGAGATTCCCAGCGACCATGTAGGGGAGTACTGGGCTATCTCGGCTCATCCTAATGGTGTGTCAACTGTCAAGAATGGACGCTTTGCAGGCCAGAAGTTAGATGTTCTCTATGCCAAGCACCGTGAGCTTTTTGGCAATCGCCCAGAGCCAGTCTTTCCGCTTTTGACGAAGATTTTAGATGCCAATGACTGGCTCAGTGTTCAGGTCCATCCTGATGATACCTATGGACTAGAGCACGAAGGGGAGCTAGGTAAGACTGAATGCTGGTATGTCATTGCTGCAGACGAAGGAGCAGAGATTATTTATGGTCACAATGCCAGGAGCAAGGAAGAGCTGCGCCAGCAGATTGAGAGCAAGGACTGGGACCATCTTCTGACCAAAATCCCAGTCAAGGCTGGTGACTTCTTCTATGTACCAAGTGGCACCATGCATGCCATTGGATCGGGGATTCTGATTTTAGAAACTCAGCAGTCCAGTGACACGACCTACCGTGTCTATGACTTTGATCGTAAGGACGATGCTGGTAATCTTCGTGAGCTGCATTTGGAGCAGTCGATTGATGTTTTAACTATCGGTGAGCCAGCCAATAGCCGTCCTGATACCATTCAGGCAGATAGTTTGACTTCTACTCTTTTGGTGGCCAATGACTTCTTTGCTGTTTACAAGTGGGATATCGCTGGTTCGGTTAATTTTAAAAAGACAGCAGACTATAGCTTGGTCAGTGTCTTGGAAGGTGTCGGTGAGCTAGAAGTTGGTGGGGCAGTTTATCCTCTTGAAAAAGGGGGGCATTTCATCCTGCCTAGTGATGTCAAAGAATGGACCTTGTCAGGAGATTTGCAGCTGATTGTCAGCCATCCATAACTATAGGAAAATCAAGAGCAAATAATCACTTTGCTCTTTTTTCTTTAAAAAACATATGAAATAGTGAAATTTTAATTACTTTCTTCTTATTTATATAGCAGAATAGTTTGTATATCAACAATAATTCAATTGTTTTGACAGGAAAATTTATAAATCAAAAGAATGAAACAAAAAACGCTTACAATGGTGGCAAAAGATTGACTATTCGATATTTTAGGAGTAAACTAAGGAAGTAAATTTTAAAATATAAAGGAGAAGTCATCATGAATTTAACATATTTAGGACTTTGTTTGGCCTGCTTAGGCGTATCAATTGCTGAAGGTATGATTATGAGTAATCTATTTAAGGCAGCAGCTCGTCAGCCAGAAATTATCGGTCAATTGCGAAGCCTCCTAATCTTGGGAGTAGCCTTTGTTGAAGGTACTTTCTTTGTAACGCTGGCTATGTCCTTTGTTATCAAATAAGAAAGGATTCTCTTTAGAAAAGGGGGTGTCATCTGTTGGAAGAAAGTATCAATCCAACTATCAATATAGGTCCTGTGACCTTTGATTTGACCCTGCTGGCCATGACTCTGCTAACGGTGTTTGTAACTTTTGGACTTGTTTATTGGGCAAGTCGAAAGATGACGATTAAGCCGTCAAGAAAGCAGAATGCTTTGGAATATATCTATGACTTTGTCATTGATTTTACCAAGGGAAACGTTGGCGAGCATTATATGAAGAATTACTCGCTTTTTCTATTCTCCCTCTTTCTTTTCGTTGCTGTGGCGAATAACTTGGGATTAATGGCTAAGGTTCAGACAACCAATGGTTTCAATCTCTGGACATCGCCGACAGCCAATCTCGCTTTTGACCTAGGCTTCTCTCTTTTAGTGACGGTATTCTGTCATGTCGAAGGAGTCCGACGTCAAGGGATAAAAGGATATCTAAAAGGTTTTGTGACTCCAGGTATCATGACACCCATGAATATCTTGGAAGAATTTACCAATTTTGCTTCGCTAGCCTTGCGGATTTATGGGAATATTTTTGCAGGTGAAGTATTGGCTGGTTTGCTCTTGACTTGGGCACATCAAGCAGCGTATTGGTATCCGATTGCCTTTATTATGAACATGGTTTGGACTGGTTTTTCCATCTTTATTTCCTGTATCCAAGCCTATGTTTTTACCATGCTAACATCTATGTATCTTGGTAAAAAGATTAATGGTGAGGTAGAATAAAAAGAAAGGATAGATAAAATGAATATAACCGTAGGTGAAATTATTGGCAACTTTATCTTGATTGCCGGCTCCTTTCTTCTTTTAGTATTTCTCATTAAGAAGTTTGCTTGGGGCAATATTATCGGGATTTTAGATCAGCGTGCTCAAAAGATTTCAGAAGATATTGATGGTGCAGAAGCTGCACGTCAGAAAGCTGAAGACTTGGCGCAAAAGCGTGAGGAAGCTCTAGCAGGCAGTCGGGTCGAAGCAGTTTCTATCGTTGAGACTGCTAAAGAGACGGCTGAAAAGAACAAGGCTGGAATCCTAGCTAATGCAGCAGAAGAAGCAGGGCGCTTGAAGGCTAAAGCCAATCAGGAAATTGCCCAAAATAAGGCAGAGGCTATGAGCAGCATCAAAGGAGAAGTAGCCGACTTGACAGTAACTCTGGCTAGTAAGATTTTGAGTCAGGAGCTGGATAAGGACGCTCAGAGCGAGCTCATTGACCGCTATATCAAACAGTTAGGAGATGCCTGATGGATAAGAAGCAATATGCAATCATTGAGAAATATGCTTTGCCTTTTGTTCAGACGGTCTTTGAAAAAGGTCAGCAAGAAGATGTTTTTGAAAAACTGAGTCAGATTAAGGCTGTTTTCGCGGAGACCGGCCTTGCTGACTTTTTGTCACATATCGGCATCAGTGACCACGAGAAAGAAAAGAGTCTGCGGCTCTTTCAAAACTCAGGCTCCCAGCTGCTTGATAATCTGATTGAAATTGTCATTCTCAATCATCGTGAGGATCTCTTTTATGAGATTGTACTGGAGAGTCAGCACCAGCTTGAAAAAATCAGCAATGAGTTTGAGGTGACGCTGCGCTCTGTTCAGCCTTTGACAGCCAGTCAGAAGGAGAAGATTCGACCGATTATTGAGCAGAAGATGGGTCTAAAAGTCCGCTCGCTCAAGGAAGAATTGGACAGCAGCTTGATTGGCGGCTTTGTCATCTCTGCTAATAACAAAACAATTGATGCAAGCATAAAACGTCAATTGCAAGTCGTAAAAGAAAAATTGAAATAGAAAGTGGTGTGAATTTTGGCGATTAACGCACAAGAAATCAGCGCTTTAATTAAGCAACAAATTGAAAATTTCCAGCCAAATTTTGACGTCACAGAAACAGGGGTCGTCACTTATATTGGTGATGGAATCGCGCGTGCTCATGGTCTGGATAAGACTATGAGCGGAGAGCTCTTAATCTTTGAAAATGGCTCTTATGGTATGGCGCAAAATCTAGAGTCGACCGATGTTGGGATTATCATCTTGGGAGACTTTACAGACATTCGTGAGGGAGATACCATTCGCCGGACTGGTAAAATCATGGAAGTTCCTGTGGGAGATGCCTTGATTGGGCGGGTTGTTGATCCGCTGGGTCGTCCTGTTGATGGACTTGGTGACATTGTCACGGACAAGACACGTCCGGTTGAAACACCGGCTCCGGGTGTCATGCAGCGTAAGTCAGTATCTGAGCCTTTGCAGACAGGTCTCAAGGCTATTGATGCCTTGGTTCCGATTGGCCGCGGCCAGCGGGAGCTGATTATCGGGGACCGTCAGACTGGGAAGACGACCATTGCCATTGATGCCATCCTGAACCAGAAAGGTCAGGATATGATTTGTATCTATGTGGCGATTGGTCAGAAAGAATCTACAGTCCGTACGCAGGTAGAAACGCTGCGTCAGTATGGTGCTTTGGACTATACGATTGTCGTGACAGCCTCTGCTTCACAGCCGTCGCCTTTGCTTTTCCTAGCGCCTTATGCTGGTGTAGCGATGGCAGAAGAGTTCATGTATAATGGCAAGCATGTTTTGATTGTCTATGATGACTTGTCTAAGCAGGCGGTGGCCTACCGTGAACTGTCCCTCCTGCTCCGTCGTCCGCCAGGCCGTGAGGCCTTTCCAGGGGATGTTTTCTATCTGCATAGCCGTCTCTTGGAGCGTTCAGCCAAGGTTTCTGATGAGCTGGGCGGTGGTTCGATTACAGCTCTGCCATTTATTGAAACGCAGGCAGGAGACATTTCGGCTTATATCGCGACCAACGTGATTTCAATCACTGATGGACAAATTTTCCTCAGCGACAGCTTGTTCAATGCTGGGGTACGTCCGGCCATTGATGCAGGTTCTTCTGTATCACGGGTTGGTGGCTCAGCCCAAATCAAGGCTATGAAGAAAGTAGCTGGAACCCTGCGTATCGACCTGGCTTCTTATCGGGAGCTGGAGGCCTTTACTAAGTTTGGTAGTGATTTGGATGCGGCAACGCAGGCCAAGCTCAATCGTGGCCGCAGGACTGTAGAAGTCTTGAAGCAGCCGATTCATGAGCCGCTGCCGGTTGAAAAACAGGTCGTGATTCTCTATGCTTTGACCCATGGTTTCTTAGACAGTGTGCCAGTAGACGATATTCTGCGCTTTGAGTCAGAACTATTTGCCTACTTTGATGCACATCAAGAAAGCATTTATGAAACCATTCGGACAACGAAAGACCTTCCAAGCGAAGAAGTCTTGGATGCTGCCATTACTGAGTTTATTGACCAGTCTAGCTTCAAATAAGAATAGAGGTGTCAGATGGCAGTTTCATTAAATGATATTAAAAATAAAATTGCATCCACGAAAAACACCAGTCAAATCACCAATGCCATGCAGATGGTTTCTGCTGCTAAGCTGGGAAAGTCTGAGGAAGCAGCTAAGAACTTTCAGGTCTATGCCCAGAAAGTGCGTAAGTTAGTTACGGATATGCTGCATGGCCACGAGGCAGAAAATGCCCGTCATCACTCGATGTTAATCAGTCGGCCAGTTAAGAAATCAGCCTATATCGTCATTACTTCTGACCGCGGTCTGGTAGGCGGTTATAACGCAACCATTCTCAAGGCTTTGATGGAGCTGAAAGCTGAGTACCATCCGACTGGAGAGGACTTTGAAGTCATCTGTATCGGAAGCGTCGGTGCTGATTTCTTCCGAGCTCGGGGGATTCAGCCAGTTTATGAACTGCGTGGTCTAGCCGACCAGCCTAGCTTTGATGAGGTCCGTAAAATCATTAGCAAGACCATTGAGATGTATCAGAATGAGCTCTTTGATGAGCTCTATGTCTGCTATAACCACCATGTCAACAGTCTGACCAGTCAGATGCGGGTGGAGCAGATGCTGCCAATCATTGACTTGGATCCCAATGAAGCTGATGAAGATTATACACTGAATCTGGAACTGGAATCCAGTCGGGATTCTATCTTGGATCAACTGCTGCCCCAGTTTGCGGAGAGCATGATTTACGGTGCCATTATTGATGCCAAGACGGCTGAGAATGCTGCCGGCATGACTGCTATGCAGACAGCGACAGACAATGCTAAAAAGGTCATCAGTGATTTGACTATTCAGTACAACCGCGCTCGGCAGGCTGCCATTACGCAGGAAATTACTGAAATCGTGGCGGGTGCAAGTGCCCTAGAATAAGGCCACAAATGAATTAGAAATTAAACGAGGGAAAAAACATGAGCTCAGGCAAAATTGCTCAGGTTATCGGGCCGGTCGTAGACGTTGCGTTTGCTGCTGGAGACAAGCTACCTGAGATAAATAATGCACTTGTAGTCTATAAAAATGATGAGAAAAAATCAAAAATCGTCCTTGAAGTAGCTCTTGAGCTTGGTGACGGTGTGGTGCGGACCATTGCCATGGAGTCGACCGATGGTTTGACGCGTGGTTTGGAGGTCTTGGATACTGGTCGTCCGATTTCTGTGCCAGTTGGCAAGGAAACTCTGGGGCGGGTGTTCAATGTCCTTGGGGATACTATTGACTTGGATGCGCCTTTTGCAGAAGATGCAGAGCGCCAGCCGATTCATAAAAAGGCACCGACCTTTGATGAACTATCAACTTCATCAGAAATCCTGGAAACAGGGATCAAGGTTATCGACCTCCTAGCTCCTTATCTGAAAGGTGGGAAAGTTGGTCTCTTTGGTGGTGCCGGAGTTGGGAAGACTGTACTGATTCAGGAATTGATCCACAACATTGCCCAAGAGCACGGTGGGATTTCTGTCTTTACAGGTGTTGGTGAACGGACGCGTGAAGGGAATGACCTCTACTGGGAAATGAAAGAGTCTGGCGTTATCGAAAAGACCGCCATGGTCTTCGGTCAGATGAATGAACCGCCAGGAGCTCGGATGCGGGTTGCTCTTACAGGACTGACTATCGCCGAATATTTCCGCGATGTGGAAGGTCAGGACGTGCTGCTCTTTATTGACAACATCTTCCGCTTTACGCAGGCTGGTTCGGAAGTGTCTGCCCTTTTGGGACGCATGCCATCAGCCGTTGGTTACCAACCAACACTTGCGACAGAAATGGGACAGTTACAAGAACGGATTACCTCAACCAAGAAAGGTTCCGTTACTTCTATTCAGGCTATCTATGTGCCAGCCGATGACTATACTGACCCAGCACCAGCGACAGCTTTTGCTCACTTGGACTCTACGACCAACCTGGAACGGAAATTGGTTCAGCTGGGGATTTATCCAGCTGTGGATCCACTGGCTTCCAGCTCGCGTGCCCTTTCTCCTGAGATTGTCGGAGAAGAGCACTATGCAGTGGCAGCAGAGGTTAAGCGGGTCTTGCAACGTTATCATGAATTGCAGGACATCATTGCTATCCTTGGTATGGACGAGTTGTCTGACGATGAGAAGACACTGGTAGCACGTGCGCGGCGGATTCAGTTCTTCCTATCACAGAACTTCAATGTGGCGGAGCAATTTACCGGCCAGCCAGGCTCTTATGTGCCAGTAGCTGAAACGGTTCGTGGCTTCAAAGAAATCCTTGAAGGTAAGCACGATAAGCTGCCAGAAGACGCCTTCCGCGGTGTAGGCTCCATCGAGGATGTATTGGCCAAGGCTGAGAAAATGGGATTCTAAGAGGTGAATGATGGCTCAAATGACAGTACAAATCGTGACACCGGATGGTCTTATTTATGATCACCATGCTGCATTTGTTTCCGTAAAGACCATTGATGGTGAGCTGGGGATTTTGCCCCGCCACATCAATACCATCGCTGTTTTAGAAGTGGATCAGGTTAAGGTGCGCCGGATTGATGATGACAAGCATATCGACTGGATTGCGGTTAATGGCGGAATCATTGAAATTGCAGATAATGTCATTACCATTGTGGCGGATTCAGCTGAGCGTGAGCGAGATATAGACATTAGTCGGGCTGAGCGAGCTAAGCTCCGAGCTGAGCAAGAAATCGAAGAAGCACATGATAAGCATTTGATTGACCAAGAACGCCGGGCTAAGATTGCCCTGCAGCGGGCGATTAACCGGATCAATGTCGGAACAAGATTATAAGAAGCTATTTTGCCTAGATTGATGGAAGCCATTCATCATCTGGTAGGATGCTTTCATGAATACAAACTGAATACGCAAAACTGAGGCAGAACTGTCTCAGTTTTCTTTTCCAAAGAAAAAGGGAAGGACTGTTTAGTTCGTCTCTTACTCGAGTCTTGTGGTATAATAAAAGTTATGGTAGAAGTTATATTTAAATTATGCAGTCATTTGCTCTTTATTTTCTTTGCTTTTCATCTGTTGTCAACAGTTGTTGAGTGGGAGAGGTTTTTCAAGGTCAATGCCGATAATGCGATGAAGATTCGCTTTTTGATTCTCTTGTTTAGCATTGCCTTGGGCTATTTAGTCAGCCTTTTCTTCATTGGTATTTACGATATGAGCCGGGCGATTTTTAATGGTACTTTATAAGGTCATATTTTTGATTTTATGGTATGATAGTATGGATGATTTTAAAAATTTAGAGTAAGGAATCGGTATGGAAAAAATTATTATTCAAGGTGGAGATAATCGCTTGGTCGGAAAGGTCAAGATTGAAGGAGCAAAAAATGCGGTCCTGCCTCTCTTAGCAGCGACAGTCTTGGCTAGCGAGGGCCAGTCTGTGCTGAAAAATGTTCCGGTCTTGTCTGATGTCTTTACCATGAACAATGTGGTCCGCGGTTTAAACACTCAGGTGGATTTTAATCAGGAAGAAAATACAGTTGTTGTGGATGCCACCCAGCCTTTGTCTGAGGAGGCGCCTTACAAATATGTCAGCAAAATGCGGGCGTCTATCGTTGTTTTGGGGCCAGTTCTAGCTCGTAATGGTCATGCTAAGGTTTCCATGCCAGGCGGCTGTACGATTGGCAGCCGGCCTATTGACTTGCACCTGAAGGGCTTAGAAGCCATGGGCGCTCAGATTACCCAGACAGCGGGTTATATCGAAGCGAAGGCAGATCGGCTCAAGGGTGCTCACATTTACATGGACTTTCCTAGTGTGGGAGCAACGCAAAACATCATGATGGCTGCAACGCTGGCTCAAGGAACGACAGTGATTGAAAATGCTGCTCGGGAGCCTGAAATCGTTGATCTAGCCCTATTTTTGAATGAAATGGGAGCCAAAGTCAGAGGGGCAGGTACTGAGACTCTGACGATTGTCGGAGTGGACCAGCTGCGAGGTGCCAAGCATAATGTGGTTCAAGACCGTATCGAAGCAGGAACTTTTATGGTTGCTGCAGCTATGACCAGCGGTGACTTGCTGATTGAGGATGCCATTTGGGAGCACAATCGTCCCCTGCTTTCCAAAATGCAGGAAATGGGAGTGGAAGTGACAGAGGAAGATGAAGGGATTCGGATTCGTTCCGATGTTTCGAAACTTAGACCGGTTGCGGTCAAGACTCTTCCTTATCCGGGCTTCCCTACCGACATGCAGGCTCAGTTTACGGCGCTCATGGCCATGGCCAAGGGCGAGTCTACGATGATTGAGACTGTCTTTGAGAACCGCTTCCAGCATCTGGAGGAAATGCGTCGGATGGGGCTGCACTCTGATATCATGCGTGATACAGCTCGTATCTGGGGCGGTGGCAGTCTTCAGGGAGCTGAAGTCATGTCAACTGACCTTCGGGCCAGTGCGACTTTGATTCTGATGGGCTTGATTGCTGAAGGCGAGACTAAGGTCAGCAAGCTGGTACACTTAGACCGAGGCTACTATAAATTCCATGAGAAATTGGCAGCCTTGGGAGCCAAAGTGAAGCGTGTAAAGGAAGAAGACGATGAGTGAAAATCTAAAATATTTAGGTCGGCAAATTGGCCTTGTTCTGTTGGTTCTCCTGATAGCAGTGATTCTCTTTTTCGTGTCTCTGATGATTGGCTATAACATTATCGGAAACGGTAAGGGATCAGTTTTTTCACCAGAAACCTGGCAAGAATTAATCGGGAAGTTTACTGGAAACTAGCTCCTAGTCGAACAGACTGGCTGAAATGAATCCAGTTTGCTAAGTTGAAAGAAAGAAGATGAAAAGAAAGACTAGTCAGAAAAGGAATTCTAAGAGCCTGCAAGGCTGGGCTGGGCTGACTCTGGCTTTGATTTTAGCTCTGGCTGGCTATTTCTGGGGACAGGACGGTCAGCAGCCACTTCAGAGTCCAAATTCAGAAATCAGAGTTGGGCAAGTCCAAGATCAGGGCACCCCTAGTCAGGAACTGGCTGAGAGCGTTCTGACGGATGCTGTCCGAGCTCAGCTTAAAGGCAGCATTGAATGGAATGGAGCTGGCGCCTTTATCGTGAATGGGAATAGGACAGACTTGGATGCGGGGATTTCTAGCAAACCCTACGCTGACAATAAGACCAAGTTTGTACAAGGGCAAGCTATTCCGACGGTGGCGAATGCCTTTTTATCCAAGTCTACCCGCCAGTACAAAAAACGGGAAGAAACTGGAAATGCCAACACTTCATGGGTACCGGCAGGCTGGCATCAACTCAAGAACCTCTCTGGTGAGTACAATCATGCTGTGGACCGCGGACATCTCTTGGCCTATTCACTGATTGGTGGTTTGAAGGGCTTTGATGCCTCCACCAGCAATCCTGCCAATATCGCTGTGCAGACGGCCTGGTCCAACCAAGCCAATGAGGCGGATTCGACAGGGCAGAATTACTATGAGACAAAGATCCGTAAGGCTTTGGATAAGAACAAGCGGGTGCGCTACCGGGTAACCTTGATTTATGCCACGGAGACGGATTTAGTACCGGTTGGGTCACATTTAGAGGCCAAGTCCAGCGATGGTAGTCTGGAATTCAATGTCTTTATCCCGAATGTGCAAAAAGGGATTCACCTGGACTATAATAGTGGCAGGGTCAGTCTGGATAGAGGTTCTTAATTTTATACTCAAAAATAGATTTGCAAAGAGTATTCATTAGAATGAAAAGAAATGGTTGCAGATTTGTAGTCATTTTCTTTTATACTAATAGATAGAAAGAAGGCTAATTTTTCAGTCTTCTTTAAGAAAGCGGTGGTAAAATCAACGTTCTCTTACAATCTAGTAAAGGAGGTTGCAATGGGACTTATTTTTAAAAGCATCCGGTTCCTCATGCGTCTGATTGGGCGCGTGGTTTGGGGACTTGCCTGGTCCTTTGTCCTGAGCTTTATGGTTATTGTCGGAATTTTCTATTTTACCACTTCGACAGAACCGGGTACAGAGGGATTGACGCAGGCTGTTCAGACTGCTGTTGGCAGAGTGGATCAATTTTTAAATCACCAAGGCATTTCCACGGGGCTTCACAGCAGTCAGGAGACGCAGACGGATCAGCTGACAGATGAGCATGCAACAACAGGGGCTCGTTGGGATCAGCCTAGTGCCACCATTTATATCGATACAAATAATGAAACCTTCCGTTCAGCCTATAAGGAGGCCATTGATTCTTGGAATCAAACAGGTGCCTTCACCTTTCAAATCATCAACGACAAAGACAAGGCGGACATTGTTGCAACGGAGATGAATGATGGCAACATCAGTGCGGCTGGTGAAGCTGAGTCGCAGACCAATCTCCTAACCAAGCGGTTTACCCATGTCACGGTTCGCCTTAATAGTTACTACCTGCTGGACAGTCGCTATGCCTATTCTCATGAGCGGATTGTCAATACAGCAGCGCACGAATTGGGCCATGCTATAGGATTAGACCATAATGAGGAGGAATCAGTGATGCAGTCAGCAGGCTCATTTTACAGTATCCAGCCGACAGATATCCAGGCTGTAAAAGACTTGTATCAATTGTAAGCCTATGTTAAAATCTATTTTTTACTTGATTCGACACTTTCCAGAGCAAGTTTTTCTCTTTGTTTTTAACTCAGGAATCTTTGTCTGGCTATGGAAAAGCGGCAATGAGATTGCCAACCAGCTAGGAGTGACAGCGGCTTGGGAAAATCATGTTCCGGCGCCCATTCAGCTCTTCTTCGGCCAGAATATTGAGGCAGTTCAGGGATTTTTTCACAATTCCGCCTTTATGTGGCTAGTCGGGTCCATGATTATCCTTCTGGTTATTCGTCTGATCAAGGGAATGATTAAATTTGTTGTCTTTGCGGTTCTGATTCTGCTGGGAATTTATCTGATTTTGCAGAATCAATCTATTCTCAATAGTTTTATGTAGAGGCTGGGACATAAGTCCTAGCCTCTCAATTGTCTTTGGATTGTCGAGCAAGACGCAGTGGTTGAGTGGGCTCTACTACGCTGATTTCATCAGCTTTTACAGCCCTACTCAACTGTGCGGAGGTGGGACGACGAAATCGAATTCTAACGAATTACCGATTTCTGTCCCACTCTCTTTTTCTTTTGGGGAGCTGAGTTCGCTTTCTCTTGAATTCTAATAGCTGTGCTTCTGGAAATCTGCTATAATGGTCTTATGATTATTTTACAAGCAAGCAAGATTGAACGCTCTTTTGCAGGGGAGCTTCTTTTTGACAATATTAACCTGCAGGTGGATGAGGTAGACCGGATTGCCCTCGTCGGTAAAAACGGAGCTGGGAAGTCAACCCTGCTCAAGATTTTGGTGGGTGAGGAAGAGCCTACTTCTGGTCAGATCAATAAAAAACGAGACCTGTCCCTGTCCTATCTGGCTCAGGATAGCCGCTTTGAGTCGGAGAATACTATCTACGACGAGATGCTGATGGTCTTTGATAGTCTGCGTCAGCAGGAGAAGCGCTTGCGGCAGATGGAGCTGCAAATGGGAGAATTGTCAGGGGAAGATCTGACTGCTCTCATGACCCAGTACGATCAGCTGTCAGAGGACTTTCGCCAGAAAGGTGGTTTTACCTACGAGGCCGATATTCGAGCTATTTTGAATGGCTTCAAGTTTGACCAGTCCATGTGGCAGATGAAGATTTCTGAGCTGTCAGGCGGGCAGAATACCCGTCTGGCTCTGGCTAAGATGCTTTTGGAAAAGCCAGAACTGCTGGTCTTGGACGAGCCGACCAACCATTTGGATATTGAGACCATTGCCTGGCTGGAGACTTACTTAGTCAACTACAGCGGTGCCCTGATCATCGTCAGCCACGACCGCTATTTCTTAGATAAGGTTGCAACCATCACGCTGGATTTGACCAAGCATTCCTTGGATCGCTATGTGGGTAATTACTCTAGCTTTGTGGTCCAAAAGGAGCAGAAGCTGGCCACTGAAGCCAAGAACTATGAAAAGCAACAGAAAGAAATTGCTGCGCTAGAGGACTTTGTCAATCGCAATCTAGTTCGAGCCTCCACTACCAAGCGGGCTCAGTCCCGCCGCAAGCAGCTGGAAAAGATGGAGCGTTTGGACAGGCCGGAGACCGGCAATCGCTCGGCTAATATGACCTTCAAATCCGATAAGGTTTCGGGCAATGTTGTTCTGACCTTGGAAGATGCGGCTATTGGCTACGGAGAGGAAGTCCTGTCGGAGCCAATTAACCTGGATATTCGCAAGTTTAATGCGGTAGCTATCGTCGGACCAAATGGGATTGGAAAGACGACCTTGATTAAATCACTAATCGGGCAAGTGCCCTTCATCAGAGGCAAGGAGCAGCTGGGAGCTAATGTGGAAGTGGGCTACTATGACCAGACCCAGAGCAAACTGACTGCTAGCAATACGGTTCTCGATGAGCTATGGAATGACTTCAAGCTGACACCAGAGGTCGAGATTCGCAATCGCTTAGGCGCTTTCCTCTTCTCGGGAGACGATGTCAAGAAGTCTGTCGGCATGCTATCGGGTGGAGAGCGGGCGCGGCTGCTTCTAGCCAAGCTGTCTATGGAAAACAACAACTTCCTTATCCTAGACGAGCCGACTAACCACCTGGATATTGACAGCAAGGAAGTACTGGAAAATGCCCTGATTGACTTTGACGGCACCCTGCTCTTTGTCAGCCATGACCGTTACTTTATCAATCGCGTGGCCACTCAGATCATCGAGCTTTCTGAAACAGGTTCCACTCTTTATCTGGGTGATTATGACTACTATCTGGAGAAAAAGGCAGAACAGGAAGCCTTGCGTGAAGAGACGGAGCAGGTCGATTCTGATAAGCCAGCACCTGCCAATGACTATCAAATCCAAAAGGAAAACCAGAAAGAACAGCGCCGTCTGGCCCGTCGCCTAGAACAACTGGAAGCGCAAATCGAGGACTTGGACAGCCAGATCAGTCAGCTTCAGGAAGCCATGCAGGCCACTAATGATGCCGCCGAACTCATGGAGAGTCAGCAGCAAATCGACCAGCTGACCGCCGCCCAAGAAGAAGCCATGCTAGAGTGGGAAGAGCTGGCGGAGAAGGTGTAGGAAAAGAATAGAATCAGACGAGCAACCTGCAGGAGTGAGCAGTTTCCATGAGGAATGAGCTTTATAGAGTCTGTAGTAAACATCAGGAAAAGATCGTACTCAGTGTGCTTCAGTTATTATGCTCGTTAGGATTTTGATAACTGAAGCACTTTATTAAGGAAAAAAAGGAGATAATGATGGATTTTCTAGTAATATTTATGATTGCAATGCTAGCAATTTTTGCTTTTGTCGGTTGGATAGTTTATTGGGCGATTAGTCGTTCTGCTAAAAAGAACAAAGAATATCAAGCCTTTGCTTCCGAGCACGGCTATCAATTTGACAAAGCACAAGGTAATGACTATTACAGAGATTATTCCAAGCAAAAAACAAGTAATGATCTCACACTAAAACTTTCCCAGAATCCGTATGTAGAAAAATATGCTCATTTTAGTCATTATCCATTTGGTCGTGGAAATATGGTAAAAGTTGCCTATGTAATTTCAGGTAGCTACAATGGTTCTCAATTTCGGGCTTTCACCTATCATTTTGAGGGGAATTCAATTGAGAATTCTGGTCCCGGTGGTGTATTCAGTATTGTTATGATTCAGTGCCCCGATGCACCAAAAGGTCAGCTTTTAGAGCAAATGTTTTATGAAAATGGAGTGCTCTGTGAATACCTTCGAGAAAACTTGAATGTAGAAACGATTCATGAGAGAATTGAGAAATTGGCTTATATTGCAAACGCAAAATGAGTCTTCCCGGTTTTCAATTCAGAGATTTGGTAATAGGAAGTATATAGTTAATTAGAAAGAGCTTAGAATGTTTTTTAGAAGACGGCGTATGTATTTAAATCAATATTATGACAAAGCTATTTATTTTGATCGTAAGACCCACGAAGTATTAGAAGCGCCAAAAAGCAAATTATTAGACACAGAGAAATCAAGTAAAATGAACAGGCATATTCCTTTATTAGTTGTTCTCTTTATAGCTAGTGGAAGTGGCATTTCTTCCTTCTTTAGTCTATTTTTACAAGGAACTTATAGCATGACTACTTTTTGGAGTGTTATTCTTATTTGGCTAGGAGAGTTTACTTTTATCACTATCCTCGTAGAACGGGCCTTGTATCGAAATGTCAATAGAGCGCAAGTGACTACTCAAACGGTCAGCCTTTTTACTATTTGTGATTCAGAGGATTTAAAAGAAAAGAACTTGAGCGAAAAAGAGAAGCGCAATAATACTTATTTATTTAACGCTTTGTTGTTCACTATTCCTGCAGTAGGTTTCTACTATGTCTATGATTTTATTTTTCATTTCAAAGATTTTTTGGGGCAACCAATTGGAGGTGAGATTTTTAAGATTATATTTGCAGGGCTTTTGTTAGGAATTGCTTTTGTTATATATAATCAGAATAATATTTCTGGTATTTTAGACATAACAGAAAAATTTGAGTCTGGAAAATTAAGAGTAGTATGTAGAGACGATGAAAACTCTGATGTATATTTAGAAGTGAGCGTTGGAACAGATGGAGCTATTTTGACAAAAGAGCTACATGATTATAAAGCTGGGGCTTAGCTGATTTGAAATTAAATAAAAGTGAGTGAAGCAGTAGAGATTATAAAGTTTAGTAACAGAACTTCAATAAGTAATTGGAAAGAGGTTAGAATGTTTTTTCTTAGACGTCGTCGAGTATTTATTGGCGAGTGTGATGGTCAGGCGGTCTATTATGACCAGCAGACTAGAGAGGCTTTAGCAGCTCCCAAAAGTTTTCTGCTCAATACGGAAGGTGCTTATAAGACCAATGCCTACATTCCTGAAATGGTTATCTTTCTGATGGCAGGTGGACCTGGTCTCTATGGCCTCCTTTCAGCCTTGGATATTGGTGTCTATAACTGGACTAGTTTGAGCTATGTGTTACTATTGTGGCTGGCTGAGTTTCTATTGTTTACCGCAATTCTTGAGCGAGGACTTTATAAAAATGTGCGCAAGGCTAAGCCGACAACAGAGAAGGTGTTTTATTATGCAGTGTCACATAATTTGATGGTGAGGGACGAACACTTTGATCCAGCTGAGGCATCTGCTACGATTTATCGAATCACTCGTTACATCATACTTGCCTTTGCGATCTATTATTTGTATGTTTTTTACGACTGCACTCAAAAATTCGGGCAACCGATTGAACAAGGCTATGATTTTTGGGGAGCAGGTTTAATGTTCTTCATGCTCTTTTTGTTGTACAACCAAAACAACCCGATTCGTTTTGTGAAGATTATGAAGCTATACAGCCAAGGGAAAATCCTGTTTAAGAAAGAAACAGAGAGCGAAACTTGTAACTAGGTGTTAGGTAAAACAGTCGAATCGCAGAAAGCAAGTGCTATATCTTTAACGGAGCGAGGAGTAGTTGTTGCGACAGTTGCTGTTTTGTGACACAATTTGTCTCCTATCCTCAAATGGAAGATTCCCAAGAATATGAGCCTTTCTACTAGATGAAATTTGGAGATTAAAAATGAAAAAAATCAGTATTTTTGGTGCAGACTTTGAACGAAGTAAGAAAATCGTAACGAACGGAAAGTTTGCCTTAACCTCTGGTATGCCAAATCCCATTCATATGGGGATGATCAATCGGCTGTTTACGGTCTTATTTTGCATATTTATCTTCTTTGGAATTATGGTTTACTTTCTATTAATTGCTTTGCCAAGTAGTGTAGGTCAAAGTGGCGAAGTACACTATCTTTCTCATCAATCGGTTTCTTTGTTTCAAACAA